>NZ_JAKOGN010000001.1:0-515620 GCF_022240605.1 Streptococcus sp. DFI.7.26 | reverse complement strand
GTAGTAAATCTGTTAGATCTTCTTCATTTCTTCTATTATCATCATTGTTTACACCGATTATATCTAAAGTGATATTATCAATTCCAAAGATGATATAACAATCTTCATGATGTGATGTATTGACAAAATTTAAGATATCACGCACCAATTCAGTTTTAGAATGATGCCATTTTTGTTTAAAATCATGAAACTCATCTTCAGGAGTATTCAATAGTAAATGTATTTGATCTAGACTCAGCATTTTTATTTCTCCAAATATTAGTTTACAGAAATTTTATCATAGAATCAGAGAAAGTCAATCATAACTATATTAGCTGTGATATCTTTTCCAAATCTTCCCTGTTATCCTAATATCATTCATAGAAAATCAATTTTTGATTTTCTATGGGGGTTTGGGGGCGAAGCCACCAAGTTATCTTATCGTTGGCTGTCAAAACAGAAAGGTTTTGGTCGGCTGGCGATATGATTTTTTGGGTATTGTGACCACAATGCCTGAGCTCGCAAAGACCGAACAAGAAGAGAGTGAGGTCTTTAGGAAGCGTACTGACAATGTGAGGCAGCCTGACACTGTCAGACAAGTATAATGTTGAAAGGATAGTAGGATGGGACAAGAAATTAAGTTAATCCGTAAGCAATTTAGGATCACGAGACAAGAAGAAAAACAGATAAAAGAAATGATGAGGGAACAAAAACTGGATAGTTTCTCAGAATTTCTTCGTCAAAATTTGTTGAAAAAGAATTATCAGGATAGAATTTTTGAAAGTTGGTTTTCCCTTTGGCAATCTCAAAAGTTTGAACAAATTAGTCGAGATGTGCATGAAGTTCTAGTTGTCGCAAGAGAAAATCACCAAGTGACTCAAGAACACGTTTCAATCTTACTGACATGCGTTCAAGAATTGATTGCGGAAGTCAATCAAGTACAGCCGCTCAGTCGTGGATTTCGTGAAAAATACATGAGATAGGAGGCTACTATGGTTTATCGTTATCGTACCAATCTCAAAAAAATATTTCTAACAGATTCAGAGTTACATCAATTGAATGAGCGAATCGACAAGAGTCACTGTCAAAATTTTTCAGTCTATGCCAGAAAAGTGTTGTTGAATCCCAATATGTCATTTGTCACCATTAACACGGATACCTATGACCAGTTAGTATTTGAATTGAGACGGATTGGAAATAACATTAATCAAATTGCGCGTGCAATCAATCAAAGCCATTTGATTTCTCAGGAACAGTTACAAGAATTGAGTAAGGGAGTTAGTGAGTTAATTACTGGCGTAGAGAAAGAATTTCAAGTGGAAGTGAAAAGATTGAAGGAGCTCTATGGTAGTCACTAAACACTTTGCGACACACGGAAAAAAATATCGTAGGCGTTTAATTAAGTATATTCTCAATCCTGATAAAACGGACAATTTGAAATTGGTATCTGATTTTGGCATGAGCAATTATTTAGACTTCCCTAGCTATGAAGAAATGGTAGAAATGTACAATGTCAACTTTACCAATAACGACAAGTTGTACGAATCCAGAAATGACCGACAAGAAAAACATCAACAAAATATCCATGCCCATCACCTCATTCAATCATTTTCTCCTGAAGATAATCTGACACCTGAAGAAATTAACCGCGTTGGTTATGAGACCATGATGGAATTAACAGGGGGCCGTTTTCGTTTCATCGTGGCAACTCATACAGACAATGATCATGTTCATAATCACATCCTAATCAACGCCATTGACCGTAATTCAGATAAAAAGTTGATATGGAATTATGCCTTGGAACGAAACCTTCGTATGATTTCAGATCGTATTTCTAAAGTGGCTGGAGCGAAAATTATTGAAAAACGTTTCTCCTACCGTGACTATCAAAAATATAGGCAGTCTAGTCATAAATTTGAATTGAAGCAACGCCTTTATTTTTTGATGCAGCACTCAAAGTCCTTTGATGATTTTTTAGAAAAAGCGGTGCAGTTACATGTTCATATTGATTTTAGTCAGAAGCATAGTCGATTCATGATGACGGATAGAGCAATGACAAAACCAATTCGAGGACGCCAACTCAGCAAACGAGATTTATATGATGAAGAATTTTTTCGTACACATTTTGCCAAGCAAGAGATTGAAAGTCGTTTAGAATTTTTGTTGAACCGTGTCAATTCTTTAGAAGAGTTACTAACAAAAGCAAAAGAATTGAATCTAACCATTGACTTAAAACAAAAAAATGTAATCTTTATACTTGAAGAAAATGGAAAGCAATTCAGTCTGAGTCATAAAAAAATAAGTGATAAGAAATTATATGATGTCAATTTTTTTCAAGATTATTTTAAAAATAAGGAAGTCGGTGATTCAGAAGGCTTAGAGAATTTACAGGAGCAGTACCATGCTTTTCAAGAAGAACGTGATAAGGAGAAGGTAGCCACTGAAGAAATTGAGGAAGCCTTTGAGGAATTTAAGAAGAAGCGAGATGCCGTTCACGAATTTGAAGTGGAACTTGCAGGACACCAAATAGAGAAGTTAGTTGATGAGGGCGTTTATATCAAGGTGTCTTTTGGTGTAAAGCAGAGCGGTTTTATTTTCATTCCTAACTATCAATTAGATATTCTTGAAGAAGAGAATCAGACAAAATATAAAGTCTATATCCGTGAGACAACCTCATACTTTATCTATAACAAAGAACATTCGGATAAGAATCAGTATATAAAAGGACGAACCTTGATTAGACAGCTAACCAACGATAGTCGAGCAATACCATACAGACGACCGACTGTTGAAAGACTTCAAGAAAAGATTTCTGAGATTAACCTCTTGATTGAGTTAACAGAGACAGACAAAAAATACCAGGTCATCAAAGACGAACTGGTCGCAGAAATAGCAGAGATAGACATCAAACTGACTCAAATAAATGAAAAAATCGCCACCTTAAACAAGATGGCGGAAGTGTTTATTAATCATAAAAGTATAGATAAGAGTAGTAGGAAGTTAGTAAGATATGAATTATCAAAACTAAATATTCCCGAGAATGTAACTTTAAAGAATATAGAATATGAGGTTGCAAAATTAAATAAACAACTAATTCAGCAAATTGATCTATATGAAAAATCAGTTAGAAAACTGGAAATTTATTTAAAACAATTTGATATAAATAAACATCGAATTTCTAGAGATAAAATTGAAATTGAATTTTAAAGGATTTGAGTACATATTACGACTAATAGAAAAACTTGATATATAAGGGATTTATTGATGCAAAGATACTAATTACTGATACAGTTATTAAAACGACTAAAGTAATTGGAGTGAAATCGGGTGAAGTTGTGTTAGAAACGAAAGAAGAAGTAGAAGAAATACCTCAACCATTTGACACAATACCGTTATTTTTTTAGATGAGATTAATTCTTTGTTTTCCAAAGACACATCATGTTGAGGCGGTAAGTTTGCTAGTCAAGGAGTAAAACGACGAAGATTAGCATTTACTTCCGCCCATGCGATAGCTGTCCGTGATTGACAAGTGCTAGCACGCAGACAGAACGGAGATAGCGAACCGCTGAGTGTGTCGCTCTGCTCGTAAAAGCTTAGAAACCTTTGAACGAAAGGGATAATGAAAGCCTTGATTGCAAGGCTTTTTGCTTTATGGTGGGTAAGTATCAGAGTGAGAAAATTTTTGGAATGAGTAGAAGTGATAGCTAGAAATTATCAGTTTCTATTTCCATTTACCCTGTGGGTACGTGTTTGTTTCCATTGACAAGGAGTTTGTGGGAATAGAAATGTACCCACCTTGTTTGAATCAAGTGAAGTGTAGTTGAAGGAAATCTGTTGAAAGCAATACTTCATTTTACCGAATAAGTAATAATTTAGGCAACTTCAAATCGATTAAAAAAAACTATTTTAAAGGTTAAGAGTAGACAAAAATTGTCCACTCTTTTTTGCAAACTCAATTTATCAATAAATGAAATGAGGGAATGTAAAATGAAATATTTTGAGGTTGAGTTAGAAAATCCTGATGAATTTTTAAAACTACAAACAGAAGATTTTGTGAAAGCTAATCGCTTGCTACTAAGGAAGATAATCCAGAGCGTTACAGTCTATGAAGAAAACTTCGTCATATCCTTTAAATCTGGCATCGAATTGGAAGTATGAGTCTCATTCCATAACTTTTATATTGAACATATCATCTTGTTGTGTTATACTATAAATTGATATAAACAAAGATGTAGGAGGAACCGAAACTATGACAGCCTCAATGCGTTTAAGATAAGCTGGCAATAAAAAAAGCAGAATCTATACCCGATGATAGGCTTTTTTGTTGTGCTTATTTATACGATATTGAGCATTCATTAGTTACGGTGAGGATATTGGTTATTTAACTATACCTTTATTTAACTATGTCTTTAATATGAATGTTTCCAAATTGTATGTATGCAGACCAAAAGCCACATTGTGGGGTTTGGCCTGCATTTTTTATTGCCTAGAATGCTATTCAAAATAGAAATTCAAGCAAAATAATATGCAGGAGATAATATAAATGGAAAAATACAACAATTGGAAACGAAAATTTTATGCAATATGGGCAGGGCAAGCAGTATCATTAATCACTAGTGCCATCCTGCAAATGGCGATTATTTTTTACCTTACAGAAAAAACAGGATCTGCGATGGTCTTGTCTATGGCTTCATTAGTAGGTTTTTTACCCTATGCGATTTTGGGACCTGCCATTGGTGTGCTAGTGGATCGTCATGATAGGAAGAAGATAATGATTGGTGCCGATTTAATTATCGCAGCAGCTGATGTCCTTGGGGCTTTAAATGGTTTTGTTCAGGAAAACTTGAGTGGCTTCAACGTCTTAAAACTTTATGTACGGGAAGAATCATCGCAAGAAGATTTCCGTGACATTACCCGTCGTCTGCAGCAAGTTGGATTTAAAGCGAATTTTATTTCTGGACTGATGATGCCTATTCTGAATGCAATCTCTGATTTGACCTATCTTTTGGTCGCAGTTATCGGAGCCATTCAAGTTCTTGCAGGTCGTTTGACAGTTGGGAACATGCAGGCTTTTGTCCAGTATGTCTGGCAGATCAATCAGCCTATTCAAAACTTGAGCCAGTTAGCTGGAACCTTGCAAAGTGCCAAATCTTCACTGGACCGGGTCTTCGAAGTACTTGATGAACCAGATGAAGTACTTGGTAAAAATGAAGCTCTGGACAAGGAATTGACTGGACAGGTTAGCTTTAATCATGTGGACTTCCAATATGTGGAAGATAAACCATTGATCCGTGATTTTAACCTAGAGGTCAAGCCTGGTGAGATGGTGGCCATTGTCGGACCGACATGGGCTGGGAAAACCACGCTCATCAATCTTCTTATGCGTTTCTACGATGTGACCAAGGGGGCTATTACGGTAGATGGACATGATATCCGTGACCTATCTCGTCAAGATTATCGCAAGCAGTTTGGGATGGTTCTTCAGGATGCTTGGCTTTATGAAGGGACCATTAAAGAAAATCTGCGCTTTGGAAACTTGGATGCAACAGACGAAGAGATTGTCGCTGCTGCCAAGGCTGCCAATGTAGACCACTTTATCCGGACGCTTCCGGGGGGCTACAATATGGAGATGAACCAAGAGTCTAGTAATATCTCTTTGGGACAGAAGCAGTTGTTGACCATTGCGCGCGCCCTGCTAGCTGATCCTAAAATTTTGATTTTGGATGAGGCGACATCTTCAGTGGATACCCGTCTGGAACTCTTGATTCAAAAAGCTATGAAGAACTTGATGAAGGGACGGACTAGCTTTGTCATTGCTCACCGCTTGTCTACAATCCAAGAAGCGGATAAGATTTTAGTCCTTAAAGAGGGGCAAATCATCGAACAAGGGAATCATGAGTCTCTCTTGGCTGCAAAAGGATTCTATTACGACTTGTACATGAGCCAATTTTCCAAGAAAGTAGAAGCTCAATAAAAACGTCAAAAAAGAGCAGTCGCTCTTTTTTGTTAGGCAAAACACTTCATTTTGTTAGAAGTCGGATTTCTTGAAGGTGGTTGTTTTATTTGCTATAATCGTAGCAGAAATGGAGGCTTTATGCGCTTAACCAGCCAATTAATCACTGAAACGTTCCCAGATTTGGATAAGGTCGAAAGGCTTAACATTGAAGCTTTTCCAGAAGAGGAACGGATTCCTTTATCGGAGTTTTTACGCTATACGGATAATGACGACGCTCACTTTTTCGCTTTTTACAATGAGGATGAATTTGTCGGATTTGCCTTTGCTATTTCAAATGCTAAGGCCTTTTACGTCAGTTTCTTTGCCATTATGCCTCACTTGCGGAGTCACGGCTATGGTCAAGAAATTATTGAAAAATTAGTGGAATTTTACCAACGGACCATGTTGTTAGAAGTTGAGCGATTGGATGAAGAATGTGATAATCTAGAACAACGACGGGCTCGGATGGACTTCTATTTGCGGAACGGCTTCAAAACAGCCAATGCCTTTTTAGAATACGATGATCTGAGTTTTGAGATTCTTTATCGAGGCGATCAATTTGATGAAGAGGCTTATCGGGACATCTTCCATAAGCTGCAAGCAGAGAATTACTTTGATTTCCGTATTGAATACAGACGCTTTAGTGATCATTAGACAAGAAAACCATGGGTTATCCCATGGTTTTTAGTTTAGATGCTGAATAATGAACTCAATCAGTCTCATGATTTGTGAAAAGAACCAAGGCAGAAATAGAAAAGCTAAGAAAGCAGCATGCCATTTCCAATAGATAGAAACTAGCCCAACCGTTTCTCGGATCCAAGCTGATGGGAGATAATAAAAAGCTGTTTTTGAACCGACACTGCGTCCAGGGATTTTTAATCGTCTCATAAAGACACCAGCCCGAAGAGCGTGAAAGGAATTGGTCACCACAAGGACACTCTTTCCTAGTCCATGATCTTCAAGAATAGCCTTACTAAATGTCAGATTCTCAAAAGTCGTTCGAGAACGATCCTCAATCAAAATGTCTTCCTGTGGTACACCCTGTTCCATCAGGTAGCTTGCCATAGCTTCCGCCTCTGAGGTTAACTCATCAGCACCTTGTCCACCAGAAACAATCAGTTTTGGTCGCCCCTCGAATTGCTCATAGATAGTCTTTGCTTTAGTTAGACGCTGGGCTAGAAGTGGTGGGACTTTATCCCCAATCAAACCGGAGCCAAGGACGATGATAACATCCGGTTCCTTACTGATAGGGAAGTAATTACAAAAGGTCCCATAAAAGACATAAGAGAGATAAAGAAAGGTCGAGTAAAAGAGCGCGAAGTCTGTTGGGTAAATCAAGATATCTTTTCCAGGGAAATCAGGAAGGAAATGTAGCGCCAAGGCGCCGATAATAAAGATCCCATATAGGAGTGAGAGGAGGTTAGCCAACCTTTTGCCTTCAAAAGATATCATTTGACGGCCGTTAAAAAGAAGAAAAATAGTTGAGAAAATAATGCTGAGTAAAACAAGGATAGCAAGTACTGAAAAAACAATGATACCAATCTGCTGGTTAAACCAGATCCTTGTTCGTACGACCAGTAAAAGTGCTGAAATCAGGAGAAAAATGCCGAAACTTATTGAAAAAAGATAAGCATTGATCAGTCGTCTGCGGTCGTTCAAAAAGAAAAATAAAAAAATGGTAGCTGGAACCAACCAGAATATATAAAAAAACATGATGACACCTAAATGTAGTAGTAGTTCAATTGTAACACAATTGACTAAAACGTGCTCATTAACTCCACAACCGTTCAATATTGTTGAAAGCCTCAACTGTCATGAGAAATTCAATAGATTCAGATAAAAAGAATTGCCGTGGCGGATAAAAGCTGTTATACTAGAAAAGATTGAAAAATGTAAAGGAGAACACATGTTACGAAAAGGTTCCTTAACAGGTTTGCTGTTATTTGGTATTTTCTTCGGTGCAGGGAATTTGATCTTTCCACCTGCGCTAGGTGCCCAGTCGGGTAGCCATTTTTGGCCAGCTATTGCTGGATTTGTCTTATCAGGAGTAGGGATTGCGATTATTACCTTGATTGTTGGTACACTCAATCCTAAAGGGTATATCCATGAGATTTCACGAAAAATTGCTCCTTGGTTTGCCATCGTTTATCTGGTAGCCTTGTATCTGTCTATTGGTCCCTTCTTTGCCATTCCAAGAACAGCTACTGTTTCTTACGAGGTTGGTATCGCTCCACTGTTAGGACAATCAAGTGGTAGACTGAGTCTCTTTATGTTTACCTTGATTTATTTCTGTTTGGCCTATTTGATTGCCTTGTATCCTTCTAAAATCCTAGATAGTATTGGTCGGATTTTAACACCTGTCTTTGCTATCTTGATTGTTGTACTCGTTGTCCTTGGTGCTCTCAAGTACAGCGGACACGCGCCTCAAGTGGCAACAGAAGCCTACCAAGCATCTGCCTTTGGTCAAGGTTTCCTTGAAGGGTATAACACCTTGGATGCTCTTGCTTCAGTAGCCTTTAGCGTCATTGCAGTGACTACTCTTAATCAACTTGGTTTCACCAGCAAGAAAGAATACATTAAAACGATCTGGATTGTTGGCATCGTTGTAGCCATTGGCTTTAGTATTTTGTATATTGGATTGGGTTATCTTGGAAATCACTTCCCAATTCCAGCAGAAGTGATGGCTTCCGATGCCAATAAGGGTGTTTATGTCCTTTCAGAAGCTACCAAGGCTATCTTTGGCCCAGTTGCTCAAATCTTCCTTGCAGGTATGGTGACGGTGACTTGTTTCACAACAACAGCCGGTTTGATCGTATCGACAGGGGAATTCTTCCATAAAACCTTCCCTAAAATTTCTTACAAGGTCTATGCAACTCTCTTTACCTTGATTGGATTCTCCATTGCCAATCTTGGTTTGAGTGCCATTATTGCCTATTCATTGCCTGTTTTGATGATCCTCTATCCAATCACCATTACTATTGTGTTAATTGTGATTGTAAATAAATTTACTCAATTATCAAAACCAGGAATGCAGCTGACTATGTTTCTAGTTAGCTTGGTTGCGATTGCAGATGTTCTGTCAAGTACCTTTAAACTTGCAGGACTAGCAAACATCATTAAGCACTTGCCGTTTGCTGCTCAATCCCTCCCATGGTTACTACCAGCAATAGTTGGTATTGTCCTTTCGCTTTTCTTGCCAAATAAACAAAGTGCAGAAGAGGAATAGGTAGTCAATTGAACTCCAAAGTTATGTTCTTTGGAGTTTTTGTTTGGTTTTGAAACTAGTTTCTAAATGAATATTTAATAATCAAAGCGTAGCAGAAATTTTTAATTTAGCTGTTGGAGTGTTATACTAGGTGTAGCATATCAATATACGGAGTGTTTTATGAATCAAATTGTTTTCTCCTTTACGGTCTTTCTGGCAGGCATTCTCTCCTTTTTCTCTCCCTGTGTCTTTCCATTGCTTCCGGTATATATCGGCGTCTTGCTAGGAAGCGATCAGGAAAAATCCGTTCAGATTTTTGGGAAAAAGATTCGCTGGCATGGGATTGTAAAGACCTTGTGTTTTATCGCAGGGATTTCTGTTATTTTCCTCCTCATTGGTTTTGGGGCAGGTTTGCTTGGTCAGATCATGTACACCAACTGGTTCCGTTACCTGATGGGAGCGTTGATCATTATCCTTGGTCTTCATCAGATGGAAGTCTTTCATTTTAATTTCCTAGAGAAACAGAAGACAATGGATTTCGGGGCAAACAAGCACAAGAATGAATTATTTTCAGCTTTTCTCCTTGGACTTGGTTTTAGCTTTGGATGGACGCCATGTATCGGTCCTGTTCTTGGCTCTGTACTTGCCTTAGCAGCATCCAATGGCCAAGATGCCCTTATGGGAGCCGTTTACCTTTTCATTTATACATTAGGGATGGCTATTCCATTCTTACTCCTAGCTCTAGCATCTGGAATCGTTCTCCCATACTTTAATCGTCTAAAACCTCATCTCTTGTTACTGAAGAAAATTGGTGGCTTGATCATCATCATTATGGGGATTTTGTTACTTTTGGGACAATTGAATAGCTTGTCTGCTATCTTTTCATAAATCAAATGGAGGTTTACTCATTATGAAAGTTATTAAATACGCTTGTTTTTCGCTTCTTTCTCTATCTATCCTGACTGCTTGCTCTATGAATCAGTCCGAAAGTGGCATGAACAATCAATCCATGGATAATCAATCAATGACCAACACAACCGCTAGCAAACATCCTTTAGTAGGAAAAGAAGCGAGTGACTTTGAGCTAAAGGATATGAAGGGGAACACGGTTAAACTTTCTGACTACAGAGGTAAAAAGGTTTACTTAAAATTCTGGGCGACTTGGTGTGGTCCTTGTCGCCAAAGCATGCCTGAACTCAATAAATTAGTTGAAGAAAAGGACCGGGACTTTGAGATTCTCACGGTTATGGCGCCTGGAATGCAAGGGGAAAAAACAGAAGATGAGTTTGTTGAATGGTTTGCCCAACAAGATTATCAATCAGTGCCTGTTTTGTACAATCCAGACGGATCTGCCTTTATGGATTACCAGGTTCGTTCGATCCCTACTGAGGTCTTTATCGATAGCCAAGGAAAGATTGGACATGTTCAATTAGGGGCTATTTCAAACGAAGATGCCAAGAAGATTATCAAAGAGTTGAAATAAAAAAATGAAGCGTAAAGCTTCATTTTTTTATTAGTTGCTTGCACCAGATGTAGCATCAGCAGCTGCGTCACCGTGTCCTCCAGCATCTGAAGCACCTGAAGTAGCGTCTGCATCCCCATGGCCGCCAGCAGGAGCAAATGGTCCGCTACCGCCTACTAAGCGTTGACCAGTTGTTTGAAGGTACCAGTCCAACCATGGCTGGAAGTTAAAGACAATTTCGTTGATACCAGCATATGAACCATCTGGATAGTACATAGCTTGATAGTTGTGAGTATTGATCACGCCTTCAGGAGACCCTGGAACAATTGTACGAACATATTCTTGGTTTCCGTTGCGAAGAGTACCGATGACCCATTCAACGTTTTTCATACGTGCTGGTGGAAGAGAACCGTGAACGGTTGACATCCGGCTACCTGATTGAGGTGGCACGCGTTTTGCAAACATGGTATCTGGATCTTGGTGGGCATTGTTGTAGTAGAGGAACTGGTTGTTATCATCAGCATATGTCAATTCGAAAGGCATAGCTTTCAAGAACATATCGATTTGATTAACAGTCAGGATACCGTGGTCCAATTTGACATAAGTATCGCCTGATACAGCACCTGTAATTTCTGCAACTTTTTCTACCCAATCTGGATCATCTGGGTCAACCTCAGTGATGGTAGTAGCGATTGGTTTTCCGCAATCCAAATCTTCTGGTTCAATTGGTTTTGGTTTTTTCAATTTAGAAACGACTCCTACGTATTTCACAAAGTTATCTAAACAAGTTTCAAGGAATTTAACTGTTCCTTCGTTCGTGATGTTACCATCTGCATCAAAAGCCTCTTTCGCTTTTCCGAGAAGGAATTCATTTCCTGGAAGGGTATAAGCATTGACACCTGGAGCATCTAGAATCTTACGAAGGTGGACTTGGGCACGAGAAGTCCCTTGGTCATAGTAAGAAGCACCCACAATCATGACAGGTTTGCTTTCAAAAGGATGCACTTCATAGGAGAGCCATTCTAAAACAGATTTTAGTCCTGCTGAAATAGTATGGTTGTGTTCAGGTGTTGCGATAATGACACCGTCAGCACGGGTAATTTTATTATTGAGGAGACGCAATTGGAAGCTTTCGTCCCATTTCTCATCTTGGTTAAACATTGGAACTTCATCGATTTCAAGAACTTCCAATTCAAATTTGATCTTGAAGTGACGACGGATGAATTCCAAAAGTTTGCGGTTATATGATTGGTCGTAGTTCGATCCTACAAGTCCTACAAATTTCATGCTAGTATGTCTCCTATCTTACAAGTTTTCCCAGTCGAAGTCTTCGGCATCTTTGCGAAGCAGTTCTTGAGCGTTGCGCAGTTTTTCAGTAACTTTTACAAAGATACGGAAGTCATCAAAGATGGCATCCAATTTCTTAATGACATCAAGGTCTACCAAGTCACCATTTTGATCAAACGCTTGAAGAGAGTGAGAAAGCAAGAATTCGTCTGGAAGGACAGTTGCTTTGATTTCTGGTGAGTTCAAGATTTGACGAAGCTGCAATTGCGCACGAGAAGAACCAAGTGTTCCATATGATGCACCTGTGATCATCACTGGCTTGCTTAAGAGCGGGTAGATTCCATAAGATAGCCAAGCAAGGGCGCTCATCAAGACAGCTGGGATGGAATGATCGTATTCTGGTGTGCCAATGATGACACCATCAGCTTCCTCGATTTTAGCAGCAATCTCTAAGATAGCTTCAGGGACTTGTTTGTTGGCTGGCTTGTTGAAGACAGGGATATCTTTGATCTCAACCAATTCAATTTCAGCCTTATCAGCAAAATGCTTTTGCATGTATTGAAGTAGTTGGCGGTTTGTTGAACGTTTGGAGTTTGTTCCAACGATCGCAATAAGTTTTGTCATGGAAATTCCTTTCTGAAATTAAAATTACAAATAATCATGTAGCCCACTGGTATAGGCGAGGCGACCTGACTGATAGACGAGAATAGCATCCATGCCAGGTAAGGTTTCAACAATATTTAAAATGTTGGTCGGTTCTTCACCGAACAAGCGCGTGGTCCAAATCTCCCCATCGACTGATCGATCAGAAATAATCGTGAGACTTGCCAGTTCCGTTTCGATAGGATAGCCGGTTTGGGGATCAAAAATATGATGGAAGGACTGGCCATCTACTTCAAGATGACGAACATATGTACCAGATGTCACGACAGACTTATCTGTTACAGATAGAACTAGTAAATGTTCTCCTCTTGGAAGTTGAGGATTTTGAATCCCAATCCGCCAAGGCCGATGACTGACAGGATTTTGACCAAGGGTAAGGATATTGCCCCCCAAATCAATTAAAGCCTGCTCGATCCCCTGACTCCTGAGATAACTAGCTAGTAAATCCGCACTAAATCCCTTAGCTAAAGCGCCTAGATCAATTTTCATCCCTTTTCTTTTGAGAAAAACAGTTTGTTGATTCGGATCTAAGCAAATCTGATGAGGGTCAATGACTGTTAGGGCTTGTTCAATTTCTACTTGATCAGGCTTCCTAGCATCTGAAAAACCAATTCTCCAGGTTTGTACAAGTGGACCAATCGCAATGTTTAAATGACTTCCTTGCGCCTGACTATGGCTGGTTCCTAGAGCAATCAGTGAAAAAAGATCTGGATGAACCTTTACGGGTTCAATGCCAGCTTTTTGATTGACCTCCATCAATTCAGAAGAAGAGTCATTGGCACTAAAGCGATGCTCATAGGATCGCAGGAGACTAAAGCAATCGGCCAGTATTTGGTCAGCTTGTTGATGAGAAATCGAAACGGTTATGGTGGAGCCCATTAGGCGTTCTGATCGACTAGTTAGTTCCACAAATAGTAAACCACCTTTCCAATATTCACCTACTTCAAGTTTAACAAAAAGAAAGCCATTTCACAATCCCCCCGAGCAAATTTATTGACATTTTTCAGGACTTATGCAAATGGTTTTGAAAATAATATCACAAATTGTAAGCAAAAAAATTGGAAACGATACCATTTTTATGTTATAATTGTATGGTAAATAAAATTAAAGGTAGGATTATTTCTATGAGTAAAATCGTAGTTGTGGGTGCTAACCACGCTGGAACTGCATGTATCAACACAATGTTGGATAATTTTGGAAACGAAAATGAAATCGTTGTTTTTGACCAAAACTCAAACATCTCATTCCTTGGATGCGGAATGGCTCTTTGGATTGGTGAACAAATTGATGGACCTGAAGGCTTGTTCTATTCTGATAAAGAAAAATTAGAAGCTAAAGGCGCTAAAGTTTACATGAACTCTCCAGTTCTTTCAATTGATTACGACAACAAAGTTGTGACTGCAGAAGTCGAAGGTAAAGAACACAAAGAATCATATGAAAAATTGATCTTCGCAACTGGTTCCACTCCAATCTTGCCACCAATCGAAGGTGTTGAAATTGTTAAAGGTAACCGTGAATTCAAAGCAACTCTTGAAAACGTACAATTCGTTAAATTGTACCAAAATGCTGAAGAAGTTATTAACAAACTTGAAGATAAGAGCAAACACCTTGAGCGTATCGCTGTTGTCGGTGGTGGATACATCGGTGTTGAACTTGCTGAAGCTTTCGAACGTCTTGGAAAAGAAGTGGTCCTTGTTGATATCGTTGACACTGTATTGAACGGATACTATGACAAAGACTTCACACAAATGATGGCTAAAAACTTGGAAGACCACAACATCCGTTTGGCACTTGGTCAAACTGTTAAAGCTATCGAAGGTGACGATAAAGTAGAACGCTTGATCACTGACAAAGAAACATTTGATGTAGATATGGTTATCCTTGCAGTTGGTTTCCGCCCAAACACTGCACTTGCTGATGGTAAGATCGAACTCTTCCGTAACGGTGCCTTCCTTGTAGACAAGAAACAAGAAACTTCTATCCCAGGTGTATTCGCTGTAGGTGACTGTGCGACTGTTTATGACAATGCTCGTAAAGACACTAGCTACATTGCTCTTGCATCAAACGCGGTACGTACTGGTATCGTAGGTGCTTATAACGCTTGCGGACATGAGCTTGAAGGAATCGGTGTGCAAGGTTCTAACGGTATCTCTATCTATGGTCTTCACATGGTTTCAACTGGTTTGACTCTTGAAAAAGCAAAAGCAGCAGGATACAACGCTGTTGAAACTGGCTTCAACGATCTTCAAAAACCAGAATTTATCAAACATGACAACCATGAAGTTGCTATCAAGATCGTTTATGATCAAGATAGTCGTGAAATCCTTGGTGCCCAAATGGTATCACGCGATGCTGCAATCTCAATGGGTATCCACATGTTCTCATTGGCAATTCAAGAACATGTAACAATTGAAAAATTGGCTTTGACAGACTTGTTCTTCTTACCACACTTCAACAAACCATACAACTACATCACAATGGCAGCACTTACTGCTAAATAATGTTGTCCCAAAAACGCTCATTCGAGCGTTTTTTTGATGATCTTATACTCAGGAGCTACGAAAAATAGTATAATAAAGACAATCAATCTTGGAGTTTAAGAAAATTTATGAAACAAAGTCAGCAAATCAAAAAAGAATTTAAATCAACCTCAAGATCTATTTTATCTCAGGTTAGCAGAGGTGCTTTAGTGGGACTCGTAGTTGGCGCGATCGTCTCGAGTTTTCGTTTTTTTATTGAGCATTTCTTTCATTTTGTTCAGGGGTTATATAAAGATCTTGGAAGAAGTCCGATCAATTGGATCATCATCCTCTCTATGTATCTTTTTATTATTCTATTAGCAAGCCAACTGATCAAAAAGAACCAAAACGTAAAGGGCTCCGGTATTCCCCAAGTTGAAGCAGAATTAAAAGGATTACTTCAAATAGATTGGTGGACCACACTTTGGCAGAAATACATTTTAGGAATCCTAGCAATTGCAAGTGGCTTGATGTTAGGTCGTGAGGGTCCAAGTATCCAGCTTGGCGCCATGGGAGGAAAGGGCTTGTCTAAAAAACTTGCTCTTAGTCCAGTAGAAGAAAGGGCCTTGATTGCAAGTGGGTCTGCAGCAGGTTTGGCAGCAGCTTTCAACGCTCCGATTGCGGGTCTTCTCTTTGTAGTAGAAGAAGTTTATCATCACTTTTCTCGAGTCTTCTGGGTATCTACCTTGGCTGCTAGTTTGGTCGCCAACTTTGTCTCTCTCAACGTTTTCGGTCAAACTCCTGTTTTAAACATGCCCGATCACATCCCCCATATCGATTTATCCAGCTATTGGATTTTTCTTGCCATGGGTATTTTTCTCGGACTATCTGGCTATCTCTATGAAATAGCTGTTTTAAATATTGGACGTGTCTATGAAAAACTAGGCAACTGGCTTCATGTAACAGCTCCTTATCGTTCCATCT
The DNA here is from genome assembly GCF_022240605.1 of Streptococcus sp. DFI.7.26. Taxonomy (NCBI): domain Bacteria; kingdom Bacillati; phylum Bacillota; class Bacilli; order Lactobacillales; family Streptococcaceae; genus Streptococcus; species Streptococcus sp. DFI.7.26. Next base: position 499,586 of record NZ_JAKOGN010000001.1, on the reverse strand, counting down.
TTGCCTTTCTTTTGATTCTACCAATTGGTTTCTATTTCCCTCATCTACTGGGAGGTGGTCACCACTTAGTTTTAGACCTAGCCCACATTCCTCTTAGCGTCCAGACCTTGTTCCTTTATTTTGCTATTCGTTTTATCTGGAGTATGATCAGTTACGGTAGTGGTCTTCCTGGTGGCATCTTTCTTCCGATTCTAGCTCTTGGCTCTGTCTTAGGAGCCTTGGTTGCTACAGTGTTATTGCAGTTTGGTCTCATACATTCTAATCAACTCCCCTTGTTTGTCATTTTAGGAATGAGTGGTTATTTCAGTGCCATTTCAAAAGCGCCCTTGACAGCCATGATTCTAGTGACCGAAATGGTAGGAGATATTCGGACTTTGATGCCGATTGGCTTGGTGACTTTGACAGCTTACATTACCATGGATCTAGTAAAAGGAGCTCCTGTCTACGAAGCCATGCTGGAGCAATTGATGCCTGAGGTGACCAGCGGTTCAGATGTCTTAACCCTGATCGAAATTCCAGTATCAGAGAAAATAGCAGGCCGTCAGGTTCGAGATTTAGACCTACCGAGGGACCTCCTGATCACAACTCATCAGCATAATGGCAAAAATAGTACAGTACATGGTAGCACCCGCCTCTATCTAGGAGATAGCATCTACTTGGTAGTAAAAGAGACAGACATTGGTCGCGTGAAAGAATTGCTCCTCTAATTCATTTTATTAAAGTTTTCTGACAATTGTTGAAAAATGAGAAAATCTTTGCTATAATAGACCACGTAAAAAACGAATCTAGGAGAAAAGACTCATGAAAAAACTTGCAGTAGCACTCTTATCAGTCGCTTTATTAGCAGGCTGTGCCAATACATCTTCAAAAAACACAACTACGAATATTTCCTCTTCGACAGTGAAATTGTCTAAAGAAGACCAAAAAGCCTTGGATCAAGCGACAAGTGAATACAAGGAGTTTGTACAAGGCCAAATCGATCAATTGTTAAAAGATACAGAGGAATTTCAAAGAGTCCTCAAAAGTGGTGATTTAGAAGAAGCCAAGAAGGTCTATCCTTTGATTCGGATGTCTTATGAACGCTCTGAACCGATCGCTGAAAGCTTTGGGGAGTCTGATGTCAAGATTGACTTCCGTTTAGTTGACTATGTTGACGAAAACAAATCAGAAGAAGGTTGGTCTGGCTTCCACCGTATCGAACGCATCTTGTGGGAAGAAAACACCACCGAGGGAACAGAAAAATATGCAGAGCAATTGGTCAATGATATCAAAGAGCTGAAAGCTAAGATTGCGACAGTAGAAGTGACGCCAGATTTGATGTTGACTGGTGCGGTTGACCTCTTGAATGAAGTGGCGACACAAAAAATCACTGGGGAAGAAGAAATTTTCTCTCATACAGATCTCTATGACTTCCGTGCCAATATCGAAGGGGCTGAGAAGATCTTTGCTCTCTTCAAACCTCTTATTGAGAAGAAGGATGCCAAGCTAGTGAAAACCCTTGAAACAGAATTCAAGGCGGTGAATGACCTGTTAGACAAATATATGACAGATGATTCCAACTATAAATCATATACAGATCTAACAGAAAAAGATACCAAAGAACTAGCAGAAGCAGTTACAAAATTGGGGGAACCACTCTCTCAAATGGGAATCATTTTAAACGGTAAATAACAATGACAAAAGACGATAAATTTTTTGAAAAGAAGATGGATCGTCGCGAATTTCTGAAAAAAGCAGGTATTGGGGGAGCAGGCTTAGCACTTGGTCTATCCGGTGCTTCTGCTTTTTTCGCTAATAAGGAGCAAGGCTCCAGGAATATCGCAGACGGTCAAGAAGAAATTAGTTTTTACGGTAAGCATCAGGCAGGGATTACCACGCCCATGCAGAAGAATATCTATTTTGTGGTGCTGGATCTCCGGACGACAGATAAAAACGAATTGATTCAGTTGTTTAAAGAATGGACAGATTATAGCCAGAAATTAGTCAATGGCGAACTGGTCAAAAAGGATGGTTCCAACGCTCTCTTGCCACCAAGTGACACTGGGGAAACTGTCGGACTAAATCCTTACCGCCTCACCCTAACCTTTGGTGTTTCAGCAAGCTTTTTGACCAAACTAGGTCTTGAGAAGAAGCGTCCCAAACTCTTCCGGGATCTGCCAGCTTTTCCTAAGGAACAGTTGAGAGAGCAGTATACGGGTGGTGATATCGTTATCCAAGCATGTGCAGATGATGAGCAAGTGGCCTTTCATGCTGTCCGCAATCTGATCCGTAAAGGACGGAACAAGGTGACCATGAAGTGGAGCCAATCAGGATTTGCTGCTATTGGGGATCGCATGGAAACACCCCGAAACCTCTTTGGCTTCAAGGATGGGACTGCCAATGTTACGACAGAGAAAGATTTTGATAAGGTCGTTTGGGCTGATAGTCAAGACTGGATGAAAAACGGTTCTTATATGGCTGTCCGCCGGATTATCATGCACCTAGAGACCTGGGACCGGACCAACCTGCAGGAGCAAGAAAACACCTTTGGCCGCTATAAAGAAAGTGGCGCACCATTTGGAAAGAAAAACGAGTTTGACGAAGTGGACCTCTCCCTCTTACCAGTTGACTCACATGTCCGTTTGGCCAAAGAAGTGGATCTGCCAATTTTGCGACGCTCTTATTCTTACTCTGATGGGATTGATCCGAAAACGGGGCAGTTTGATGCAGGATTGCTTTTTATTGCCTTTCAAAAGGATCCAGACCGCTTTGTGAAAATCCAAACCAATCTTGGGGCAGACGATAAGATGAATGAATATGTGACCCATATTGGCAGTGGCCTCTTTGCCTGCTTCGGAGGTGTGAAGGAAGGAGGGTACATTGGTCAAGACTTATTTGAATAAATTATTAGTCGTCCTAGTAGCCTGTCTCTTTTTCATCGTCACCCCTGTCCAAGCCGAGTCTTATAGTGATCTCTTTATCAAAATCACTGATGCAACGACAGCAGTTCGGGATAAGGATCAAGAAAAAGCTCACACTCTTGTCGCAGAGATAAAAGAAGAATTTCTGAAGAAAGCCAATCATGATTCCAAGGCAGGAAAAGAAGTCCAGAAAAGTCTGGACTTGGAAGGCGAGATCACAGAAAAGCAATTGGTGACTGTCTCCACTTCCTTGCTAGCCTTTGAAAAAGAGCAAAATCCAGTCGATCTGGATGCTGAAAAAGAGAAGCTAGAAACTCGTTTGAAACCTTACTTTGAGAAGCTTCAAGAGGCGATCACAGCAAAGGATCTCCAAAAGACACGAAAGGCTTACGCTGATTTAAACAACACCTGGACCCGGAATGAAGCGGTTGTCAGAGATCACAGTACCGCTTATTACGGAAAAGTAGAAACAGCCATTTCCTTCTTGAGAAGTGCGATCGAAACAGAGCCTACAAACTTTGACTCCATCCAATCTTCTTACAATGACCTAAAAAATGTGTTGGATCAATTTATCAGTGGGGAAAAAATTGAGGAAACAAGCTCCAATTTGACCCTTTCAGACGGGATCAAGCTCCTTAAGAAAGCTCTGAGCCTCTTCCAAGCCAATGAACCTAGCCAAGCTAGTCAAGTCATGAAGGAGTTCATTACCATTTGGCCAACGATCGAGGGCGATGTCAGCACGACCAATCCTGGTCTCTATACTCGGGTGGAAAGTCAAAGTCCTGTCATCATGGTCAAGGGGAACGAAAGCAAGTATCAAAAGCAACTGGAAGCTCTGATTAGTGATCTATCTGCTATTGATACCACCGCTTCCTATACTGCGGTTGACGCTATGTTGATCCTCTTACGCGAGGGAGTCGAAGCGCTCTTGATTGTCATGGCTTTAGTGACCGTTCTCAAGTCAGCAAAACTATTCAAAGGCTTGAAATGGGTTTATGCAGGTGCTCTTCTAGGAATCCTGGCCAGTTCAGCCATTGCAGTAGCTCTTCAATTCTTATTCCCAGCTGTTACCTCGGCTTCCAACCGTGAGGTCATCGAAGGAGCAGTAGGGATCATCGCAGTAGGGATGATGATTGTCATTGGGATTTGGCTGCATCGCAAGTCCTCAGTAAAAAAATGGAACCAATTTATGGAAAGTCAGATGAAGGCTGTGACAGCAACTGGAAGTTTCATTTCCATGTTTGCCCTCAGTTTCTTAGCTGTTTTCCGTGAGGGAGCTGAAACCATTCTCTTCTATGTAGGAATCCTCCCTCGCATTCGCCCCTTTGATTTCTTCCTAGGAATTGGCTTGGCTCTTGCAGTTTTAGCCATTCTTGCCATTCTCATGACCAAGGCAAGCCATCTGGTCAAGCCACATAAGATTTTCTTCCTCCTGACTTGGATGATTTATGCCCTAGCCTTTAAGATGCTAGGGGTGAGCCTGCACGCGCTCCAATTAACCAACATGCTTCCAAATCATATCTTGAGTAATTTCCCAACCATCGATTGGGCGGGAATCTATCCGAGCTGGGAAGTTCTTGCTTGCCAAGTTCTATTCGTTCTTATTGTCGGGATTGTGACGGTGAAGCAACATGAAAAATGAAGATAGAAGGCTCACTATTGTAGAGCATTTAAGCGAGTTTAGACGACGCTTCATCGCTTGTATCCTTTGTTTTTTCCTTGTCTTTTGTGGAGCCCTCTTGTTTTCTGATCAGCTTTATGCCTATTTGACGGCTGGATTTCGAGAGAAACTCTTGGTCCTTGGCCCTAATGACATTTTAAGCATCTACCTTCAGTTGGCAAGCTTAATGGCTTTTACCATCACCCTGCCCTTCACCCTCTTTCAAGTCTGGCAATTTGTAAAGCCAGCTTTGAGAAAAGGAGAAGCAGGAGCTATTTTGCTCTATGTGCCCGCTAGTTTGATATGTTTCTTGCTAGGCTTGGTCTTTGGCTATTATCTAGTTAGTCCAGCTATCTTAGAGGTACTCTTAACGTTAGGACAAGGCCAGTTTACCATTCAGTTAACGGCACAGAACTACTTGGCCTTCATCTTTCATACGACAGTGCCTTTGGGTGTCTTGTTTGAATTGCCGGTCCTTGTAGCCTTTTTGACCTCGATTCATATCTTAACACCAGACTGGTTAAGGCGCTATCGTCGAATAGCCTACTTTCTATTGCTAGTACTGGCAGTCGTCCTGACGCCAGCTGATTTTATCAGTGATTTAGCAATGACCGTGCCTCTGATCTTGCTTTACGAAGTAAGTCTGGGTATCAGTCGCATCATCTACAACCGCATACAAAAAAGGAGATAAATATGGGAATTTTACGTGATATCGGTGCACCAGGACTGATTATAATCATCCTGGGAGCCCTCTTAATCTTTGGACCAAAGCGTTTGCCTGAGCTAGGGCACTCACTTGGGAAAATGTTCTCTGAATTCAAGTCAGCCGTCAACAATGGTGCTGCTGAAAAAGAAGAGGACAAAGAAAAGACTGGCAAGACTGAAGAAGAATAATAGCTTGCCTTTCATGATATTTTCTGACAGAACTATCTTTTGTTCTTTCATTTTCAATAATAGCAAAAGCAGGAGTAGATCGTTAAAACGATATCTAAGTATGAATCCTGCTTTTTGTTATTATTGAACCGTCTGAAAATTTTTGTAAATTACAAATTGAAAACAAATCAACTTTTGATAGCGTTTTCCTTGAATCTAAATTTGGCCAGGAGTATAATAGAGGGTGGAAAAAGTACATTAAAAAGGAGTGTGTCATGATGATCATTAGTGTGATTTTTGCTGTAGCTTACTTCTTGCTGGTTGCCCTTGTTGCGGCTCTTGTTTTCCGAGCGATAGGAAAAATATTTGAGCTCTTCGATGGCTACCTGATGTACCATTAAGAGATAAACAAGCCCACTCACTATGAGTGGTTTTTTACTATATGACGGAGATAATTATGAAAACGGAATATGAAAAGATGATTGCTGGCGAGTTTTACAGTCCCATGGATCCAGAATTGAGGAAGTTAGCACAAGAAGCTCGGACAAAGCAATTTGCCTTTAACCAAGAAGCAGACGGTGAGAAGCGGAGTCAACTTATAAAAAGTTGGTTCGGATCTACTGGAGAAAATCTATCCTTGCACCCCTTCTTGGCTTGTGACTATGGGGTCAATATCCACTTGGGAGAGAACTTTTATGCCAACTGGAACCTAACTATGCTGGATATCTGCCCAATCAGGATTGGTAATAACGCCATGATCGGTCCCAATTGCCAATTTCTTACCCCTCTCCATCCCCTAGATCCGCATGAACGGAATGCAGGAAAAGAATATGGAGCTCCGATAACGATTGGAGATAACTTCTGGGCGGGTGGTGGAGCTATCATCCTTCCAGGCGTTACCTTAGGCGATAATGTCGTCGTTGGAGCAGGAGCAGTGGTGACCAAATCCTTCGGGGATAATGTAGTCCTAGCTGGTAATCCAGCCAGAATCATTAAGGAAATAGAGGTGAAAGAGTGAAGTTTTACTTTATCGGAGGACTCGGAAGTAACGAAAATCATATAAGCGAATTTGCTCACTGCTTTCCATACCCCATCACCTATCTAGATCCCTATAAGGTAAAGCTGGAATCTTCCCAAGATTTAGTAGATTGGTTTGAAGCCCATACGGATTCTAATGAAAAGACTTGTATCATTGCCCATTCACTGGGTGGAGACTTGGCTCGATACCTAGCAACCAATGTTCCACAAATTACCCACCTGATTTTGCTAGATGGTGGCTATCTAGATATGGACCAGATCTTACCACTAGAGCAGGAAATCGAAGAGACACTCGCCTATCTGAAGCAACAGGTATTTCCAACTCTAGAGGAAGCTGTTGCAAGTGAACTTGGAGACACTGACAATCCTTCGCAAGCCGCTATAAAAGCTATTCAATCCAGTTATCGTTGGAATCCTGAACTCCATCATTATGAACTGGATATGGATCCACAAGCCGTTCTTTCCCTGCTGAGAGTCAGAAGGGAGCTTCGATCTTTTCAAGCTCCACTAACGGATACCAAGGCCTTATTCATCGGACCTAAATACGAAGAAGAGCCCGATTGGAGAACTATAGCACTTGAAAATTTGGATCCTTCTATTATGAAGGTACTCTTAAAGGATCACGGTCACGATTTTTATACAGCAGTTCCTGAGCTTGTCAGCAAAAAAATCATCAATTGGCTTCAGATTTGTTCATAAATAACTCAAATATAGAAGTTTCTCTAACTAATCGTCTAGTAATTTCCGAACATTAATTCAATAATCAGCATTCTAATTGAATCGACTCCGTATCTTTGCTATAATCTTGAATGGAAACGTCGGAAGGCGTAGTGATGACGCATCACGATTTAAAATTTAGAAACGAGATTCCAATCCGAATGTTAAACGAATTTCCAATCTTTGATTACGAAGATATTCAATTAATCCCTAACAAGTGTATTATCAAAAGTCGTGCAGAAGCTGACACGACCGTTCAGTTTGGTAAGCACACCTTCAAGCTACCAGTGGTACCTGCCAACATGCAGACTATCCTGGATGAGGATGTGGCCGAGCAACTGGCTAAAGGGGGATATTTTTACATTATGCACCGCTTTGACGAAGCTGGTCGCATTCCCTTTATCAAACGTATGCACGATCAGGGCTTAATTGCTTCCATTTCAGTTGGAGTAAAAGACTATGAGTACGACTTTGTGACTCAACTCAAGGACGATGCCCCTGAATACATCACCATCGATATCGCTCACGGACACTCAGATAGTGTCATCCAAATGATCCAGCATATCAAGAAGGAATTACCAGATACCTTTGTCATCGCAGGAAATGTCGGAACTCCAGAAGCTGTTCGCGAGTTGGAAAACGCTGGAGCAGATGCTACCAAGGTCGGGATCGGTCCTGGTAAGGTCTGTATTACCAAAGTGAAGACTGGATTTGGTACTGGCGGATGGCAGTTAGCTGCTCTTCGTTGGTGTTCAAAAGCAGCTCGCAAGCCGATTATTGCAGATGGTGGAATTCGGACCCATGGAGATATTGCGAAATCCATTCGTTTTGGTGCCAGCATGGTCATGATTGGCTCACTCTTTGCAGGTCACATTGAAAGCCCAGGTAAAACCGTTGAAGTCGACGGGGAATCCTTTAAAGAGTATTATGGATCTGCTTCCGAGTACCAAAAAGGGGCCTATAAGAATGTTGAAGGTAAGAGAATCCTTCTTCCAGCCAAAGGTCATCTGCAAGATACCTTGACAGAGATGGAGCAAGACTTGCAAAGTTCTATTTCCTATGCTGGAGGCCGCAAGGTTGCTGATCTCAAGCATGTCGATTATGTCATCGTAAAGAATTCAATCTGGAATGGTGACTCTCATTAAAACTACAATTACTTATTTATCTTGCGGATTGGCGCAAGGTCTCTACAAGGTGCCGGAACACCTAACAATAAGTAAGTCTAAGATTGATACAGGGACTCCTGTATTCACTAGAGGCTTACTTTGTAAGTCTCTATTTTTGTTCCAAAGTGTTTAGGAGAAAACATGAAATTATTAGAAGAACGTATTTTAAAAGACGGAAATGTCTTGGGAGAGAATATCCTTAAGGTTGATTCCTTCTTGACCCACCAAGTGGATTACCAGCTGATGAAAGAGATTGGGAAGTCATTTGCGAATCGCTTTAAAGATGCTGGACTGACTAAAGTTGTCACCATTGAGGCTTCCGGAATCGCTCCTGCCCTCTATGTCGCAGAGGCTTTAGAACTTCCTATGATCTTCGCTAAAAAAGCAAAGAATATTACGATGAATGAAGGGATTTTGACAGCAGAAGTCTATTCCTTTACCAAGCAAGTGACCAGTACCGTTTCCATTGCTGGCAAGTTTTTATCACCAGATGATCGCATCTTGATCATCGATGACTTTCTAGCAAATGGCCAAGCAGCTAAAGGCTTGATCCAGATTATCGAACAAGCTGGGGCACGTGTAGAAGCAGTTGGCATCGTCATTGAAAAATCCTTCCAAGAAGGCCGTGGACTGTTAGAAGAACTCGGCTACCCAGTTGTATCCCTAGCTCGTTTGGACCGTTTTGAAAATGGTCAAGTTGTATTCAAGGAGGCAGACATCTAATGCAAAAGCAAGAAAACCATTCACAGGCAGCCATTCTAGGCTTGCAGCACCTATTGGCCATGTATTCGGGTTCTATTTTAGTGCCAATCATGATTGCGGGTGCTTTGGGCTATAATGCCCACCAACTAACCTATCTGATCTCTACAGATATCTTTATGTGTGGGGTCGCTACCTTTCTGCAATTGCAGTTAAACAAACATTTCGGGATTGGTCTACCGGTCGTCCTCGGGGTGGCCTTCCAGTCTGTGGCACCTCTTAGCATGATTGGGGCTAGCCATGGTAGTGGGGCTATGTTTGGTGCCTTGATTGTTTCAGGGATTTACGTCGTTCTGGTCTCAGGATTCTTCTCTAAAATCGCCAACCTCTTCCCATCTATTGTGACAGGATCTGTCATTACCACAATCGGTTTGACCTTGATTCCAGTTGCGATTGGGAACATGGGAAACAATGCAGCAGAACCAACGGTTCAAAGTTTGTTTTTGGCCGTGATTACCATTCTCATCATTCTCGTGGTTAATATCTATACGACAGGCTTTATCAAATCCATCTCTATTTTGATTGGGTTGATCGTTGGGACAGCTATTGCAGCTTCTATGGGCTTGGTGGACTTTACGCCCGTGGATCAGGCCCCTATTCTTCATGTTCCAACACCGTTCTTCTTTGGAGCTCCTAAGTTTGAAATCACCTCAATCGTTATGATGTGTATCATCGCAACTGTTTCAATGGTGGAATCGACTGGTGTTTATCTTGCACTTTCGGATATTACAAAAGATCCAATTGATAGCACGCGCCTCCGTAATGGCTACCGCGCTGAAGGGTTGGCCGTACTTCTCGGTGGTATCTTCAATACCTTCCCTTACACTGGATTCTCACAAAACGTAGGCTTGGTGAAATTGTCTGGTATCAAGACTCGTCTTCCAATCTACTATGCAGCTGGCTTCCTCGTTCTCCTTGGTCTCCTTCCTAAGTTTGGAGCTTTGGCACAAATCATTCCAAGTCCAGTACTTGGTGGAGCCATGCTGGTTATGTTTGGTTTTGTATCTATTCAGGGGATGCAGATTCTGGCTCGTGTCGATTTTGAACACAATGAGCACAATTTCCTCATTGCGGCTGTATCGATAGCAGCAGGAGTCGGTTTGAACAATAGTACTCTCTTTAACGGCCTTCCAAGTGCATTTAAAATGTTCTTTGCAAATGGAATTGTCGTTGCCAGCGTCTTGGCAATTATTCTCAACGCCATCTTGAACCGCAACAAAAAATAATCTAAACAAACTGAGGATCTGTTAGATCTTCAGTTTTTTAATTTTTTTGACATTTAAGGAGACATATAGTAGAGTGGAAGAGAAAAATATAACTTGATAAGAAGAGAGTCCTACCATGTATTTAACCCATCATTTTAAAGAGCGCTTGCGCTTGTTTGTCAGTCTATTTATCCCTCTCCTGGTCTATCAACTTGCTAACTACTCTGCTAGTTTTGTTGATACAGCCATGACAGGACAATACAATACCTTGGACTTAGCTGGAGTTTCGACTGCCACTAGTCTTTGGAATCCCTTTTTTACCTTTTTAACGGGGATTGTGTCAGCTTTAACGCCAATTATCGGTCATCATTTAGGGCAGGGGAATAAAAAACGAATCGCTTCTGATTTTTATCAATTCATTTATCTCTCTTTTATGATGGCTGTCCTTTTGATTGCTTTTGTCTTGCTGATTGCACCGATTGTCTTAAGAAAAATTGGTTTAGAAAGTATCGTAGCTGGGATTGCAACCCATTATTTAGCCTTTCTATCTCTAGGAATTTTGCCCCTCTTACTCTTTAGTGTGGTCCGTTCCTTGCTGGATACGTTGGGCCTCACTCGCTTATCCATGTACCTCATGCTCCTCTTATTGCCTTTGAATGCTAGTTTTAACTACATGTTGATCTATGGAGCTTTTGGACTACCTGAGCTAGGAGGAGCAGGAGCGGGACTAGGGACATCCTTGGCCTACTGGGTCCTTCTCATCATTGCTTTTTTGATCCTCTTTAAGCACCCTAAAGTAGCTATCTACCAACTATGGAAGATTCAACCTCTCAATCTCAAAGAGATGAAAGAGACGATTCGATTGGGCTTACCGATTGGTGGAATTGTGTTTTCTGAAGTGATCATTTTCTCTGTAGTCGGCTTGCTCATGGCTAAATTCCCATCTATGACTATTGCCAGTCACCAGTCAGCCATGAATTTTTCAACTCTCATGTACGCTTTTCCAGCTAGCATCTCCAATACCATGGCTATTATTGTATCCTACGAGATTGGGGCTGATCGTCCCGATGTCGTTCGTCAATATTGCAGGATTGGAAGATGGACAGCGTTTGGGTTTGCCTTCTTTACCCTTGCTTTTCTTTATTTATATCGCTATCAAGTGGCAGGACTCTATGGAACTGACTTAAAATTTATTCATCAGACAGCCATTTTCATGACCTATAGTCTCCTTTTCCAAATAGCGGATACGGTCGCAGCACCAATTCAAGGGATTCTTCGGGGTTACAAGGACACTACCGTTCCCTTCCTACTTGGTGTCTTTAGTTACTGGTGTGTCTCTATTCCCTTGGGGATCTTTTTAGATCATGTCACTAACTTAGGTCCGTACGCCTACTGGATTGGTTTAATTTCGAGCATTGTCGTTAGTGGTATTTGTTACCAGATACGCCTATGGCAGATTCAAAAGAAATACCAAATTTCTTAAAAACAAAAACAACCAGAATACGCTTCTGGTTGTTTTGTTTATTTAGTGCGCATTTCACCTTGGGGGAAATAGGTTCCTTCAGGCATATCATTGATAATGACATGAACTGCAGATTGGGGAGCACCTGTATTCCGAACGACAGCCTCGGTTACTTCCTTGGCCAGAGCTTTCTTTTGTTCCAAGGTGCGCCCTTCGAATAAATCAATACGTACAAATGGCATTGCACCACCTCCTTCATAAATCTTAACCTTATTTTATCACATTTTACATAAAAAGGAGGAGCCTATGTAGATCCTACTAGTATAGATTCAATAACCATATAAAAATTTTTACCAATATTTAGTACTACCTACTTACATAGCTTCAGGAATTATGGTATAATTAATTTGTGAGAAGTGGTCTCTCACCATGCGTTTGTCATTTTGTCAGGGAAATGATAGACGCTTTTTTTATTCTCAAATTACGAAAAATATGTGGCAACCAAGTTAAATTTTTGCGTGATTGAACAAGAGAAGTGAGGCTCTATAGGATTCCGAATCATCTTCCTGAGGAAGCTTCCCATACAATGGAGAGACTTTCTATAAGTTGCCCTAATTTACGGCCCGTGTTATAATATAATGAAACACATTTTAGAGAGATCAGAAGGAAAATGGCACAATTATATTATAAATATGGGACGATGAACTCGGGGAAGACCATTGAAATTTTGAAGGTGGCCCATAATTATGAAGAGCAAGGTAAAAGCGTGGTCATCATGACCTCTGCCATCGATACGCGCGATGGATTTGGAGTTGTTTCTAGCCGGATTGGTATGAAACGGGAAGCCATCGCAATTGAAGACGAGACAGACATCTTCGGTTATATCCAAGGGCTAGAAGAAAAACCCTACTGTATCTTAATCGATGAAGCACAGTTTTTGAAACGTCACCATGTCTATGATCTTGCCAGAGTCGTTGATGAACTGGATGTGCCCGTCATGGCCTTTGGTTTAAAAAATGATTTCCGCAATGAACTCTTTGAGGGTTCTGAACATTTGCTGTTGCTAGCAGACAAGATCGAGGAGATCAAGACCATTTGTCAATACTGTTCTCGTAAAGCGACTATGGTCTTGCGTACGCAAGCGGGTAAACCTGTCTACGATGGAGAGCAGATCCAAATCGGTGGACATGAGACCTATATCTCCGTTTGCCGCAAGCATTATTTTAATCCGGACATACCAACTGAAAGCGTCTAGAACGTTTTAGAGAGGATAAAAATGTCTATTTGTTTAAAATATATTACAATTGAAAATTATTTTGACGTTTTAAATCTTGAAGTTCATCCAAACCAAAGGAATTTTATTGCATCCAATTCCATTAGTTTAGCTGAAGCTTATGTATATGATAAAAATGGTAATTTTATAGCTCCCTTAGCAGTTTATGATAAGGAAGTATTAGTTGGTTTTGTTATGATTGCCTATGACCGGAAAATTGGGATCAGTAAGGGGAACTACTTGTTATTTCGTTTTATGATAGATAAACGATTTCAAGGTTTAGGCTATTTTAAACCGACTATGGATGCAGTCATTGACTTTGTTCGAACAGAGCCAGCTGGAAAAGCAACAAGTCTTTGGTTATCTTATGAACCAGAAAATAAACATGCGAGATCTTGTTATCTCCATTTTGGATTTAAAGAAACTGGCCAAGTCATAGAAGACGAATTTGTAGCAATCTATGATCTAACAACCAAGAATTAAGGAGCAAACATGAATATCTATGATCAACTACAAGCTGTGGAAGACCGATACGAGGAGTTAGGAGAGTTATTGAGTGACCCAGATGTGGTCTCTGATACCAAACGCTTTATGGAGCTTTCAAAAGAAGAGGCTTCCACTCGCGACACAGTGACAGCCTACCGAGAGTACAAGCAAGTGCTTCAAAATATCGTCGATGCTGAAGAAATGATCAAGGAAGCAGGCGGAGATGCCGATTTGGAAGAAATGGCCAAGCAAGAGCTGAAAGATGCCAAGGCTGAAAAAGAAGAGTACGAAGAAAAACTGAAGATTTTACTTCTTCCAAAAGATCCAAACGATGACAAGAACATTATCTTGGAAATCCGTGGGGCAGCAGGAGGAGACGAAGCCCAGTTGTTTGCTGGCGACCTCTTGCAGATGTATCAAAAATATGCGGAAAGCCAAGGTTGGCGCTTTGAAGTCATGGAAGCTTCCTACAATGGCGTTGGTGGGATCAAAGAAGTAGTGGCCATGGTATCTGGTCAATCTGTCTATTCAAAACTCAAGTATGAATCTGGTGCCCACCGGGTACAACGCGTTCCTGTGACTGAAAGCCAAGGTCGTGTCCATACATCGACTGCCACAGTTCTGGTCATGCCAGAAATCGAAGAAGTCGAGTACGACATTGATCCAAAAGATCTTCGGATCGATATCTACCACGCATCTGGTGCGGGTGGACAAAACGTCAACAAGGTTGCAACAGCCGTTCGTATCGTCCACTTGCCAACCAATATCAAGGTAGAGATGCAGGAAGAACGGACCCAACAGAAGAACCGTGAAAAAGCCATGAAGATCATCCGTGCGCGTGTGGCTGACCACTTCGCTCAGATTGCCCAAGACGAGCAGGACGCTGAGCGGAAGTCTACTATCGGGACTGGTGACCGTTCAGAGCGGATCCGGACTTACAACTTCCCTCAAAACCGTGTGACCGATCACCGGATTGGCTTGACCCTTCAAAAACTGGATACTATCTTATCTGGTAAATTAGATGAAGTGGTCGATGCATTGGTCTTATATGATCAAACTCAAAAACTAGAAGAGTTAAACAAATAATGTTGTTGGGACCATTATTAGCCCAGTATGAAGAAGCATTAATAGCCGTTGGAGAGGAAGCAGAAAGCCTCTCCTTCGCATATCGTGCTTTAAAAAACTGGACCTTTACAGACTTTGTCCTTGCCTTGCAAAAAGAAGTGGAAGTAGAGGATCAGGCCTTGCTTGATTCCATCTTTGAGCAGTTGAAAAATCACGTCCCTGCCCAGTATATTATTGGGAGCGCCGAATTTTGTGGCCATGTTTTTACGGTTGATAAGCGCGTGCTGATTCCACGACCTGAAACGGAAGAATTGGTCGCTCTCATTCTGGAAGAAAATGATGGGGATACCTTACAAGTTCTGGATATCGGAACAGGTAGTGGCGCCATTGCGATTAGCTTAGCCCTTGCTAGACCTTCCTGGAAGATTCAAGCTAGTGATGTGTCAGAAAATGCTTTGGAGCTTGCTCAAGAAAATGCTAACCAGCTAGAAGCAGTAGTTGATTTCAAAACTTCAGATGTTCTGGACCAGATAGAAGGTACTTATGACCTGATTGTATCTAATCCTCCCTATATCTCTCGGGATGATGTAGATGAAGTTGGAGAGAACGTTTTAGCCTCTGAGCCCCACTTAGCCCTCTTTGCGGATAGAGACGGCTATGCTATCTACGAAAAGATTGCCCGGCAAGCACCAAGTGTTTTAACACCAGACGGAAAAATCTATCTAGAAATCGGCTATAAGCAAGGAGAAAAAGTAAAGGAACTCTTTCAAGAGGCTTTTCCCAACAAACGAGTTCGCGTTTTGAAAGACCAATTTGGACAGGATAGAATGGTGGTGGTGGACAATGGATCTATTTGAGAAAGAATTAGAAGCTGGTTATGCAGTTGTCTTACCGACTGAAACCGTCTATGGACTCTTTGCCAAGGCACTGGATGAAGCAGCGGTTAATCAGGTATACGCTCTAAAGCAGCGCCCCCGTGAGAAGGCTATGAACCTCAATGTTGCCAGCGAAGAAGAAATTCGATTTTATTCGAAGAATCAACCACACTACCTATCCAGATTGGTTGCAAGTTTTTTACCAGGCCCTTTAACCATCATCCTTGAGGCTAATGAAGAAGTCCCGTGCTGGATCAATTCTGGAATGGCTACGGTTGGCTTTCGGATGCCAGCCCATCCAAAGACGTTGGAATTAATTCGTAAAACAGGTCCCTTGATTGGACCTTCTGCCAATCTCTCAGGGAGAGCTAGCGGTACCCAGTGCCAGCAAATTCTTAAGGAACTTGGCCATGGTGTTTTAGGACTTGAAGACGATAGCTTTCTAACTGGGCAGGATTCAACTATTCTAGACCTCACAGGTCCTAAAGCTCGAATCTTGCGTCAGGGTGCCATTACACGTTCGGAGATACTTGAGCGTGTACCAGAGATTCCTTTTTAGGAGGAAAAAGATGTTACGTAACCTGTTATTAACGGATGTGGAAGCTTTGTGTCAGATTAACAAGCAAGCATTAGGCTATTCTTTTTCTACTGAGAAAACGGGCCAGCAACTAGCTAAATTATCCCAAGATTCACATCATTTTTTCATCGGGTTTGAAGATAGCGAGACCCAACAACTGCTTGGTTATGTTCATGCAGAAGTGTACCAATCTCTCTACTCAGAACCTGGTTTTAATATTTTGGCCTTAGCCGTTTTGCCCTGTCAACAAGGTAAAGGGATTGGTAAAACCTTGCTTCAAGGTTTAGAAGTAGAAGCCAATCAACGTGGGTACGCTTTTATTCGCTTGAATTCTGCAGATTACCGCACCGAAGCTCACGCCTTCTACGAACATGTCGGTTATAGCTGTGATAAGCTACAAAAACGTTTTATAAAATTTATTTAAGGAGAAGACCTATGATTTTTGACAAAGAAGATTTTAAAGCCTATGATGCAGATCTTTGGAATGCCATTGCCAAAGAAGAGGAACGTCAACAAAACAATATTGAATTAATCGCTTCTGAAAACGTGGTCTCCAAGGCGGTTATGGCTGCACAAGGGTCTATCCTGACCAATAAATACGCAGAAGGCTATCCGGGTCGTCGTTACTACGGTGGGACTGATGTCGTAGACGTCATCGAAAGCCTGGCCATCGAACGCGCTAAGGAAATTTTTGGGGCTAAGTTTGCCAATGTTCAACCTCATTCAGGAAGTCAGGCCAACTGTGCTGCCTATATGGCTTTGATAGAGCCTGGAGACACTGTTATGGGAATGGATCTGGCTGCAGGTGGGCATTTGACTCACGGAGCTTCTGTAAGCTTCTCAGGGCAAACTTATAACTTTGTATCTTATAGCGTAGATCCGGAAACAGAACTCTTAGATTTTGACGCTATCTTAAAACAAGCCCAAGAAGTCAAGCCAAAGTTGATTGTAGCAGGTGCTTCAGCCTACTCTCACATCATTGATTTCTCAAAATTCCGTGAGATTGCAGATGCGGTAGGAGCCAAACTCATGGTTGACATGGCCCATATCGCTGGGTTGGTCGCTGCAGGTCTTCATCCAAGCCCAGTTCCTTATGCTCACATCACGACTACGACGACTCACAAAACTCTTCGTGGCCCACGTGGCGGCTTGATTTTGACAAATGATGAAGATTTGGCTAAGAAGATTAATTCTGCCATCTTCCCTGGTATCCAAGGAGGACCACTAGAGCATGTCGTTGCAGCCAAAGCCGTTGCTTTCAAAGAAGCCCTCGATCCAGCCTTTAAAGAGTATGCCGCTAACGTGATTAAAAACAGTCAGGCCATGGCTGATGTCTTTTTACAAGATCCTGATTTCCGTGTTATTTCAGGCGGAACTGAGAACCACCTTTTCCTTGTTGATGTGACTAAAGTCGTTGAAAATGGGAAAGTGGCGCAAAACTTACTGGACGAGGTCAACATTACCCTCAATAAGAACTCCATCCCTTACGAAACCTTGTCTCCATTTAAGACTAGTGGGATTCGAATTGGGGCAGCAGCCATTACAGCCCGTGGCTTTGGTGTAGAGGAAAGCCGTACTGTGGCTGAACTGATGATCAAAACTTTAAAAAACGCAGATAACCCAACTGTATTAGAAGAAGTGCGTGGCCAAGTCAAATCCTTGACGGATGCCTTTCCACTTTATGAGGACTAAACCATCTTATGGATATTTACGTAAAAAAAGCCATCATTCATCAATTTAGTCCAGACGATACTGATCTTTATCTAGCGGACAAATTCCTCAATATCACACCAAAAATTGAGGAATACTTGCGCAAAAAGATAGAACGGGTCTATTCTGATGAGGCCAAGACAGGTATCTTTGAAGAGGATAACCCTTTTCTTGAGATGATTTCGGATGACCTGCTAGAAACTTCAGTAGCCGTAGCCAACCGCTGGAAAGAAGAATTTATCGTCTCTGAGAATCAAAAGACCAACGATTTGGTGTTCATCCAATTCTCAAAAGAAGGAGTGGAACACTTTGCCTTTCTTCGGATCGCCTTACGGGAAACCTTGACCCATCTTGGAGGAGAAGTAGATAACCCAATCAAGCTAACGCAAAACAATCTACCTGGCTTTGGAACGGGGGCCGATGAAGCCTTGGTCATCAATCTTCAAAGTCTCAAGTACCATTTGATTGAAAAACGAATCAAGTACAATGGGACTTTCTTGAACTATTTCTCTGAGAATCTCCTCCAGGAGCAACCCAAGATTTCACCTAAAAAATCGATCAAAAAAATCGAAAAAACGGCCCAACGGATTGCTGAGAACTTCCAACAAGATGATTTTCAGTTCCAATCCAAGGTCAAATCAGCAATTTTCAACCAACTGGAAGAAGAGAATGAATTGTCACCTGAAAAGTTAGCCAATGATTTGTTCGATAACAACTTAACAGCTCGACTCAGTTTTGTCGATCAGGTGAAAGAGACTATTCCAGATCCTGTTCGCTTCGATGAGATTGATGCCAGCCGCCAATTGAAGAAATTTGAAAACCAAAAACTCTCCCTTTCAAACGGAATTGAGCTTTTGGTCCCTAACCATGTTTACGAAGATGCTGAATCGGTAGAGTTCATTCAGAATGAAAATGGGACCTACTCGATCCTCATCAAGAATATAGAGGACATTCAGAATAAATAATGATGAAACGAATCATAAAAATTTTCTTTTGCCTCTTGCTCGTCTTTTTCATATACAAGGGCTATCAGATACACCGGGATGTCAAACAGGTCATGACTTATCGTACCCTAGTGCGTGAAGTACTGGCTGAAGAAGATACCGGTACGAATGAAGATCTGATCCTTGCTATGATTTATACAGAGACCAAGGGTAAGGAAGATGATGTCATGCAGGCCAGCGAAAGTGCAACAGGCCAGACAAATTCTATCACCAATAACAAAGAAAGTATCCGGCAAGGGATTCAAACCCTCTCTGAGAATCTGCGAAAAGCAAAGGAGAAGGGGGTTGATCCCTGGACAGCAGTTCAGGCTTATAATTTTGGACAGGATTACATTGAATATGTAGCAAAAAATGGCGGAAAAAATAGTCTTGAATTAGCTCGTAAATACTCAAAAGAAGTGGTTGCACCAAGTCTTGGAAATGTCACAGGTAAGACCTATCTTTATCTCCATCCTATTTCATTTTTACATGGCTCAGAGCTCTACGTTAATGGGGGAAATTATTATTATTCACGTCTCGTTGAAATGAATCAGTTCATTATGAAACTCTTTTCCTGGTTCTAATACAAACAATCACTCTAAACAAGGGAAGAATCCCTTGTTTTTTTATGGAGAAAACTGTCATCTGTTTTTAAAGAAGCTGTAAGCCAGTCTTAAGATAAAAAGGATAAACTAAAAAGGAGACAAAGGGATAAAACCTGCTTCCTTTTTATTGTCCGAAAACGTATTAGTATTCTAAAAGGGGTTATTGAGAAAGTATGAAACCAGTCAGGAAATTTATTGGAATCTTTATCGCAAGCTGGTTTGCACTCCTTGCAAGCTCTTCAACAGTTTTTGCCAATTCAACCATCCAAAAAGTCATTGATCAAAAATACAGCCAACCTGACTATGTCATTGGCTCATCATTGGATGAATTTCAAGTTGAGCAAACCCTTAGTCTCTTGATGTATAACGAGGAAATAGATAAGGAATGGAAAACCATGGATCCTTCTGCTTATACAAGCTTTACGATTGATGAGAATGGAGATCATTATTCCTCCGTTAAACTACAGAAACAAGCCAAGAAAGCGCCCGTTAGCGTGCACATTGTCACTCCTCAAAATATAACAGAAGTAACCGCGGATATGAACCGAAATGCTCTAACTACTCTTGGTATAGAACGTGCAGATGTCACGATTGCATCTCCAACAGAAGCTTCAGGTTTAAGCTCACTTGCAGCGGTCGCATACTCCCTTGAGCAAAATGGTAGCACGATTTCTGATGAAAATAAAACACTCGCTCAAGAAGAATTATCCCTGCTTGCATCGATCTATAAAGAGAGTGCCCGTAAAAAAGCCTTCCATGAAGATAAACTCAATGTTGCTGTCATCGATCTTAAAATCGCAGCGCTAACAGGAAGGAATCAAGACAAAAAGCTCGAGAAAAAAGATTTTCAAAAGCTGGTTACAAAGATTCTAAAAAACTACCAACTAGAGGGCGCTATAACGGATAAACAAACCAAACAATTAGTTGATTTTGCTAACAAGCTTTCGAATAGTCAGCTAAGCTCTGATAAAAAACTAGTCAAGTCCCTCAAAGCTCTAAAACAGGATATTATTGAGAAGGCAGGAGATAGCTTTAACACGATTGAAACTAAACTTGATACGGAGACACTATTGAAAGATACCAACAATATTCCTCTATATCCTATGATTGGACTGGGAGTTCTGGTACTCCTAGGAATCGGGTTAATTGTTTATCATGTTCATCGTCATCAAATCAAGAAGAAATAAAGATTACAAAAAAGAGGCTGGGACAAAAGTCCTAGCCTATCAATTGTCTTTGGATTATCGAGCAAGACGCAGTGGTTGAGTGGGCTCTACTAAGCTGTGCGGAGGTGGGACGACGAAATCGAATTCTAACGAATTACCGATTTCTATCCCACTCTCTTAATCTGTTACTTCGATTGAGAGATAAGGAATACCTAAGATTTTTCCGAAAATACCTAGAAGTGTTTTCATAGCTGATGCTTTAATAACAGCAGTTTGACCAGCTTTTACGATCACTTCCTTAGAACGTGTGAAGGCTCCTCTTTGATCTACGTAGAGCTTAACCATATCAAGCCCTTCAGGAAGCGGTAGTGTAACGGTTTCGTCTTTGCTTAAGTTGGCAACACATTCTCCATTGATATAAACGTTTACCTTCATTAATACACCTACAAGGCCAGTTTGACGCGAAACTGTAATTTCAGACATTTGATTCTCCTAACTTTATGAATTCCTTACTCAAAAGGAATAGTTTTAAACTATCATAACATAAGCGCTAGATTCATACAAGAGGTTTTTTCATTTGGGGCATTTTGATTATAAATGTTGTCTTACTTATATAAAAAAAACGCTGAAATCAATGATTTCAAGCGTTATGTTGTCAAGTCATTCTACTCCCACTCAATGGTTGCAGTCCCCTCAAAAAGCTTTATAAAACAGGCTTTTTAAGGTGTTAATTGTTTTTTGGTGGGAATGTTATTTTGAAATTGCTTGGTTCCCATTGAAATGTACTAAATTTCTTCCCTGTTATAGCTGAGGATCGTGCTGGTAAGATGGTTGAGATTGATGCTAAGGCAGTTCTGACTATACCGCGTCAGATAAAAGCTAGAGAAGTCCTCAAGCGAGGATTTATGTCCAATCTCCTTTTTGATAATATCAGTGGCATTTTCCAAGCCAGTCAAACCGTTCTAGACATTTTAAATGAACTTCCAGTAGAAAAGGAAGGGAAGTTACAAACACCTTCTGATTTACTAGATTTTTCAGATGTTAAAGTGGATGACAAGGGTAATGCAGTTGTTGACCATGAAATTGTTGTCAATCAACAAACGCGACTTTTTGGTGAAAAAGTTTATGGACATGGACAGTCTGTTGTTGAACTAGTCACAAAAGATGAGGACAAAACTCAAAAACAACTAGTCAATGACTTGAGCCAGACAGTTTCTTCGGTAATTGTAGAAGAATTGAAAGCTGGATATGATCTGAAAACTCGGGAAACAGACCACATCAAGAAACAAATTGCAGCAACATTTGAGAACGAAGTTCGAAAAAATGAGATAGAACGTAAAATTACTGAAGCACATATCAAGGAAGAGGTGCAGCAACAGCTCAAGAAAGCAAATGATAAGGAGCAGAAAGATAAGATTCAAGAAGATCTTGAAAAACGAATAGAAGAAAATAATCTCATTCATAAAGAAAAACTAGAACAAACACTCAAAAAAGAAGTGGAAAAGATGCCTGAGAAGTTTATCGAACAGGTTGAAGTCAAACGTGTTGAACAGTTGAAACAAACTGCTCAAGATGAAATCCGGGATCACCTTCGAGGATTTGCACGAACAATTCCAAGTTTTATCATGGCCTATGGCAATCAATCTCTAACTCTTGATAATTTTGACACTTTTGTTCCTGAGAATGTCTTCTTTGAAGTGACTGGAATTACGATTGACCAATTTCGTTATTTGAGAGATGGTGGGCAAGATTTTGCAGGACATCTCTTTGATCGAGCAACATTTGATGAAGCCATTCAAGAATTTCTTCGTAAGAAAGAAGAGTTGGCGGATTATTATAAAGATCAAAAAGAAGATATCTTTGACTATATTCCACCGCAAAAGACCAACCAGATTTTCACTCCTAAACGGCTGGTGAAGAGGATGGTAGATGATCTTGAAAAAGAAAACCCAGGAATCTTTGATGATCCATCTAAGACATTTATTGATTTGTACATGAAGTCAGGCCTCTATATTGCAGAGCTTGTTAAGCGACTATATAATAGCGAAGGCTTGAAAGAAGCCTTTCCAAATTCTGAAGAACGCTTAAAACATATCTTAGAAAATCAAGTTTATGGATTCGCACCGTCGGAGATTATCTATAATATTTCGACTAATTTTATCTTTGGAAATCTTTCCCAAGATATCAGTAGAAAGAATTTTGTTTTAGAAGATACTATTCCAGCTGCCAAAGAAGGTAGGATTCAGGAATTGGTAGATAAATATTTTGGGTAAGATTCTAGTTGATTGTAATTAAATCTTACAAATTAAGCAAATGCTTTTCGTATCTAAAACATGAAGTGAATAGAAAAAGAGGTCAAGTTTTAACTTGACCTCAAATATTAAAAAAATAATTTAAGTAAAGGATTTAGTTCGGTAAGACGTAGACTAAATCCTTTTCGATTAATCTGATTTCTTTTTTTGTTGTTCAGAATTTAGAATCTCAATAGCAAAATCATCATATTCTTTAATTATATCTATAGGTAAATTAGAGTTTTTTTCTGAGTGACGTATTTTAAGTTCAAGTTTATTTTCTCTCTTTAAAAATTCAATTGTTCTATTACAAAGTGGGCATGGCTCCATTGTTATAATGAGTTCTATATTTGGATATTCGTTTTCAGTACTCTCCTCTATTAAATTATCAATCAATTTCCTCTCACAACAGGTAAACATTCTGTTCTTATCATTAAAAATATTATCTTTATTTTCGTCACTTATTTTCTTATGATTTACATTAGCCTGATTATTATAATTCTTTTTATAATTCTTAAACATTTTATATGTAATGTTATTTCTCGTATATTCAATCTCAATAGTAGGGTCTAAATAGTATTTTACTTCATCAGTAATCTGTATAGACTTAAATTCCGCAGGTTTTGCCAACTCTTGAATAATACGAATTATTTTTTCATACTTATTATCAGTATTGATACTATCAGTATCTAATCCATTAATAGCTATAAATTTTTCGTTATTATATGATGCAGATGCTAAGCAGTTAACTTTTTTCTTATAAAAAGTACATAGTTCCTCAGTCCTTATTTTATCCTCGAATGTGGATACTGTAGATTCTATTGAAGATAATTCTCTAAAAATAGAATATGCATGTTTGGAGTTGGATTTGTTTTTATAAAATAATAATAAAGAAGTTTGTACATTCTTTATTAAAATATTCAATGAAGTAGTAATGCTATCAATAATAAAAGTCAAGCTTGCTATTATTTTAAAATATTTCTTTAAATCGTATTGAGATTCGAATTGGCTTAAATTATTATTAATATTACTAACAGTATATTCGTCTGAAAAAACAATATCAGTAGATTCTTTATCTTCGTTACTGTTTAGAAGATTTTTATAAAGTTCAATTAATACTAATAATTTTAAAGGATATTTATCAATTATTGATTTTGACAAAAGAAAATTCCAAACTTCTGAGACGTTTTTAAAAGCATAAAAATTAAGTGAGATTTCCTTTGTCTTAGGATTAATATTTATTAGATAATCTAAATAATTTTTTAATTCAGTTTGATAAAAATACTTTAGAAAAAGAAGAAAATTATGATGATTGGATATTCTTTCTAAGGTAATTATTATATCTGAATCTTGTTTTTCAAATTCTTCAAGCTTATCCAGTGATTCTATAAAATAGAAGTCATTAATAACCCCTAAAAAATTATAGTTTACATCTTCAATTATACTAGTTTCAACTTTTACAGATTTCTCATTTCCTTGAAACTCCCAAGGCGATTCAAGTTGTTCTAGACTTTTTTTTAATATATCAATCTCATTAAAGTCGTTTGTATTTTTTACCATATTTTTTCCTTTTTTATAATCACAAAAAATAAGAGATTTGTTGAGTGGATTTGTGATAGATTACTAGAAAATGTTTTGTTATTATAGTTAGTCTATCACAGAATCGTTTGATTTTCTAGTCCAATAAAATATATTGGTGAATCCTTTCTACGTAATGTAGAATAGTTATCTATCGAAACATTTTTATTGTTTATTTACTATTGAAGATTCTAAGAAGAGTATAGAGAACTTATCTAAACAGTTGAAGCTTAATAATTAGAAATTAAATTTACTTTATATGATATAATCATTATATAGAATCAAAAATAGTAGTAAACAAAGGATGTAATGTGTGAATATGGGTAAATTAGAAAAGTATGAATTAACAATATCTAGTAATGAGATTAAGTCAACGGATAGCCGCTTCACAATGGATGATTTAAGCTTGGGAGACAATTACGAATTTTTAGATGTGTTCTTTATAAATTCAAATGATGAAATAATTAGAAGAAATAAAAAAAAGAGAGAAAGAAACAAGTCTAATCAGGTTTTACCACGTCTAGCATGTCAAATATTCGAAAAAAAAATATTGGAACTTTCAAAAAAGGAAAGAGAAAATTTTCCGGTGTGTCAATATAATCCATCTAGTCCGATGATTAGAGGCATATTTTCTAGTGAATCTGAATTCAAAAGGAAAAGAAATACAATTGAATATGTTGGCTATCATTGTGAGGGCGGCTCTACTCTATTTTTTTACTGTTGGAACATATTTTCAACTCTCATATTTGTAAAGGAATGTTTGAAGAGATTTGGGACTGAAGGTGATAAATTTATTTTAGTTTATAAAGACAAAGACGGGGAGAATGAAACTATGGAGTCTAATTCACAAATAATGGCTATAGAGGAACATATAAGGAGTTATTCCGATCTTTTATTATCTTCAAAAAACATAGTATTTCGAGGAGCACCGGGAACTGGTAAAACCTATCTTTCTAAACAGATTGCAGCAAATATTGTTTCTAACGGTAGAACTAGTGATATTAATAGTCTTTCACAGGATGAAATCAATCAAATTGATTTTGTTCAATTTCATCCTTCATATGATTACACTGATTTTGTTGAAGGATTTCGTCCTTCAGAGGCAGAGAATAATCAAATTGGTTTTACTCTAAAACCTGGGAAGTTCAAAGAATTTATTGGAAAAGCCCAAAAATTTGAGACTACAGACCGTCAAGATAACTTTGCTCAAGCATGGGGTAAATTTTTTGAAGCAGTTACTGAAGCGATGGAAACTTCACAAGGGTATAATGAATTAAAAACATTGACTGGTAAGCCAATGGGGAATATAGTTTCTTATGATAACAATGGTGTACAAGGCATCTTCAAAAAAGGTACCACCCAATATCTTAATTATAATCAAATATATAATGTTTATAGAGGTTTACCAGGTGTTCCAGAAGGGGGTTTTGACAATTATAGAAAAGCAGTTGTTAAACACTTGAAAGAAAAGTTTGGACTTGAAGATTATATTGTTGGTGAAGTTAAGAACGATAAAGATAAATTTGTCTTTATCATTGACGAGATAAACCGTGGTGAAATTTCAAAGATTTTTGGAGAACTCTTCTTTTCTATAGATCCAGACTACCGTGGAATTAAAGGAGCAGTAAGCACACCTTATAATTCTGAGGAAAAGTTATATATACCTGAAAATGTTTATATTATAGGGACAATGAATGATATAGACCGTTCAGTTGAAACATTTGATTTTGCAATGAGGCGTAGATTTACTTTTGTGGAAATTACAGCGGATCATTCTGCTCAAAATATGGGTCTTAATGAAGAAACAAAAGAAATAATGCATCGATTGAATAATGCAATTGTTGAAGAAGGACATTTAACTCATGATTATCAGATTGGTGCTAGTTATTTTAAGAATCTCGATGAAGGAACACTATCAATAAAAAATCTTTGGGATTATAAGTTAAAACCACTATTAAATGATTATTTCCGTGGTGAAAGACTAGCTAATGATAAGATGAGAGCCTTGGAAAACGCTTATTTTGGAACTAGTGAGGACTAGTTTATGCTTAAAATAAGTGATAACGCAGAGATTGAACAAAGTAATGTAGGCCATTCGATTATTAATGAACTAGCAAATAAATCTTTATCTACCTTAGATCAGGAAAGGTTTATCATTTTTCCGCCATTACTAAAGAACTCTGCTGATTTGGATGAGGATAATTGCATATTTAGGACGTTTAATGGTAAAACTAGGACTTGTAATATAGTGGGATTTTTGAGCGATGGTGAGAATGAAGTCCATATTCATACTCGGTTTTTTGAGTCGAAAGATGAGGATTATTTTTTAAATTATATGTTACAAAAAGTGCTTCACTATAATGTAACAATTAATGAAATTTCATCATCTGATAATCATTCTTATTATGATCTTTTAGTGTATTTATTTCCTTATTATTTAGAGGAAGCTATGAGAAAAGGTTTCTATAAGGAATATGTTTATCATTCCTATAATGATAGTAATGTTCGAGGTCAGTTGGATATTAACAGACACATTAGACAGAATGTACCTTTTGTTAGAAATGTTGCATACAATACTCGGGAGTATTCATTCGACAATAAATTAAATCAATTGATTCGACATACCATTGAAAAAATTGAAGTTACAAGACCTTTTTTACTAAATGAAAGTTCAACTATTCGAAATAATGTAAAGAGGATAAAAGAGTTAACTCCAAGTTATTCTCATTATGATTTAGAAGATGTGTTATTTGAGAATAAATTTAATACTATAAAACATGGATTCTATGAAGAATACACTCAGTTGCAGACTCTATGCCTTCAAATATTGACTGATGAAATGATTGGATTCGGAGCTAACAACCAGAAAGTACATGGAATCATTATAGATATTGCTTGGTTATGGGAAGAGTATCTAAACTTATTAATAAAAGATCTCTTTTATCATCCTCAAAATAAAGTAGGTACTATGCCTCATTATTATTTTAATAATAGAAATGGGGAAATTTACCCTGACTTTATAGGGAAATTACCAGATAATCGAGTAGTTGCAGATGCAAAATATAAACCTCAAAAAAATATTAAAAACAGCGACTATTCTCAGATTTTATCCTACATGTTTCGATTTGATTGTAAACAAGCGTATTTTTTCCATCCTTCAAAAGAGGAACATCATAAAATACTTTATTTAATGACAGGAGTAAGAACTGAAGTCATTCCTACAAAAAATGAAGATGTTCGAGTAGAAAAGATTGGACTCAAAATACCAAAAGCTAGTAGATACGAAGATTTTGTTGAGAAAATTGGAAAGAGCGAAAAACAATTTTTGGATAAATTAAATCTTTGAATACTCAGAGTATTTACTTTCAGTTTAGTTTTAGTATCAAAATAATAAGGATAAGATTATTAACAGAAAAGAGCACATCTCGGTGTGCTTTTTTTTACTTTCTTACTATATTGGAGCAATTATCCTAGTTGTTGCAACTTTAGTCGCTTACAAATTTGGTTTAAAATTATCAGTGTTGTTTACGTAGAAACCTTATGAATAGGTTTGCAAAAATACTATCAATATAAAAATCTATAACAAATTGAGCTTTTAGTTTTTTATGCCACTTTACTTTTAAAATTTTTTAAAAATGGTTAAAATTAGTGTTTTTATAAGTAATAAAGCTGGTTAAGAACTGCTAGAACTTAAAAAAAAATGAATCACCTTCCCCTATATAATAATGTATTCTATCAAAAATAACAGATAATTACAAAAATCAGTAGTTATATGTTGTTTTATTTGGAGAATTTATATAAAATAGTTATATAAAAATAATTAGGAGTAATGAAATGAAATTATTGAAAATAATAATTGAAGACGTCGCTTTATTTGATAAAAAAATTGAAATAGACTTTTTCTCAGAAGCACGAGTTAGCTCAGATGAGAAACACGAATTGATCCATCTATTTAATAATTTCTATGCTAATAGAACTCTTACATTTACTGGGTTAAATGCTTCTGGTAAAACTCAAATACTAAATGCTATAATAGTTGCGCTTAATATCATCCAAGCTAAATCTATAAACTACAGTCCAAGAGTGATCTTGGAAAATTCTGACGCTAGTAATATTTTACATCTAGAGAATAATAAACAAGTAAAATACACAATATTTTTTTATGACGAAAAAAATGGTAACCAAACAATTAATAAATTAGAATCGGTCATTTCTAGAAGATACGATGAGGAAGAGGGAGAATATAAATACTTTTTCGTTGATGAGACTTTTTCATCAAAGAAGGCAAAACCAGTACGCTCAAAAAAAGAAATATTTAATTTCACTTCCATAAAGGAAGAAAATATAATAACAAGAAATAATGGTGATAAAATACATTTAGGCTTAAGTTCTGATGTTAGCATAATAAATATTCTCTTTAATTTAGAAAAGATTGAGAAATTATATTATAAAGATACACTAAGTTATACAAACTTTAATGTTCTGAGCGGTTTTGGTAATATTCCACATGAATTAATTACCTATTTGGATCCAAGTATTGAGGAATTAAAATTCGTAAAAAATGAAGAAAATAAGACTTTAAGAGTTAAACTTAAGTTTAAAGATCAAGTTAATTCAATTGAACTTGACTCTATATCTGAGTTACATAGCATTTTGTCATCAGGTACAGTTAAAGGGCTTGGTTTGTTTATGGATGCGTTCTTTACATTACGTTCAGGTGGAGTAATAATTGTTGATGAATTAGAAAATCATTTTAATAGAGAAATTGTTTCTACTTTCATTAATCTGTTTTTGGATAGAAAAATGAATCCAAATGGAGCCATTCTGATTTATTCTACTCATTATTCAGAACTGTTAGATATAATTCCTAGAAATGATTCAATCTATATTGTAAGAAAAAAGAGACAAATTGAAATTGAAAAGTTTTCAAACATTATTAAAAGAAATGATATAAGTATAGGTGATATCTTTATTAAAGGGATAATTGATAATTCCACTCCACAGTATTCGTCGGAAAATTCATTAAGAAATATTATTAAAGAAAGATTCTTAAAAAAGTAGGTCTTAAATATGCCAAAAAAATATAGTGCGATTATTTGTGAAGGGGCTGCTGAAGAGGCAATTATCGAAATATTATTAGAGAATCATTATCTTATTATTGAAAATGATGAATACCTGATTAATAATGGTCCAATAAAAACTCGAAGTGCAAAGGAATTTTGTGATAAATACATGGGTAAAGATTATGGATCTAAGATTGCCTTGTTCAGGATATTAGATTCAAAAAGAGAAAATTTTAATCTTAGAACTGCTAAGTATAGAAAAATTTTTGAAGAAAAGATTGAAGTTATAAATGTAATTACACCTCCTGAAATCGAGTTACTAATAATTGTTAGTGAAGAAAAAAATGAAGATTTTAATAGATCAGGCCATTCTAAACCAAGTGATTATTGTAAGCAAAAATTAAAACTTAGCAACGTGAAGTCATATGACTTTGTAAAAGAATACTTTTCAGATGTTAGTAAACTTCTAGATGCCATAAAGAAAGTACATAGTATTAAAAAATCATCAATTCCAAATGGTTTTCTAACACTTTATGATTTATTAAAAGATGAATACAAGAAATAAACAAAATTATTTTCTTCTAAGATTTAAAAACTTATTATTGTTATTATCAAGCTTTAAAAATTTTTGTATAAGTGAATAATTGAAAACTTAAAGTAGTAGGAATACTAGGTAAACCATATTTATATACATAGAAGAATGTTGCTGAAAAACACGTCTTAAGAAAGCTCGTAAAACATCAAAATATTTCAAGTTCAATATTTTTATCATAAATTCTAGATAACTTCAATTAATTATAAGGAAAAGAGTTTTACTCAGGGAAACTATAGATTTAGTTTGAGGAACTTCTTTTAAAAATAAATATGAAGCGTTAAATTTTAGGAAACGAAAATTTAATATAAAAAAATCCCATCAGAATATTTCTGGTGGGATTTTTGGTGGGGAACCAATCGATTTTGATTGATTTTTAACCTTTTATAATAACCGAAAATGCTGTTAAAACAACCATTTCACTTCAAATCATGTTTATAAATCATTCCCACTCAACAGTTGCAGGTGGTTTACTTGTGATATCATAGACGATTCGGTTAACGTGGTCAACTTCGTTTACGATACGAACGGAGATTTTTTGGAGAACTTCCCAAGGAATCTTAGCGAAGTCAGCTGTCATACCATCGATAGAAGTGATAGCACGGATAGCAATGGTGTAGTCGTAAGTACGACCGTCGCCCATAACACCTACTGAACGAACGCCAGTGTTAACAGTGAAGTATTGCCAGATGTCGCGGTCAAGACCAGCTTTAGCGATTTCTTCACGAAGGATAGCATCTGATTCACGGACTGTTTCAAGTTTTTCTTCAGTAATTTCACCCATGACACGGATCGCAAGTCCTGGGCCTGGGAATGGTTGGCGCCATACGATGTGGTCTGGCATGCCAAGTTCTGTTCCGAGGGCACGAACTTCATCCTTGTAAAGAGTGTTGAGTGGTTCGATGAGTTCAAACTGCATATCTTCTGGAAGACCACCCACGTTGTGGTGAGACTTGATAGTTTGAGCAGTATCCGTACCTGACTCGATGACGTCTGTATAGAGTGTTCCTTGTGCTAAGAATTTCACATCTTTCAGCTTGCTTGCTTCATCATCAAAGACATAGACAAACTCGTTACCGATAATCTTCCGTTTTTGTTCAGGATCAGATACACCTGCCAACTTGTCCAAGAAACGTTTGGCAGCGTCTGCTTTGACAATGTTCAAACCAAACTTACCACCAAGCATATCCATGACTTGGTCAGCTTCTCCTTTACGAAGAAGACCGTGGTCTACAAAGATACAGATCAATTGATCCCCGATCGCTTTTTGGAGAAGAACTCCAACGACAGAAGAGTCAACACCACCAGAGAGGCCAAGGAGGACACGTTTGTCTCCAACTTTCTCACGGATTTGTTTGATTTGCATCTCGATAAAGTTATCCATTGTCCAGTCACCTTTGGCACCACAGATATTCAAGGCAAAGTTACGAAGGATATCATAGCCGTGAACTGAGTGCCGAACTTCAGGGTGGAATTGGATACCGTAAATTTTCTTGTCTGGGTTTTCAATCGATGCATAAGGACAGTCAGCAGAAGTACCTGTACGGACAAAGTCAGCAGGGATTTCTGTTACAGCATCACCGTGGCTCATCAAGACCAACTGTTTATCAGGTGTTCCCTCAAAGAGGGCAGAAGATTCAGCTAAGTTTAGCTCAGATTGACCATACTCACGGTTACCAGCGTCCCCTGCGGGTACAACCTTTCCTCCAAGCTTGTGAGTTAATAGCTGCATTCCATAACAAATCCCAAGAATTGGAATGCCAAGTTCAAAAATTTCAGGATCAATATCGAAAGACCCTTCTTCATACACTGAGTTTGGTCCGCCGGAAAGAACGATCCCAACTGGATTGATTTCACGAACTTCAGCTGCAGTAATTTTGTGGCTCTTCAATTCTGAAAAGACACCAATCTCACGAATACGACGTGAAATGAGCTGATTGTACTGGCTACCGTAGTCAAGCACGATAATTTTTTCAACATCATGCAAATCAGTTGATAGGTTTGTCATCTTTTCCCCTTCTTCTAGAAAATTCTTTTCCTCTATTCTAACACAAAAGGCCCTTCATTACCAATCAATACTGACTAGGATTGAAGATTTAACAAAATTGCGCTACAATAGGTTATAACACACAGAAAGAGTAGCAATATGATTCCAGCTTACATACAAATCCACGATCAAATTAAAGCCGAAATTGACCAGAAAATCTGGAAAATTGGACAGCGCCTCCCAAGTGAACGAGACTTGGCAGAAAAGTTTCAAGTGAGTCGCATGACCCTCCGTCAAGCCATTACACTTTTGGTAGAAGAAGGAGTACTGGAACGCCGTGTTGGTAGTGGTACTTTTGTCGCTAGCACGCGCGTCCAGGAAAAGATGCGGGGGACAACCAGTTTTACTGAAATCATGAAGGCCCAAGGAAAGATCCCTTCGACACAGGTTATATCATACAAACGCACCATTCCAAGCCTTCAAGAAGTAGATAAGCTTAGTATCGACAAGACTGAAACCATCGTACGTATGGAACGGGTTCGTTATGCGGATGGGGTCCCTGTTGTTTATGAAGTTGCCTCGATTCCAGAGAAATTTATCAAAAACTTTAAAAAAGAAGAAGTGACCAGTCATTTCTTCCAAACCTTGGAAAAACACGGCTATCGTATCGGAAAATCTCAACAAACCATCTACGCTCGCTTGGCTAAAGAAAAGATTGCTGAATATCTAGAAATCCCCAAAGGACAGGCCATCCTTGGCCTGACGCAAGTTTCTTACTTAGATAATGGCACAGCCTTTGAATATGTAAAGAGTCAGTATGTTGGAGAGCGCTTTGAATTTTATCTAGAAAATAATTAGATTTACATAATTTATATTACGTAAGATAAAAAAGAGTCTTTCGCTAGGAAACAGCGTTTTGTTTTAAACCATTTGGAATCTGCCCACCTTGTTTCTTGTGAGGCAAAATAGGTAAGTCCCGCTAGTCTTTGGCGGGCTTTTTTGATATAATGAAAGGTATGGAAATTGAGAAAACCAACCGAATGAATGCGCTCTTTGAGTTTTATGCAGCGCTCTTGACGGACAAGCAAATGAACTACATCGAGCTTTATTACGCCGATGATTACAGCTTGGCTGAGATTGCGGAAGAGTTTGGAGTGAGCCGTCAGGCGGTCTATGACAATATTAAACGTACAGAAAAGATTTTGGAGGACTACGAAATGAAACTCCATATGTATTCCGATTACATTGTTCGTAGTCAGATTTTTGATCAGATTTTAGAACGCTATCCGGAAGATACTTTTCTACAAGAGCAGGTTGAAATTTTATCAAGCATTGACAATCGGGAGTGATTATGGGTAGTCTCGTCATTTATCAAGGAATACCTTGCAAACTATTAGTCGCAGAGGGAGTATTTCCTACTCGACTACAAATTATCTCGCCCAATGATATCTCCAAAGCTATGCAAATAGGTTTTAGCTGTTGGGGATATCCAAATGAAATCATGAAAGAAGTCACACCCGAAGAACTAGAATGTTTGCAACATTTCGGACGATTTCCACTGAATTGAAAAAATAGGAGAAAATAATGGCATTTGAAAGTTTAACCGAACGTTTACAGAACGTCTTTAAAAATCTTCGTAAGAAAGGGAAAATCTCTGAAGCGGATGTCCAAGAGGCGACCAAAGAGATTCGTCTAGCCCTCTTAGAGGCCGATGTTGCCCTTCCTGTTGTAAAAGACTTCATCAAACGCGTCCGCGAGCGGGCCGTAGGGCATGAGGTCATTGAAACCCTCAACCCCGCCCAACAAATCGTGAAGATTGTCGATGAAGAATTGACAGCCATTTTGGGTTCTGAGACAGCAGACATCATCAAATCTCCAAAAATTCCAACCATTATCATGATGGTCGGTCTTCAAGGGGCTGGTAAAACAACCTTTGCTGGTAAATTGGCTAACAAATTGGTCAAGGAAGAAAATGCACGTCCTTTGATGATTGCGGCCGATATCTATCGTCCAGCTGCCATTGATCAGTTGAAGACGCTTGGTCAGCAGATCAATGTGCCTGTCTTCTCACTCGGTACAGAGGTCCCTGCAGTCGAGATCGTACGTCAAGGTTTGGAGCAAGCAAGAGCCAACCACAATGACTATGTCTTGATCGATACGGCTGGTCGTCTGCAAATCGATGAAAAACTCATGGGCGAGTTGCGCGATGTCAAAGCTCTTGCTGAGCCGAATGAAATCCTCTTGGTCGTCGATGCCATGATCGGTCAAGAAGCGGCCAATGTGGCGCGTGAGTTTAACGAACAACTCGAAGTGACCGGGGTGATCTTAACCAAGATCGATGGGGATACCCGTGGTGGTGCGGCCCTTTCTGTCCGTCAGATTACTGGGAAGCCAATCAAGTTTACTGGTACTGGTGAAAAAATCACTGATATCGAAACCTTCCACCCAGATCGTATGTCTGGACGGATCCTCGGTATGGGGGATATGCTGACGCTGATCGAGAAAGCTTCTCAAGAATACGATGAGAAACGTTCCCTTGAACTCGCTGAGAAGATGCGGGAAAATACCTTTGACTTCAACGATTTCATCGATCAGTTAGACCAGGTTCAAAACATGGGTCCAATGGAAGATCTGCTCAAGATGCTTCCAGGGATGGCCAACAATCCAGCCATGAAAAACCTCAAGGTTGATGAAAGAGAAATTGCTCGGAAACGCGCGATTGTATCATCCATGACCCCAGCTGAACGGGAAAATCCAGATTTGTTGAACCCTAGCCGTCGTCGTCGGATTGCTGCTGGTTCAGGAAACAGCTTTGTCGAAGTGAACAAATTCATCAAGGACTTTAACCAAGCTAAACAGATGATGCAAGGTGTCCTCTCTGGTGATATGAACAAGATGATGAAACAAATGGGGCTTAATCCAAATAATATGCCGAAGAATATGCCTGGTGGCATGCCTGATATGTCTGCCCTCGAAGGCATGATGGGACAAGGCGGGATGCCTGACTTGTCAGCTCTTGGCGGAGGCGCTGGGATGCCTGACATGAGCCAAATGTTCGGTGGTGGTCTCAAAGGAAAAGCCGGTGAATTTATGATGAAACGGGCGATGAACAAGATGGCCAAACAAATGCGCAAGAATAAGAAAAAGCGGAAATAATCATTTCTAGCAAGGGCCTGGAACACACTGTTCTGGGTTCTTTTAGAAACTAGTACTAGAGGAAACATGTTAAAAAAACTATTTCAACAACTCATTCGTTTCTTTGGAAGACTCTTTTCTTCGCACAGCAAGCCCTTTGAATTCCCAAAAGGGTCGAAGAAACCACCGATCAGACCGATTATCTTTGTACCTGGTAGTTCAGCCAGTATTCAGCGTTTCAATGGAACCATCCGCATGCTCCATCGCTATTCTAGAAAAAAGCAGAGTCTCTTAAAAATAAAAGTCAATAAAGATGAGTCTATAGAGATGGAGGGAAGACTGAATACAAAAGAGCCGAATCCGATGATTGTGATTGGCTTTGAAAATAATCGAGATGGTTACAGCAATATCAAGCAGCAAATCGAATCCCTTAAGATCGCCATCACCTACCTCCTTGATTACTATTATTTTACAGAGTTCAAGGCAGTCGGGCACTCCAATGGTGGACTAGTTTTGACTGGCTTATTGGAAAGTGGTTTTTTAGAAAAGAAAAAACTTACCGTGAGCAAGCTCGCTATTATTGGCAGTCCTTACCAATTCAATCAGGAAATGTATGACGATTTTCAAAAATGGAAGCATCGCTTAGAAAAAGAAGTAGAGGTCCTTAACTTTGTCGGTAGCTTTGCTGGAAAATCAGACGGGATCGTCCCCCTTTCTAGTGCACAAGCAGCACAATCTATTTTTGAGAAACAAGCCTATACAGAAGTGAATTTAAACGGTCGTAAAGCTCATCATTCAGCTTTACCCACTAATCCAGATCTAGTGAAACAATTAAGTTTATTTTTGAATCTATAAGTAAATTACATAATTTCGGTTATGTAATTTTTTATTTGTCTCTTGCAATCCTTAAGTAAATATGGTACATTTTTGGTAGCGATTACACATACTTAAGGAGGATTTTATGAAAGATCCCAAATTATTAGAAACAATGAAAGATTATAAGGGACGGGATGAGGTTCCAGCAGATTTTGATACTTTTTGGGATCAAGCCCTAGCAAAGATGACTAAACTGCCTGAATATAAGCTCGAAGAACGAGATTTCAGCATTCCAAATGTGATTTGTTATGAATTAACCTTTAAAGGAACACGAGATGGACTAGTTTATGCACGGGTTGTTTTTCCAAAAACGGATCAAAAGGTTCCCGTCATTTTCCATTTTCATGGCTATATGGGTCGTTGTTGGGATTGGGCTGACATGCTGGCTTATACAGTAGCGGGCTATGGTGTTGTATCTATGGACGTGAGAGGGCAGTCAGGCTATTCAACCGGCGGTGACCGTTCACCACTTGGTAATACGGTAAAAGGACAGATTATCCGCGGAGCCGTGGAAGGTCCGGATGAGCTCTTTTATAAGGATGTCTACTTAGATCTTTACCAGTTAATTGAAATTGTAGCCAGCCTTCCTCAAGTAGACGACAGCAAACTTGCCAGCTATGGAGCCTCACAAGGTGGTGCCTTGGCCCTGGTTGCTGCTGGATTGAATCCTCGTATACAACGAACAGTCGCCATTTATCCATTCTTATCAGATTTCAGACGAGTATTGGAGATTGGGAACACCAGCGAGGCTTATGACGAGCTTTTCCGTTATTTCAAGTTCCATGATCCATTTCATGAAACAGAAGATCGTTTGATGCAGACATTGGCCTATATTGATGTAAAAAACTTTGCTCATCGCATCAAAGGACAGGTTCACATGATTACCGGACTAGATGATGATGTCTGTTATCCTGAAACGCAGTTTGCCATTTATAATCGATTAGAATGTCCAAAAGAGCATTTAATCATGCCAGAATATGCTCACGAGGCCATGAATGTTCAAGTCAATGATCGAGTCTATAATTGGCTCTGTGGTAGCAAGATTCCATTTCGATATATAGAAAAATAAGTTACAGAAAAAAACAATCAGTAAATCCATGTGATTTGCTGATTTTATTGTGTTTAAAAGTGATCTAATATAGAAAGAGATACAAAACAGTCCTATATAAACCCTATAACATCTTTCCGAAAAACTATAATTTTCTTGAAAAATCTATCTAGCTATGCTATACTACTAGTATAGAAAGATTTGGAGAAAAACATGAAACGCGAGATCTTATTAGAACGGATTGATAAACTCAAACAAGTCATGCCCTGGTATGTATTGGAATATTATCAATCGAAACTGGCCGTTCCATACAGTTTTACAACTTTGTACGAATACTTAAAGGAATACGATCGATTTTTTACCTGGGTTTTGGAATCTGGTATATCGGATGCTGATACCATGGCCGAGATCCCTTTAGACGTTCTGGAGCACATGACCAAGAAAGACATGGAATCCTTTATTCTTTACTTACGTGAACGTCCTCTGCTCAATGCCAATACGACAAAAAACGGGGTTTCCCAAACAACGATTAACCGCACCCTTTCTGCACTGTCTAGTCTCTATAAGTATTTGACTGAGGAAGTTGAAAACGAGCAAGGGGAACCTTATTTCTACCGCAATGTCATGAAGAAGGTTGCTACCAAGAAAAAGAAAGAAACCTTGGCTGCTCGAGCTGAAAATATTAAACAAAAGCTCTTTTTGGGTGATGAAACAGAAGGTTTTCTTAACTATATCGACCAGGAGTACCCTCAAACACTCTCAAATCGCGCCTTATCCTCCTTTAATAAGAATAAAGAGCGAGATTTAGCCATTATCGCACTCCTTCTTGCCTCTGGTGTCCGTCTCTCTGAAGCCGTTAACCTAGACCTTCGTGACCTCAATCTTAAGATGATGGTCATTGACGTCACTCGAAAAGGTGGAAAACGAGACTCTGTTAATGTTGCTGCCTTTGCTAAGCCTTATCTAGAACAATATCTCGCTATTCGAGACAAACGTTACAAGACAGAAAAGACTGATACAGCTCTCTTTCTGACCTTGTATCGAGGTGTTCCAAACCGGATCGATGCTTCTAGCGTTGAAAAGATGGTCGCCAAGTATTCAGAAGACTTCAAAGTCCGCGTGACACCCCACAAGCTTCGCCATACATTAGCAACACGTCTTTATGATGCAACCAAATCACAGGTTTTGGTCAGCCACCAGCTAGGACATGCTAGCACCCAAG
Source organism: Streptococcus sp. DFI.7.26 (assembly GCF_022240605.1). Taxonomy (NCBI): domain Bacteria; kingdom Bacillati; phylum Bacillota; class Bacilli; order Lactobacillales; family Streptococcaceae; genus Streptococcus; species Streptococcus sp. DFI.7.26. The sequence goes on along the minus strand of NZ_JAKOGN010000001.1, from coordinate 461,274 downwards.
TTACAGACTTGTATACGCATATCGTTAATGATGAGCAGAAAAATGCCTTGGATAGTTTATAAAATTACATAACGTAAATTATGTAATATATTAGTTTTAAAAAGAGCGATAGATTTTTTGAATATCTACCGCTCTTTTATACTTTCTATAAAAATTCGATCCAATAATTACGGTGTGGCTCAATAATGACTGGTTTTCCCCAGAATGATTTTAGATAGGCCAAGTTTGCAGGGGTGACAGGTCTTTTTTCACCATTGAACTTCTCTGCACTCTCTTCCGTTAGAAAGCATTTAACAGCTTCATATGGTGTACCATCGCTCGCTATTCGATCAATTCCTAAATAAGCAATTTCATCACCGGCTTTTGGAAAATCTGTAAATAGTTTACCAATAAAATAAACCGTCTTATCTTTCATTAATTCATAAGCCTTACTATTTTCCAGTCTGTTATTCGCTGCAGCGTACATAATACAAAAACTATCTACAATATCTTTCAAAGGCATTAATTCTTCTTTGCTGACTATAATTTCGTCGGGAGCAAGTCCACCAATGATTAAGTTTTGATAATGAGGTTGCTGGATGATATTATCTAAAGCCATTCCTAATGGTAGTTGGACAGCTTGATAGCCTAATGGTTCTAGCACTTGCTTTTTCTGGTCAAGGTGTCCTTGTGTAATACTGATATTCAAATCATATGGACTTGAAGGTTGTTGCTTGCTAAAAAAAGCCACTACTATACGATCTAACTGTTCAAATAGACCAAGATTTTCAACTGGAATTTTCATCATCGAATATGATCCCCTTTTTTGTTCAGATTTCCTCTATATTCTACTCTCATTATTTTTGAATATCAAGAAAAGAGGCCGTGTCATGAACTAACTTTTGATGAAAAATCTTAAACATTTTTGTTTGACATAATCTTTTTTCTTCAATAGCTCTTACCTCATGAATAGCTAACTATAAAAGATAATACAGAAGATCCTACCATTCTTCAGCCATAGACTAGTTGAGTTTTACCACTTCGTCGGCTTTTTCCCAAATCACTGGATTATGGGTTGCGATAATGATTATACGCTCTTGATTCTTTAACGTTAAGAGTAAGTCCATCACCTCTTGAGAGGTTTCTGGATCAAGTGCTGCAGTTAATTCATCCGCTAAAATCAAAGGTGGATCTTTTAAAATAACTTTAGCCAATGCGACACGTTGTGCCTCGCCACCAGATAATTCATAAATCTTTTGATCCAGAGAAAGGTAAGCCAATCCTACTTTTTTGAGCACTTCTTCTTTTTGCTGCTTCTTCTCTTTTTTCGTTAATTTTTGCCCAATCAATCCCAAATCTAAATTTTTAGCGATCGTCTCGTTTTCAAGTAGGCCAAAGTTTTGAAAGAGATAGCCTAATTCATGCTTAAAAAAGTGATGCTGTTTGATCTGTTTCAGTTCTTGCCCTTGATAGCTTATATTCCCTTTTTCATAAGGCTCTATCTTCGCCAAGATATTAAGCAAGGTTGTTTTACCACACCCACTATTTCCGATCAGAGCATAGACCTTACCTTCTGTAAATTGCAAACTCAAATCTTGAAAGACCGTTCGTTGGCCAAATGATTTGGTTAAATGTTCTACGCTAATCATATTAGGCTCCTTTCAGTACAGTGGCTAACAAGTGGTCTTCTTTATGAGACCGATACAGAAGAATGAACCAAGCATTAGTAATAAATAGCAAGAGAGTGACAAGAGCAATCCACCATTCTTGAGTGAGAAGGAATACCAAGAGGCTTCCTAATAGCAAGAGGCTACTTTCTGAGAGCAAAATCATTTGGTGAATGTTTACAAAACCCAGACCTGCAATCTTCTTCAAGAAGATTTGTTTTCTAAACTCTTCAAAATATAGGAAATTCATGGTGTTAAAAAGAAGAATAGAAGTTGCTATACCAAAGACTCCTCCTGCAATTATCATGAGATTTTCTATTTGGATGAATTGGGCCATTTGCTGGTAAACGTCCACTGCATAGTCGTACTGACTAACACTTTTTTCAAGATTATACTCAGCGACTAGCTTCTTACTATTCTGAAGTCCATTAAAATAAAGGTAGGAATTTAGGTGGGTGAAATATGGATTCTCATAGCCTCCAAAACTTTCAGGTTGAATAACCACTAAAACAGGATCTGTAAAGAATTGTTTATAGCTGATTGGTGTGTTGTTGTAGATAAAGCGTTTTTGATGATTCGGAATATACGTTACCTTCGCCTTCATTGATAAGGTGATATTTCCTTGATCATCTCGAGGAGATAGATAATCTTCATATCGCTTGATCATCTCCTCTTCTCGACCTTTTAATTTTTCCGGAAGTAAGAGACCAAATTCTCCTGCTTGTAAGTGATTTAAGTGATCTTTTTCTTCAGGAGAAACTGGAACACCTTGGATTTCGAGGTAATTTGGAGTTACATAGAGAGTTCGTGCAAGTGGATCGTAATCTGTGATTGAAAACTCTTTACCTGTACTAGGATCCGTCATAACTCCTTTTGAACTAAAAAATACGAGATTATGATAAGCTAAAAGACCACCATTTTCAATACCAGACTCGATGAGCTTAGACCATTTTGCTCTGTTCTCAATTTGCGTCTCTTTGTTTGTATTCTGTGAAAAATCTTCTCGATTTGTACCAATTTGGACCCAATTCGACTGTTTTGACCAAGCCTCACTTCCCTCTTGGTGAGTTTGCCAGACTGATCCATAAATACTGATTCGATGAATCGCAAGACCAATTAATGCCACAGCGAGAAATTGACAAATAAAGAGGAAAACCAAAATGCGCTTCAATGGAACCTTCCCTTTTAAAAGGGGGACTAAATGAATCGTTTGAATACTATATGCAAAGAGGAAGGATAAGAAAACAGACAAAATTAGTAAAATGCCATTGTAAATAATACTACTGGAAATGACGATGGAATAGGAAAAAGGTGTCAATTGAAAACAATAAATCAGAACAGCACCCATTATACTTGCGCCAATACATCCCAAAAGCAACTCTATACTATCATCTTTTAAGGAATGTCCAAAAAGTTGCAAGCGTCTCATTCCTGAGATATATCGAATCCCAGCGCTTCTCATTTCAAGTGTTTTTTGTATAATCGTCAAAGCGCTAAAACTAATAATAAAAATAACCAAGGCAAGTGATTGTGAACCTGAGCCAAAAAAGGCAATAAAGGTCTGCAGAGGATTTGGTTTCTCTATAAAAGTTTGTGAGAAACCAAGAGTATGAAGCGTTTGATCCAGCTTTTCAGTTTCTAAATCACCTGTTAATACATAATAATTCACTACCAGGCTTTCATTGGCAGCCAGTTCTTTCTTCTCTCTTTTAATTCCAAGAGGAAGCTTTCCCTCTCCGTAGATATCATAGGTGAAAACAACCTGCCCTTTAGAATCTGTTCTTTGTATCTGACGGGCAATTATACTATGATTTTCCCTTGCCAAACGGTCTAAACTGGAAGATAACTCTTCATATGTGACGCTCTTTTCTCGTCTCAGCACAGCTACTACCGGAAGACTGCTGTGGATAACCGTATTTGGAGAAATAAAGGCAATCCAAATCAAAAAGCTAGAGATGAAAAGGTTTGATAAAATAATAAATACACGTTTCATATCATCACACTTTCTAAAGCAGAAAAGGAAAGTAATACCTAGCTAGTCAATCATTTTCGTTGTTTCGTAATTCCTGAGTTTTATAAATTATAGTTATATTCTTTGTAAGCGAATACACTTTTCCACCTTTACTATACTACAAAATCCTTAGTAAAACAATAATTTCTATGTGAAACTAGTTTCAAAAAAGAGATCCGCTTCTGCGAATCTCTTTTGACTTTATTCCACCACAGCCTCAGCAATTTCTTCTGCAGTGATTCCTGCGAAGTAACGACCTAAATTAATGGTATGAAGGGCTTTAAGAACATCTTCGCGTTCGTATTTGACACCACGAAGGACATCTTCTACTGCTGCTACGTCTTCGATACCAAAGAAGTCTCCATAAATCTTGATGTCTTGGATTTTGGATTCAATAACATTCGCAAAGATTTCAACCTTACCGCTAGGGAATTTAGTCCCACGACGAACATTGTATTCAGGAGACTTTCCGTAGTTCCAATCCCAGGTACCAAACTTGGTTTCCTTGATACGGTTGATCTCCGCCAATTCTTCATTTGAGAAGACATATTCTGTCATCTCAGGATATTCTTTCTTCATGTAGTCCAAAAGCAGGTCACGGAATTCTTCAACAGAGATCTTTTCTGGCAGCTCATCGATAATATTAGTTACTCGAGCACGGACGGATTTAACCCCTTTGGACTCAAACTTGTCTTTAGACACCTTGAGAGCATTGGCAAGGACAGACAAATCAACATCAAAAAGAAGGCAACCATGATGCATGATCCGACCATTGATATAGGCTTGGGCATTTCCGCAGAATTTCTTACCGTCGATTTCTAAGTCGTTACGGCCTGTAAATTCAGCTTTAACACCAAGTTCAGCTAAAGTATTGATCACTGGAGTAGAGAAGCTCTTGAAGTCAAAGGCCTTGTTTTCATCTTCTTTTGAAATGATGGTATAGTTTAGGTTGTTCAAATCATGGTAAACAGCGCCACCACCACTGATTCGACGGACTACTTCAATTCCGTTTTCGCGTACATAGTCACGGTTAATTTCTTCGATGGTATTTTGGTGACGACCAACAATAATCGATGGTTTGTTAATCCAAAGAAGGAAGATTTGATCCTCATCTAAAAGGTGTTTAAAGGCATATTCTTCCAAAGCAATATTAAAAGCAGTGTCGTTTGAATGATTGATAATGTATTTCATAAGATACCTTCTAATACGATAGAGACTGGAAAATAATTCCAGTCTAGTCTATCTATTTTTATTTTTTCTTAGGTGAATGGACGGCCATTCCAAGTACATCCGCAAAGGCTTCGTACATCACTTCTGAGAAGGTTGGGTGCCCATGGATGGTCTTGAGCATTTCTTCTACAGTGATTTCCATCTCAATGATGGTAGAAGCTTCGTTGATCAATTCAGCAGCTGCTGGACCAATGATGTGAACCCCAAGAACTTCACCATATTTCTTGTCTGCAATGACTTTAACAAATCCTTGAGCCGCATCTGATGCAATGGCACGTCCGTTAGCCGCAAAGTTGAATTTACCGATTTGGACATCATATTTCTCACGAGCTTGTTCTTCTGTCAAACCAACAGCCGCAACTTCAGGAAGTGTGTAGATAGCTGCAGGAGTCAAGTTCAATTTAGCAACAGCGTGATTTCCTTTAAGGGCATTTTCAGCCGCTACTTCACCCATACGGAAGGCAGCGTGGGCCAACATCTTCGTACCATTGATATCACCTGGCGCATAGATACCTGGAACAGATGTTTCCATATATTCATTGACCTTGATACGACCACGGTCTAATTCAAATTCAACTTCTCCAATTCCTTCAAGATCTGGAACACGACCGATTGAAAGAAGAGCTTTGTTTGCGATGATATCGTCTTTTCCTTCAACCTTGATACGGAGTTTGCCATCTTCTTCAATGATTTCTTGCAGTTTCGTATCGGTCAAGATTGTCATTCCCTTGCGTTCAAGGATCAAACGAAGGTTCTTAGATACTTCCGCATCCATGGCTGGCACGATGCGGTCCATCATTTCGATGACTGTAACCTTAGAACCAAAGGTCATGAAGGCTTGACCAAGTTCGATACCGACAACCCCACCACCAATAATCACAAGGCTTTCTGGGACTTCATTCATATCCAAGATGTCATCACTCGTCATTACAAGAGAAGACTCCATACCAGGAACGTTGATTTTGCTTACTTTTGAACCACCAGCAAGGATGATTTTCTTGGTTTCAAGCCATTCAGAACCGTTGACCAAGACATTCTTATCCTTAGTGATAGTACCGATTCCTTTATGAACATCCACTCCGTAGCTACGAAGAAGACCCGCAACACCACCAACAAGGGTATTAACAACTTTAGATTTAGTTTCTAAAAGTTTATCCATATCCACTGAGAAACTTGGATTTTCAATGATAATACCACGGTTTGCCGCATGACCAATATTTTCGATGATTTCAGCGTTGTGGAGGTAAGTCTTAGTTGGGATACATCCGCGGTTCAAGCATGTTCCACCAAGTTCAGATTTCTCAACAAGAGCAACTTTACCACCTAGTTGAGCTGCTTTAATAGCAGATACGTAACCAGCAGGACCACCACCAATCACTACGATATCATAAGCGTCATCGCTCTTATTGTCATCGTTTGAAGCACTTGCTGCAGCTGGTGCTGGACTTGCTTCTGGTGCTGCTGCTCCAGCTGTAGGGATGTTTTCCCCTTCTTCACCAAGGTAACCGATTACTTCTGTTACAGGAACAGTTTCTCCGTCCCCTTTCAAGATAGCGATCAAGTAACCGTCTTCTTCTGCTTCTAATTCCATGCTGACTTTATCTGTCATGATTTCAAGGAGCACTTCTCCTTCTTTTACAAATTCGCCGACTTTCTTATTCCACTGAACGATTTGTCCTTCGGTCATATCTACGCCGGCTTTTGGCATAATTACTTCTAAGGCCATTTTATTTCCCTCTTTTTCTTGTTTCTATTCTCTCTCGTTGATTAGACCAACATTGAAATCGGGTCTTCAATCAAGGCTTTCAAGTCTTTCATGAATTTGGCACCAGCCATACCATCGACAACGCGGTGGTCAATGGTCAAGCCCAAGCTCATGATTGGACGAATGACGATTTCACCATTAACTACAACTGGTTTTTCAATCGTTGCGCTAACCCCAAGAATGGCAGAGTTTGGTTGGTTGATAATTGGTCCAAAAGATTGAACACCAAACATCCCCAAGTTACTGATAGTAAAGGTTGAATTTTGCAATTCGCTTGGAGCAAGCTTACCATCCAAGGTACGTCCGATAACGTCCTTGAAGGCTACCACCAACTCTGATAAAGTCATCTTTTCTGCGTTATAGACAACCGGTGTCATCAGCCCATTGTCCATCCCAACTGCCATCGCTAAGTTGACATAGTTGTGAGTGATGATGGTTTTGCCATCCTCCGTCAATGACGCATTAATGTATGGGTGTTTCATCAAGGTCTTAACAACTGCTAGAGAAAGCAAATCTGTTACAGTGACTTTCTTGCCAGTGGCTTCCATGATTGGATCCAATACTTTCTTACGAAGGGCCAACATTTGAGACATATCAACGTCATAGTTCAAAGTAAAGGTTGGTGCTGTCAAGTAAGATTCCACCATCCGTTGAGCGATCACCTTCCGCATTGGTGTCATCGGAATCCGCTCGATCTCACCATAAGGTGTCACATTATCTGGAGCTTCCTCCACCTTCTCAATTTGAGCAGGTGACTTAATGGTCTCATTCTCGATATTTTCAGGAAGGAAAGCAAGGACGTCCTTCTTCATGATCTTGCCACGATGACCAGTTCCTTGGATTTCTTGCCAAGCAATATTGTGTTCTAAAGCAATTCGTTTTGCAAGTGGTGAAATGCGAACCACATTTGTGTCTTTATATGTTTCCACGTCTTCTTTGTGGACACGACCGTTTGCGCCTGAACCAGAAACATCATAGAGGTTGATCCCTAGATCATCCGCTAATTTTCTAGCCGCAGGAGTCGCTCTTAGCTTATCATCAGCCATGACCTCTCCTATTCTATTATAAGATACTAAGGGCGTCAAAAGTCAAAGTGAAAATAGGAAACTTGACGAAGAAACTTTAGTTTCTAGGAAAGTTTATCTTTTTCACACAGACTTTAGCCCGAGTTCAATTTTATGATGCAAAGGGCGTTTAAAAGCGACAGAAAAATAGGAAATCAACGCAGACTTCGATGAAGTCAAGGAGATTTATCTTTTTTCCGAGCTTTTAGCCCGTGCTCTAATCTAAGATATCAAGGACGCAGAGAACTTTGCATCTTAAAGATACAAAGTTTCTACGTCTGATTCAATAGATACTACATAATTTAAATTATGTCTTATTCTTTATTATACGTTTTACGAATGGCATCTTTGATGCTTTCAACTGTTGGAATCATTGCATTTTCAAGGTTTTGTGCGTAAGGCATTGGCACATCTTCCCCCGCACAACGACGGATGGGTGCATCCAGATAATCAAATGCTTCTGATTCAGAAATGATAGCTGAGATTTCACCGATATAACCACTTGTTTTATGGGCGTCATTGACAAGGACGACTTTTCCTGTTTTCTTAACAGAATTAATAATAATCTCTTTATCAAGTGGAACCAAGGTACGTGGGTCTACTACTTCTACTGAAATGCCTTCTTCAGCTAATTCTTCAGCTGCTTGCATGACACGACGAAGCATTTTCCCGTAAGTTACGACAGTGACATCAGTACCCTCACGTTTGATTTCTCCTACACCAAGTGGAATGGTATAGTCGGGATCAACAGGCACTTCCCCTTTTTGGTTGAATTCTGATTTGTATTCAAGAATGATCACTGGGTTGTTATCACGGATAGAAGACTTGAGAAGTCCTTTCATATCCGCTGGAGTTCCTGGAGCAACAACCTTCAAACCAGGAATATGGGTGAACCATGATTCCAAAGATTGGGAGTGTTGAGCTGCAGAACCAACTCCGTTACCAGCAGCACAGCGAACGGTCATCGGTACTTGCCCTTTTCCACCAAACATGTAGCGCGTCTTCGCAGCTTGGTTGACGATAGCATCCATGGCAATCACTGAGAAATCCATGAAGGTCATATCAACGATTGGACGAAGTCCAGTCATGGCTGCACCAGCTGCTGCACCTGAGATAGCAGCCTCAGAAATCGGACAGTCACGAACACGTTCTGGACCGAACTCCTCTAGCATCCCTACAGAAGTTCCGAAGTCTCCACCGAAAACTCCGACATCTTCCCCCATCAACAATACATTTTCGTCGCGACGCATTTCCTCAGACATAGCAAGGATAATGGTATCGCGGAAAGACATTAATTTTGTTTCCATAATTCTCTACTCCCCCTTAGTCTGCGTAAATATCTTCGAAAGCTGATTCGAGTGGAGGGAATGGGCTTTCTTCCGCAAATTTCACTGAAGCTTCAACGGCTTCTTTCACTTCTTCTTGAATCTGATCCAATTCTTCTGCGCTCGCAATTTCATTTTCAAGGAGATACTTGCGAAGGTTTTCGATTGGATCTTTCTTCTTCCACTTTTCGACTTCTTCACGAGTCCGGTATTTACCGGGGTCAGATGAAGAGTGACCAAGCCAACGATAGGTGACACTTTCGATCAAGACAGGACCTTTACCGGAGCGGACGTGTTCAACAGCTTTTTGGAATCCTTCATAGACATCAATGACGTTGTTACCATCAGGAATAAACATTCCTGGAATGCCGTAAGCAGCACTACGCTCATGAATGTGCTCCACATTTGTCATTTTCTTGATGTCAGCAGAGATTCCATAACCATTATTAATACAATAAAAAATTACTGGAAGATTCCAGATAGAAGCCATATTGACCGCTTCGTGGAAGACACCTTCATTGGTTGCACCATCCCCAAAGAAGCAGACAACAATCTTACCAGTTTTATGCATTTGTTGAGTAAGTGCAGCCCCTACAGCAATCCCCATACCACCACCGACGATACCGTTGGCACCGAGGTTACCGGCATCAAGGTCAGCGATATGCATAGAGCCTCCCTTTCCTTTACAAGTACCAGTATACTTGCCAAGGATTTCAGCCATCATGCCATTCAGATCGATACCTTTAGCGATCGCTTGACCGTGACCACGGTGGTTAGATGTCAGCAAATCGTCATCATTTAAAGCCAGCATCGCTCCAACGTTTGCTGCTTCTTCACCAACAGAAAAGTGCGTCATTCCTGGCACTTTCCCTTTTTTTACTAACTGTGCAATTTTTAAGTCCATGCGACGGATTTCTTCCATTTTACGGAACATTTCCAATAAGAGACTTTTGTCTAATGTTGCCATTATTTCGCCTTTCTTAGCATTTATTCATTCTCTTTCATTCTAGCCAAAAATGTAAGCACTGTCAAAGAATTTGCTCATTTCCTTTCACAAACTAAATCGCCTAACATACTGATAGAAATGATTTTACAAACTGTTATATAAAAGATTCACAAACTTTCACATGATAAGCCGGTCACATCAAAAAAACCGATAGGAAAGCCCTATCGGAATCATCTTATTGATGGCGTTGACCAAAGTCACGAATCATTTGTTCCAACTCCTTACGGCTTGGAGTTGTTAACATGTAGAGGTAGTCCCCTTGAAGCTCTGCAAAGGCTGCAGGCATATCCTTCTTCACGCGGAACTGGTCTTGGTATTTGGCCAAAACTTCTTCCTCTGAAAGGACATAGGCTGCATTGGCACGGCGAGAAGTCGCCAAGCAATAAAGAGGCTCAAATTCAGAAGTTGGGAAAGGTTCTCCGGCTACAATAGCTGCATAACCTCGGTACAAGTCGATGGAATGAGCATAATTGTAGACATCGATCGTAAAGCCACCTGCTGGACGATTATTGTACTCGATTGCAATATAGTCATCCCCATCACGGAAGAACTCAATGTGGAAGAAACGTTCCTTCATGCCAAAGGCTTTAACAATCGCTTCCCCATACTGACGCAATTTTGGATCCATCTCTTTGAGGACATAATAAGAATTGTCCATTTTGTAGAGCATTAAGTCAAGTGGCGTATAGGCATAGTCAAAAGTAGTTGAGAAGACAATGTTACCATCGCGATCGACCAGACCATCGAAGGTACAAATCTCGCTAGAAGTGACGAATTTCTCAAAGAAGTACTCCGTATGTCCATCCCATTCTGCTTTAAAATGATCGACATCTTCTGGTGTTTCAAGTTTAAAGGTCGCTGCTGCACCTACTCCATTATCAGGCTTGGCAATCAATGGCAACCCAATCTTCTTCACAGCCTTGTCGATATCTTTTTCTGCTTTTACCACAGCACCAGGAACGACAGGAACTCCTGCTTTCTTGAAGAGTTTTTTCATTTCTGATTTAAACTTGGTTTTCTTCAAATCTTTAGGTTTGGCACCAAAGACATTAAATTGCTCACGAAGTGCCGCATCCAATTCCAACCAGTATTCATTGTGAGACTCGATGCGATCGATTGGGCCGTGTTTATAGAACAGAAAGGCTGCTGCACGCTTCACTTCATCTAAGTCTTCCATATTTTCTACACGGAAATACTCTGTCAAACTATTGCGTAAAGGCTCATCTAACTGTTCATACGGCTCTTGACCAATCCCCAAGACAGTGATTCCTTTGTTAGCTAGTTCAATGGTGAATTGTTGGAAATTTTGTGGATAATAAGGTGAAATAACAAGATAATTCATAGAGGTCTCCTCCCTTTTTGACTTATAGATACATTTGTCCTAAGAAATATGGCATTTGCTTGCGCCACCAGTCCCAATCATGGGCTACATCGTGTCCCCATTCAGCAAACCATGCAGGAATATTTTTGTGGTCAAAGGCTTCTTTTAGTTTGTAGAAAGATGGTAGGCCATCTTGTTCCCAAGCTCCAAGACCGGTACAAATGACAATTTCCGCCTGACGGTAACGGTCAATAAACCAGCCGTCATTTTGATGCCAAATATAATCAGATGGCGAGTTTTGATAAATCGCTTCGTCACCACCAAACTCACCAACAAAGAAACGAGCATCATAGACACCACTCAAGGCAATCACCTTGTTGAAGACATCTGGATGTTGCAAGAAGAAATTAAGGGCGTGGTAGGCTCCCATAGAGCAACCAGTTGTCATCATCGGATCAAACCAGCCTGTTTTGTGCTTGATGAAAGGAATGGCTTCTTCAATCACATAACGTTCATAAGCACGGTGCATCTCTGCTCGATCATGAGGATTTTTCCAATCACAAAGCCAGCTCTCACTATCGACACTCGAAAGGGTGAAGAATTGAACTCGTCCTTCTTCGATAAACTGAGCACAAGCATCAATCATACCAAAGTCATAGTACTCGTTATGGCTTCCACCTGATGAAGCAAAGACAACAACAGGAATCCCTGCATGTCCATAGCGGTTTAGATACATTTCGCGGTTAAGTTGGCCACTCCAGTGGCTTAAATGTTCAATATTCATAAGTTCCCTCTTTCTCTTTATTTCTTTATTTACAGGCTATTAATCCCAATTTTCAGCTAAAAAGCGAAGGCATTCTGGTAAATGCTCAGCCCAGGCTTCTTCGTGGTGAATAGCCCCAGATTGAATCCGAATGGCGATATTTTCCAAAGCAACACCTTGTTGAATAACGTCATGATAGTACCGAAGGGATGAGTCAATATAGGCTTGCTTGATATTCCCCGCCATCAACGTTTTATCTGTATCATCCGCCTCTTCAGTACCAACATAGATGTAGATCCGTTGATCTGCATAAAGCTTCTTCCTCTCGATATAGCGATCAAAGGCCTCTTGGTGCAACCAATTGGCAGAAGAGAAAACTCCCAGACAACCGATTTGGTCTTGGTACTCTAAGCCCAAGAACTGGGTGATATTCCCACCAAGAGAAGATCCAATCATGGCTGTATGTTCTCTATCAGGAAAGGTTCGATATTCTTGATCGATAAAGGGCTTGACGACATCCATGACAAACTCCCCATACTCGACACCCTTACCACCAAATTGCATACCAGGGATATTAGACTCCTTATACTTCCAGGCAGAGTACTCGTTCATCCGTTGCAAACCATCGTTATCAATGGCAACGACAATCATGCGACTAATGTCTGGATTTCGCTTGATGGCTGGAATGACTTTCCAGGAATGACCTGCATAGGCTTCCTTGCTATACAAAACGTTTTGCCCATCGTGGAAATAAACCACAGGGTAGCGACGATCTGTATCTGTTTCATAATTCTTAGGTAATAAGACTCGCACACGACGGAGTTTTCCGGTATAAGGCACTTTCAACTCGTGTGTCTTCATCTCTAAATAAAAGTAGGATTTATTCATTGTCAGAAAACTCTCTATATTCTAAATTTTTATTTATTATACCATTTTTATAAGAAAAAGTCTGGATTTCTCCAAACTTTTTCATTGATTGACTTTATTTTCCAATAAATGTAGCCAGATCTTGTAAAGAACGTTCGGCAATTTTCTCATACCGTTCCTTCTTATCTCGAATGCGTGGGCCTTCCAGCTCCTTGATAATTCCAAAGTTGACATTCATGGGTTGGAAATGCTTGCTGTCGGCATGGGTAATATAGTGAGCGAGACTTCCGATGGCTGTTGTTTCTGGGAAAATCGCTACTTCTTCTCCTTTGAAAAGACGTGCCGCATTGATCCCAGCCACCAAACCTGAAGCCGCTGACTCGACATAGCCCTCTACTCCTGTCATTTGCCCCGCGAAGAAGAGGTTGGCTTGCTTCTTAGAACGGTAAGTCTGTTCAAGCAGATTTGGAGAGTCCATGTAAGAATTACGGTGCATGACGCCATATCTCACAAACTCCGCATTTTCCAAACCAGGAATCATTTGGAAGACCCGCTTTTGCTCGCCCCATTTAAGGTGAGTTTGGAAGCCAACGATATTGTAGAGGCTAGCAGCTGCATTGTCTTGGCGCAATTGGACTACCGCATAAGGGGTCTTAAACTCCCCGTCACGAGGTCCTTTGTAGTCATCTGGATATTCGAGACCAACTGGTTTCATAGGACCATAGAGCATGGTTTTGATGCCTCGTTTGGCCATGACTTCAATTGGCATACAACCTTCGAAATACTTTTCTTTTTCAAAAGAGTTGAGCGGGGCTTCTTCCGCATTCACCAAAGCCTCATGGAAGTCCATAAACTCTTGTTTGGTCATGGGACAGTTGAGATAAGCCGCTTCTCCTTTGTCATAACGAGACTTGAGGTAAACCTTGTTCATATCGACGGTATTGACATCGATGATTGGAGCTGCTGCATCATAGAAATAGAAGCCATCGCCACCATTAAGCACGTGGATCTTTTCTGCCAAGGCATCGCTGGTTAGAGGCCCCGTTGCGACCACTGTGATGGCATCTGTCGGCAATTCAGTAATTTCATCGCGAATCACTTCAATGAGAGGGTGTTGGGACACCTTCTCCGTCACCCGGCTAGCAAAACCTTCTCGGTCCACTGCCAGTGCTCCACCGGCTGGTACCCGGGTCGCTTCAGCTGCTTCAAGGATGACAGAACCTAGACGGCGCATTTCTTCTTTGAGGAGCCCGACAGCATTGGTGAGAGAATCCCCACGAAGAGAGTTGGAACACACTAACTCAGCAAAGTTATCTGTTTTGTGTTGCGGAGTAGATTTTACTCCCCGCATTTCATAAAGCTTGACCGGAATACCCTGTTGGGCAATCTGGTAAGCTGCTTCAGAGCCAGCAAGGCCAGCACCGATAACATTGATATAAGATTGAGACATGACACTAATACCTCTTTGGGTATCCAAACATCCCACTAAGCTGTTAGACACCCACAAATCTTTCTAATTTTCTACTTGGTCCATTATACCAGAAAGCCAAGTAAAAAGACAGGGAGGGTTTCCTTCCTGTCTTAGACCTAAGTCTGTTATTTGTTTTCTTATAGACACAACCAAGCAGCAAAGAGGGCTGATAGGATACTGAACAAGGACCCGATTAAATAATACTCTGCGAAGGCTGGATTCTCCGAAATTTTATTGTAGCGGGCGATAGATTTGGCCGTAAAGACCAGTCCGATAGAAGCAAATTGGCCGTAGACAAGACAGGCACCGATAATCAACCGCTCTAAGAAGCCAATCATGGAACCAGCCCCAGTGATGGTATCCATTTTCTCCTCCATCGTCGGCTGGTAATTAGCAAAAAGAATTTTAAAGACGATATTGGTCGGTTTTCCCACTAGGAGGACATAAAAGATTAACTTTAAACTGTCAATAGGCAAATAAGTCGTGCCATTTTTAGCTCCCCAAAGGACTAGGAAACTAATGATACCGACATGCAAGACTTGATCCAAGGCAAAAGTCCAGGTGGTTGGTAGTTTCAATTGTTGCTGCACGATCGGTTTCAAGAAATCTATTCCCGCATGAGTCAACAAAATGATCAAGCAAATCCACCACAAATCCAGATGGCAGAGGGAAACGACGAATAAAGGCAGAGCTACATACAGAATGTGAAGGCCGAGCACCTTCTTATCCTGGTCCTTGTGGTCCGCCATCTTTTGGCTTTGAAAATAATAATCCGACAACAAATGACAACTCAACAAGAGAAGCAAGTATGGATTTGTTACGATATTAGATAATCCTGTCATAAGCCTCTCCTTACGCTAAACTTTGAATACTAGCTAGTGCTGCTGCTCGCCCCCGTAAGTAAACACGGATACTACTACTTTTCAGCCGTTTAGAGAGAGCACTCGGGTTGATGGCTAGCGATTGGGCCAAATCCTGCTGGCTAAAATTCTCACTATATACACATCTCTTAAGAAGATCTAGCAGGATTTCTTCCTGACTGCCACGCCAACCCGAACGAATAGCTTCACCGGAAGCGATGAGGGCATTCACAAAGAAGTCTTGCTTTTCCTTCCCACTTGAAAAATAGATCTGGGTATTGCCGTAGTCATTTTTCTGATGGACCAGATTGATGGCGCTGCGTGCATTCCAATAGGCTGGCCCATCCGCACCGATACTTTGTAAAGGATCAATATCCGTTAAAATCTCCCCGAGACCAATCCCGAAACGAAGTTGAGTCGGCTTTAGTTCTGAACGCAGGGTATCAATGATTTGAAAAACCGGAGCCTCCACTTTTAAAAGCGCTTGAAACTCATCCCCCAAAGTTAGGGTAAAAGCCGATGCTAGGCAGTTTTTAAAAAGCTCATTGATCTTTTGAAGCGTTTTTTCCAACTGTTTTTGCAGGTCAAAACGCTCTTGAACCATTTTGGAATCAATGACATCTGCAATCAAAGCAAGATACATAAGCCCACCTCCTTGTGTCTATTATAACGAAAAAAAACAAAAATGTCTATTATAACAGACATTTTTAAAAATTGCCGTTATAATAGACATCGAATGATTCTAAAAGATTATTTCACTTTTTCTTCTTCATAGTCGCCGTTGCTACATACGACCTGCTTACCACCACCACGAACTTTTTTCTCAACTAGATAGTGACCACATTTCGGACAGTCACGGCCGATTGGCTTATCCCAAGAGGTGAATTCGCAGTCTGGGTAGCGATTGCAGCCATAGAAGAGACGATTCCGTTTGGTTTTACGCTCGATAATTTGGCCTTGGTGACAATCTGGACACTCCACTCCAATTTCCTTAACGATAGCTTGGGTATGGCGACAATCAGGGAAATTGCTACAAGCGAAGAACTTACCGAATCGACCCAACTTGATGACCATCGGACTTCCGCAAACCTCACAGTCAAATCCAGCAGCCTCATCCTTGATTTGGATTTTTTCCATTTCCTCTTCAGCTTTTGCTACTTCTTTTTTAAAGGGTTGGTAGAAGGAATCAATGACCTTTTGCCACTGTTCTTTCCCGAGTTCGACATCATCCAGCTTCCCTTCCATCTCTGCGGTAAAGGTTACATTGACGATATCTGGGAAGAATTCAACGATCAGTTTATTGACGATTTCTCCTAATTCGGTTGGCTCGAAGCGTTTGGCTACAAGCTTCACATAATAGCGTTTTTGAATGGTCTCAATGGTCGGTGCATAGGTTGAAGGACGACCAACACCGTTTTCTTCTAAAGTCTTAATCAAGGTCGCTTCAGAATAACGAGCTGGTGGTTGGGTAAAGTGCTGTTCAGGTTTACTGTTGACCTGAGTGACGGTGTCCCCTTCTTCCATGTCCGGTAGCATCTTATTTTTGTCCGAATCATTGTAGATCGCCAAATAGCCGTCAAACTTCACCTGACTACCATTTGCTGTATATTGAACCCCATTTTGCCCCAAACGGACATTCATGGTATCAAAAACAGCTGCCGTCATCTGACTAGCCACAAAACGATTCCAGATCAAGGTGTAGAGCTTAAGCTGATCCTTGTCTAGGTACTTGGCAATTTTCTCAGGCGTATTGTAGACACTAGAAGGACGAATGGCTTCGTGAGCATCTTGAGCACCAGAAGCATTCTTAACCCGACTACCATGCTTAGAATACTTGTCTCCAAATCGATCAACGATAAAGCTAGCTGCTTCATTTTGAGCGACTGGACTAATCCGAGTCGAATCCGTACGCATATACGTGATCAAACCTTGAACACCAGATCCAATATTGATTCCTTCGTACAATTGCTGGGCCACCATCATGGTCTTACGTGTACGGAAGTTAATCTTATTGGCTGCGTCCATCTGCATGGAAGAAGTTGTGTAAGGAAGCGGCGCATTGCGTTTGCGCTCTTTCTTCTCTACCTTTTCAACGATATACTCTTTCCCATCGAGATGTGAAAGAACGGCTTTCACATCCTCCTGGTTTTGAAGCTTCATCTTCTTGCCATTCATTCCATAGAAATTGGCTTGGAATTGCTTGGTCCCCTTTTTAAAGGTTCCATCAATTGTCCAATATTCTTCTGGTTGGAAGGCATTGATTTCTTCTTCCCGGTCAATAATCAATTTAAGAGCAACGGATTGCACCCGACCAGCCGAAAGTCCCTTCTTCACCTTTTTCCATAGAATTGGTGAGATGGAGTAGCCGACAATCCGGTCCAAGACACGACGTGCTTGTTGAGCATCTACCAGATCCATATCGATCTTACGGGGTTCTTGAAAGGCATTTTTTACCGCATCCTTGGTAATTTCGTTGAAAACAACACGGTTCTTATCTTCCTTATCCAACTGAAGAATATGCGCCAAATGCCAAGAAATAGCTTCTCCTTCACGGTCCGGGTCACTTGCGAGAAAGACTTGTTTGGCTTTTTTAGCCTCTTTTTTCAAATCATTAATCAAAGGACCTTTTCCGCGAATATTGATGTACTCTGGTTCGTAATTGTTATCAAAATCAATAGACATGGTAGATTTTTTCAAGTCACGAATATGACCCACGCTGGCCATGACCTTATAATTTCTACCAAGATACTTTTCAATCGTCTTAGCTTTCGCAGGAGACTCCACGATGACTAAATTCTTTTTAGTTGTTGTGGTTTTCTTTTTTGTTTTAGTAGCCACTTTTTTACCTCTATTTTGTAATAAACCTCATAGAGTGTAAACTATTTTTTTCGGGATGTCAACCGTGAAGTTCTCCTATAGGAAAACTCATTTTAAAATTCAAACTCATCTAGGACATCTTTTCCACTGGTGACCAGCTTTGCACCTTCTTGAATGAGGTGGTGACAGCCATCTGAACGTCCATCCAAGATTGAACCAGGAATAGCTAAGACATCTCGCCCTTCTTCCATAGCACGCTCGCATGTGATCAGACTTCCAGACCGCATCCGCGCTTCCGCCACAATCACTGCTCTAGAAAGCCCAGCAATAATCCTATTGCGCTCTGGGAAATGGTGTTTCTGAGGACCTTGACCTGGACCGTATTCGGTAAGAACTAAATGGTTCCCACTCATGTACTTCTGCAATTGTTTATTGGATCTAGGATAGAAGACATCTAAGCCAGTCCCAATCACTCCAATTGTTTTTCCTCCATTTCGAATAGCAGCATAATGGGCTGCAGCATCAATCCCCTTGGCTAATCCACTCACCACAATCAATTCATTATTTAACTCGTTAATGATTTTCTCGACGGATTGAATCCCTGTGCGACTACAGGATCGACTTCCTACGACCGCAATCTTTGGCTGTTTAAGAAGATCAATATTGCCTGAGTAAAACAACAAAACAGGTGGGTTATGCATCCAGAGAAGTTCTTCAGGGTATTCCGGATCCATAATGGAAATCGAATCGAACTCCTTGAACTCTTCTCTCAAGACCTTGTCATCAATCCGGATATACCGTTCCATAAATAGTGTTTGATTGCGACAACCTGCAATTTTTGCCATTAATTCTAAAGAGGGCCACTCCCCATTCATTTCCCAGTAATTGACAATGTTAAAAACCTGTAAATTTGATAGGCCAGCAACCTTTAATTTATAAAGTTCATATTTGTTCATTTGTAAACCTCAATTTCTACTATCTATTTATAATATTCGTAAAAGAAAACAAAAAAAGCTCTAAAAATAGAACTTTTTAATGATTTTCTAAGATGTTAAAATGACAAACTGCCCCCAAAAGATTACTTGAGTTGTGGTAACGAGCTGCTTGAATCTCCACTAAAGAAAATCGTTGCTCCCCACTTTCCTCCATCAGGCTTTTATACTGATGGTTAATCTCTTCTAAAAGAAGGGGTTGACTACTAATTCCCCCACCAATCGTCACTTTTTCAAGCCGAACCAAAGACTGAAGGTTATAGATTAGGATCGCAATTTCCCGACAATAAGAAGCAAATAAGTCTTGCAATTCCTCATGATGACCAGCTTCAAGGACTTCAAAAACTTGAACTCCATCTTCTTCAGGCAATTCTAAGAGCCGACTAGCATTAGCCACAAAATTGACTGCAGAGCCTAAATTTTGAACCAAACTGGAAATCCCATGTCTCAAAATCTCGGTCTGATATTGCTTTTGTTCAGGAGTCATTTGCTTCTCCCCTAAGCTTGGCCAACGAAGATAATCCTTGAGATTCCAGGTGGAAATTAAGGAACCGTTGGAAGTCAAGGCTAAGCCTACCCCAGTTCCTAAAACAAAGGTTGCGCCACAATCACAATCCTGGAGGTTTCCAATTCGTGCTTCTGCCAAGCCTGCAGCATCCCCATCGTTGAGGACGGTCACAGGGACTTGAAAAGTCTTATTTAAACGAGAAGCTAAAGGAATATTCCTTAAATAAGGAATGAGGCCACCTTTGAAGACAAATCCCAGTCGACTATTGATTTCACCCGGACAAGAGATGGCGATCCCAGTGATTCGATTCTGGAACAAGCAAATCACGCGCTCAAGAGCTTCCCAGAATTCCTCAATAGTAGCTGGTGTCGGAACTTTAGAGGAATCACTCACCTGATAGGCTTCATCCACTAAGGCATATTTAATAAAGGTCCCGCCAATGTCAAAGGCTAATAGCATTTCCTTCCCTCCTAATCAACATCCGTCATGGACTTAATGGGTTCGAAGCTTCGGCGATGGATAGGAGTGACCCCATGTCTTTCCAAGCCCTCAAGATGATTGCTTGTCCCATACCCCGCATTCTGAGCAAAATCATAACCTGGATACTCTTGGTCATAGGCTGCCATCATCTGATCTCGTGTCACCTTCGCCACAATAGAAGCCGCAGCGATAGACAGAGAATTAGCATCTCCTTTGATGATGGATGTCTGAGAAATAGGGAGAGCCAATTTCATAGCATCAATCAAGAGGTGTTGAGGTTGAGGATCCAATTCTTGAATAGCCTCTAGCATGGCTAATTTGGTTGCTTCATAAATATTAACCTGATCAATGACCTGATTATCTTTTATCCCAATCCCGACAGAGAGAGCCTGGTCTAAAACCGCTTGATAAATAGCATAGTGCTTCGATTTTGGAATTTTCTTACTATCGTTTAAACCTGGAATCTTACAATTTTCCGGCAGAATAACGGCTGCTGCGACGACAGGACCTGCCAAAGGGCCTCTCCCTACTTCATCCACACCTGCAATAAGATGAATCCCTCGAGCATAGAGTTCTTTCTCATAGGCTAGCATTTTTTCTAAACGCAAGTCTTCGTCCACTTGTTTTTGGAGTTCGCGTTTTCGTTTGCTGATAGCCGCTTGAACGCCCGCTCGACCATCAAGGATCAACTCTTCAAATAAGGGATGATCCAGCCTATTAATCGTTGCCAAACACTCTTTGATTTCTTTAATCGTTGGCATCCACTTCACCTACACGATCAAGGGTATAGTGACCCAAACGACCATCACGTACATCCTTGACGAACAAGCTGTAAAAGCGATCGTAATCATCTCGGAAGCCTAAGCGTTGAGTCATCTCCATAATGATTTCTGGCGCTTCCTGCTCCAAATCCATTTGTTTATAGCGTTCTTGTAACTCTTTTGGGTAATGGGATTTAAAATACTCAAGACCAAAAATAGTCACCTCATCCATTGGCAATAACTGGTCCTTAATGGCACCCGTTAAAGCTAATTTTAGAGCTACATCTTCATCTTCAAATTTTGGCCAAAGAATCCCTGGGGTATCCAAGATTTCGAGGTCCTTATTGGTTTTCAACCACTGTTGCCCCTTGGTCACTCCTGGTTTATTTCCAACAACCGCAATCTTTTTCCCTGCTAGGCGGTTCATCAGCGTTGATTTACCAGCGTTGGGAATCCCAATAATCATGGTCCGAAGGGTTTCGATTTGAATCCCCCGTTCTTTCTGGCGAGCAATTTTATCGGCCATCAAAGACTTGGCAGCATCTGTAACCTTCTTAACCGTAGATTGCTCTTTGGAGTTGATAGCCAAGGTTTTGATTCCTTGCGACTCAAAATACTCCTGCCATTCTTTTGTAGCGACAGGATCGGCCAAGTCTACCTTGTTCAGAATCATCAACTTAGGCTTGTCACCAACAATTTTTGTTAACATAGGATTTTGACTTGATAGAGGCAAACGAGCGTCCACCAAAATTGTCACAAAATCCACAAATTTAATATTTTCTTGTACTTGTCTTCTAGCTTTGGACATGTGTCCAGGAAACCATTGAATAGTTGCCATGTTCTCCATTCCTTTCCAGTTCAGTCTTTTCTATTATAACATGTTTTATTGAATTCTCAGCGTCAAATGAGAATACAAAAAATGAAGCTACCTAGGTAACTTCATTTTTTTCTATTCCGTCCAATTAATCAACGATTTCAATTGATCGTCCATTGTATAGGTAAAAGTATCTATATTTCTAGTAAAGGAGTTCTTCAAATCATTCTGATCAGAAAAGTTTTGAAAATCATACTTCTTAGAATCTTTTTCAAAAGTCTGAATAGTTTTTCCAGGATTTTCATGAGCATTGTCTTTCCCATGATTTTCAACCTGTTCAATAACTGTAATTTTCGAAATTACAATATAACTTGTTTTTGTTTTACCATAGGAGGTATTGGTAATAGAGTATACATAGATTAGCTGTGGGATTTTGGAATCAAATGTACCTCCCCAGTCAACTCCATCTTTTATTGTCGCAAAAGCCATCCCTTCAAATTTTGGAAGGACTTTGTAATTGCGATCAGCCACATAAGCCTTTGCTGCATCCTCTACATTCTTAGAGATGGCTTCTTGTGTATCCTCATCCACTTTTGACAAGGAAGTCACATAAGCCCCTTCCTCAAAATCAGCCAAAGTGACCTTGTATTTTATACTGTCTTTTCCTTTCTCAACAGTTTGACCGTTTTCTTTCAACGCATTTTTACCACTTTCATTGAGACGAATTTCAATTTCATATCCAACTGCAATGGGATCATTACTTGAAACTTCTTTTCCATTCAGATAATAATCAAATGGGAAACCATATTTAGCGGTTGCCTTTGCAACAATTTCTACATCTTTTCCTTCAAATTGAGAAGGTTTTGATAAAGTTCCATTTGGAGAAATGCCCTTGATTTTTGGATAAAAACCCTTAAAGGGGTCAACACCTACAAGCGGGATTAGATCTGCCTCCTGAGTTACAGATGTACCAGTAAAGTGAAGGCCAGGTATCATGTTTTCAAGATCACTTTTATCGTAAAGTAATTTAACCGTAATTTTATCGTGGTTGTTTAGGTTCTTTCGCTCTTTTACATCTATCAGCTCATCCCCTTTATAAACGCTAAATTCTACTTTTGAAACTAACTGATCAATATTGTAATTTGAACTCTCCGTTTTGGAGTGATCCGCTTTAAGTTTCTTCTTGATATCCCGGTCTAAATTTTCCTTATTTAAACTAACTGACTTCTCAACAATAAATCCTTCACCATCATTCCCTTTGATTTCCAGCTTTACATAATCCTCTAAATTAATGGTGTCACTGCTTCCACGGTTCAATAGGAAATAACTTGAAACAGCAATGACAGCAAGAAGGACAAAAATCCCTGCTAAAATTCCTCTAATGTTTCTTTTTGGTTTTTTAGGTTCTGGGGCTTGAGTTGGACTTGGCCCTAATTGAACTGTCTTTGGTTGAAAAGCAACAGCTTTTGGTTCAGCTTTGGCAGCTACTTGAACTTTAGCACCACATTTAGAACAAAAGGCATCACCAGCATTGATGGGTGCCTGGCAATTGGTACAGTTTTTCATAAATCATCTCCTTATTTTTTATCGAGCGTCCTTACGGACAGAAGTCAATACTAGGGAAGTTGCGACCATAAATAGAGCTGAAAAAGCAATCAAGACTCCCCAATTTCCAAGAATCGCAAGTAAATCATAAGCATAGGTTCCTACCCCATCTTTTTGATAAACTTGCCAGTCAGTATGACCTTGAGACGGGACCAAATTGTTCATGTTTGCAATCCGAAAGAAGGCCGTTGTTCCCCATCTCGTAATCGTTGCATGTGAGATCCACACTAAAAATGGTATTTTTTCATCCAAAGATTGGAGAAAATTTGAAAACAGCAGTTGAACCATCAATACTAGCGGCATGGCTGTCATCGCTTGGGACGATTTTTTGACAAATGCCGAAATCAATAAGGACAACATATCGGAAGTAAAAATCACCAAGAACAAAGTAACCCCAAAAAGAACTATCTGACTTCCATTTCCTTGAGCATGTGGATAAAGTATAACAATGGTTCCTATCATTAAGACAGCTTCGGCTAAACAAAGAACCAACTCTGTTAATACACGTGCCGCTACATAAGAAGGTAAGGACAAGCCTTTAATTTGGTACTCAAACTTGATGACTTTTCTCTCATTACAAATACTGGTCACTGAGTTAAAGAGACCAATCCAGAGAGCTGCAGAAATAAACATGATCGAAGAAGTTCTGGTAATGTGGTATTTATTAAAAACTTCATTAGCATTAAAAGCGATCGAAATGATGAAAGGAAGGAGAATCGCTTCTGATACAAAAAATAGGGATTTTTTGTTGATGAGGAGTCGAAGGAATTTACTAAAATAAATCGAGACTTGCTTCTTATCCAGCATAGACACCTCTCCTTTCATTTTCAAACCATAGCACATATCGGTCAACAAGAGCTGCATTTTCAGCTCCTGAAATTTTATGGACGATGTCTTCTAAGCTATTAGCCGCAAAGACTTTTAGCGCATTGTCAACAGATCCAAAGTAACAAAGTCTTCCGCATCCTTCCGAACTCTTTCCAACCACCATGACCTTGTCAAAGAGATGACGAATACGATCGGGTGTATGAGTGATAACACATAAGATTTTTCCTTCATCCGTAATCTCTCTCAGTGTGGTCATGACCTCCATGACCATGCTCCCATCAACACCGGAATCCGGCTCATCCATAAAGAGAATCTCAGGGCGTGTGATGTATTCCATTGCTATTGTAAGTTTTTTCTTCTGGCCACCTGAAAGAGAAGAACACTTAGATCCTTTTACCGATTCTAAATCCAACTTTTTCAGAACTGATAGGACTTCTTCTTTTCGAAGTTCAGGATTATCTGCTAATTCAGATGGGCCATAGAGTTTGGCTGCATCTTCTAAATTCTTATAGACCGTATCTTCCATTCGGTAATGCTCATCCGGAGATTGAGGAGCGAGGGTGATCACCCCTTGTTTCTTCCCATCACTTAATAAATCCACTCCATTAAAATAAGCACTGGTATTTGAATAAACAAGTCCTGTCACTGCTTCCATAAAGGTTGATTTCCCAGCACCAGAACCACCCAGAATAAGTATCATCTCCTTAGGTTTAAATTCTACCTGAATGTCCTTAAGAATGGTTTTACGGTTTAAGAGATTTCCGACTGTTACATCTTGAATAGCAATCCTCAGTGATGAATGAGAAAAGTCCTGGCACTCTCTAGTTGAAACAGATGGATCTGCAGCTGCTGACTGAAGATCTTGGTAAATGATCTGATTTCCTAGTCTGACAACCAACTGATTTGATAAAAATACACAATCAATCCTAGCAAGCGAGGACAAATCCACCGGAAATGCATCTTTTTCAATGGTCTTCCATTCTAGGGATTGCATTTCTACAATGATGAATTTTGAGCGAAAAACATGGCCGTCAGCATCACAAAGGTGGATAATGGAACGATGATTTAATAGAGCACGTTGATTTTTCTGATAGATCACACCATCCATCTCAATCATCCCAGACAAACAATCAAGAAACCATTGATCATCAAGAAAACGGAAGACAGCAATAGAAGGGGACTGATAATCATCAGCCAGATGCAAATCTGCCTGACTCCCTTGAGATATACCATCAACGCTTAAGCCATCAAAAAGTGGAATAGCAGTGAAATCCCTATTAAGGTAGGTAAAGATGGTTGGATTCTGCATAAATATAGCCCTTTCAAGAAAAATAAATTGCTAGACAGTCAAAACCACCCTATGAAGGGTGGTTAGACTCTATGGTATTTACTCCACGAGTGATTTACTAACTAGTGGTTTAGTTTAGCGAATTTGCTCAAAGTGCAAGTGAACAGCGATGTGGTCTCCATAACCACTTCTTTCCAAATCGCGTTGCAAACGATAAGAAATATAGTGTTCAGCAATGGTAATATAACCAGCACCAAGTAAACGGTGCTCAACCATTGATTGGATCATGCTGATCGTCGCACGTTCCACTTTCGCTTCTTCCAAGTCCATAACAACTTTCTTGGTCACTTGCGCCAAGTTTTGGCGAAGATCATCCGTCAAGACATAAACTGTTTGTGCTGCCTTCAAAACAGCTTGGTAGATTTTATCTGGGTCAAATTCTACAACTTCACCACTACGTTTAATGACTTCCATCTTATTCTCCTTGATCGTCAGTATACTTCTATTATCTTAATAAATAGGGAATTTGTCAAGAATCTAAGACATCAATAATCCGGACGAAGAACTCCAGTAATAATTTCTTTGGTCGCGTGGTAATCCCCATCCACTACAACCTTGATAATGCGCTTCGCTTCCTCAGCAGGAGCCGGAACTAATGGCAAACGAGTCGGACCTGCTTCAAAGCCCATATAGTTCAAGACTGCTTTAACTGGAGCTGGACTTGGATAAGAGAAGAGAGCATTGACTTTTGGGATGAATTGGCGCTGAATGGCCGCCGCTTTTTTAATATCATTATTCTCAATGGCTTGGAACATTTCGTGCATTTCATCCCCATTGGTATGGGAAGCTACTGAAATCACACCATCTGCCCCTAGGTTCATGGCATGGAAAGCATCTCCATCCTCTCCTGTATAAATGAGGAACTCCTCTGGTTTGTGCTCAATTAAATAAGCCATATTGGCAAGGGTTGTACACTCTTTCACCCCAATGATATTTGGATGTTCTGCCAAACGAAGCATGGTTTCGGGTGTCATTTCGACAACCACGCGCCCAGGAATGTTATAGATTATGATTGGCAAGTTAGAAGCATCTGCAATAGCCTTAAAATGCTGGTACATACCTTCTTGAGAAGGTTTGTTGTAATAAGGGACAATCGCTAATCCAGCAGCAAAACCACCAAATTGGTCCACTTCTTTTACAAACTCAATCGAGTCGCGAGTTTCATTGGTCCCGACACCAGCAATCAAAGGAACCCGTCCGTTGACTACCTTTTGCACCGCTGCAAAAAGTTCCAATTCTTCATCGTGCGTTAGAGTTGGGCTTTCCGCTGTGGTACCAGCTAAAAGAATCCCATCTGTGTGATGAGCCAAGAGATGTTCGATGAGTGGAGGAATGGCCTCGAAGTTTATCGAACCATCTTCATGGAAGGGAGTGATAAAGGCAGTGATCATTCTACAATTTTTTAAATCTTGATAAGACATACATACTCCTTTTTGAGACAACCATAGGGAAGAGGGACAGCACCAAAAGTTGATAGCTGTCCCCTATACACTTTATTTAGTTAATGAATTATTTCAACTCAAACTTCAACTCAGCTGTTGGGCGCACGAGTCCACGTTCATGAAGGGTTTCTGCAATTTGAACTGAGTTCCAAGCAGCTCCTTTAAGAAGGTTATCAGAAACCACCCACATGTGAATCCCTTTTTCAGCATCCAAGTCTTTACGGATACGACCAACAAAGGTATCGCGAGAACCAACCGCATTGATAGCTTGTGGGTATACTTGATGAGCCACATCATCTTCCAGAACTGCACCTGGAAAGGCAGAAATAGCAGCTTTCACTTCTTCGATTGGTGCTACTTCTTTGGTTTCAATGTAGACAGACTCTGAGTGAGCTGACAAGACTGGAATACGTACACAGGTTGCTGAGACAGCGATGCTATCGTCTTCCATGATTTTCTTAGTTTCGTTCGTCATCTTCATTTCTTCATATGTATAGTCATTATCGGTGAAGACGTCGATTTGAGGAAGGGCGTTGAAGGCAATTGGGTAATGTTTCTTATCGCCACCTGATGGCAAGATTTCCGCATGTAAATCACGTGGATCCACTCCATCATTCAATACTTCACGCAATTCACGTTGAGTTTCCAGAATGGCTCCCATACCAGCACCTGAAACAGCTTGATAAGTTGAAACGATGATACGGTCCAAGCCCCATTTTTGACGAACTGGTTCAAGAGCTACCATCATTTGAATCGTTGAACAGTTAGGGCAGGCGATGATCCCGTTATGGGCATCAAGAGCATGAGCGTTTACTTCAGGAACAACCAATGGTACATCTGGATTTTGACGGAAGTAAGAAGTGTTATCTACTACGACCGCACCAGCTTTAACAGCATATGGTGCATATTTAGCTGAAGTTGATCCTCCAGCCGAGAAGAGAGCGATATCTACTCCTGCAAAAGCCTCTTCAGTTGTTTCTTCAATGGTCACGTCTTGCCCTTTGAATTGCAAGACCTTCCCTGCAGAACGCGCAGATGCAAGGTAGCGAATCTTATCAATTGGAAGACTTGATTCTTCCAACATTTTGATCATTTGTGCACCAACGGCACCTGTAGCACCAACAACAGCAACTGTATATCCCATAATAAAACCTCTTTCGGAATTTTCTAAAAATTTGTGAATTTTATCTATTATACTATTTTTCCCTACAAATGAAAAGTGTATTTTACACTTATAAAAACAAAATAATCCCGATCTAAGACCGGGATAGTTTCTAGATATAGAATAGCTTTTATTGAAAATTAATGGATTTCATAATCCAAATCATTCAAATCCTTCTTTCCTTGTGTGTCTTCCAATAAAAATGGCACCTGTTGCATCCCTTTGATACCCGCCACTAGTGAAGTTGGGAAGGTTACTATGGCTTGGTTGATTTGGCTAATATTACTATTAACAATGCGTTTAGAAGCTGCCAAATCTTCATTTTCATCTGCAATTTCTTTTTGCAAGGCCAAGAATTGGTTAGAAGATAAGAGATCTGGATAATTCTCACCTACTGCTCGGATTTGTGCCAAAACATCGTTTTGATTGGCAATGACTTGGTTAGATTCTTGGATTGACGCACCTTGACGAAGGGCTACTAATTCGGTAAAGACTTTCTCTTCATGTTTGGCATAGGCCTTAGCCACCTTCAACATTTCAGAAATGGTATCGTAGCGTTTGACAAGAATTATATCAACCGTTCTCTTTGCTTCTTCAATCATGACCTGATAACGATTCAAGCGATTGCTTTCACCGATAAACCACATAACAATGACAAGAGCAAAAACGACAATGGCAATAAATAATCCTAACATAGTTATTCTCCTTTAAATATATTGGTTAATTCATCAATGAGATCAATCTCCCTACAGAGTTTTTGATACTCTGCAGCAATAGAAAGACTTTCGATTGCATCTTTTCTATTCGGTGTTGGGAAAAGGTAGCGGTTAATATATAAGGAAATATAGAGTGTATCTTGTACTAAATAAACACACATAGCATTTTGAGAAATTTGCTGATCAAACCATTCTAGGATCTTGGGTTTTAAGAATTTTCGAGCAGCCAGTTCATCTGTACAATAGATATTGTAATTTTCATTGTTTTGGATATCTTCTGTTTCAATTTGGACTTCATTAGGTCCAGCACCCGGATAGGCACCTTTTAGTTCTCTTTTTAAAAACAAAGATTTCTTGGTTGGAACAACTCTCAAGTGCCCTGGAAATGAGATAGGAGCTTTTAAAGAAAAAATCTGACCAGCAAAATCTTCAACTTCTTCTCTGACCGTATGAGTTTCCCCACTAGAGTCTCTCTTTGTTCGCGTCTCAATATGATAAGCATAGAGATTGGCTACTACGAGATTCTTTTCATCATGGAAAGACAATTGATGAAAGAGATCAAACTTAGTCGATCTCGGACTAATGACCTGCAGGACATTCATTGGGTAGTCAGCTGTCAGAGTTAGCTCCGCTTGAGGAAAAACTTCTTTCAGGATGGGACAAAGAAAATCTGTAATATAAATCTCTTCATTGGATCGAACCTGATCTCCGAATAAGGCTTTTCGTTTTTTGTATGCTGGTAAATAATAAAACACCACTACAAGAAGAATGATAACAATCGCTGCTCGCCATCTAACAAGTTGGAAGGAGAGAAAAGCTAGAATACCACCAAGAATAGTGGCGTTTCTCCAATGAATATTATTCTTCATTTGTTCCTTCATAATGAGCAACTTAGCCTGATATTGTTCTAATTTTTCCAGTTCACTGATCCGTTGAAACGTTTCTTGTGACCACTTGTTGTTTGGACTGTTTTGATCATACACTATAACCATCTCCTTTCAAACACAAATGAATCCATTTATTTACATCATTATATCACCGGTAGTCATAAGAGGCAAACAAATTTATGTATTTGCTTACAATGAATTTTTACAAAAAAAATCCCCTACCAAACGGTAAGGGATCGAGGCATCTTTCGATGAGAACAGCCGGTTCACACAACTGTTCAAGGTCCGCTCCTGCGTTACAATTGAATGTAGACCTCCTCAGCGCAAAAGACTCCTAAGAGCCAATCGACTCATCGCATAGACTTAGTGTACCATGAACGTCCACAAGCTGTCAAGAGGCTCATTCTAGACTTCCTTTTAAATAACTTAAAAGAAATTGAGCAAAGCTAAGCTCCTTCTATTTTTTACATTAGGGGCTTCACAGGCCCTTCGATGGTCTTTTGCATCCAGACAATATCATGCCATTGATCAAATTTATAGCCAATTTTAGGAAAATGAGCAACTTTCACATAGCCACGTTTCTCATGGAGGGCGATACTAGCTGGATTTGGCAGGGCAATGCAAGCTAAGAAACGTAGATAACCACGCGCCTCTAACTCCATCTCTAACGCCTCATACAAACGAGTACCCAGTCCTTGCCCACGATGATCTTGATCCACATAGACGGATACTTCCAACGCCCAATCATATGCTGATCGATCATAATAGGTTGAGGCATAGGCATAAGCAAGGACTTGACCGTCTACTTCAGCTACTAAATAGGGAAAACGTTGAAGGATCTTTTCGATACGCCTTTCAAATTCCTCAATCGTCGGAACCTGGTATTCAAAAGTGATGGCTGTTTTCTCAACATAAGGGGCATAAATCCTGACAAGTTCAGAAGCATCTTCAAGGGTGACGGGTCTTATCTTCAGCATGGTCTTCTCGCTTTCTATCTCTCTATTATACCCCAAAAGCAAAAAAATAGAGGTTGTCCGACAACCTCTATATATTTTTTTAGAACAATCCTAAAGCAGTACCATCTTCTGCTACATCCATGTTCAAAGCAGAAGGACGTTTTGGTAATCCAGGCATAGTCATCACTTCACCTGTCAAAGCAACAATGAAGCCTGCACCAGTCTTAGGTACCAATTCGCGAATGGTAATGTCAAAACCAGACGGCGCCCCGAGGAGACTTGGATCATCTGAGAAACTATATTGGGTCTTAGCCATACAAACTGGCAACTTGTCCCAGCCATTTTTCACGATCTGAGCAATCTGAGTTTTGGCTTTCTTCTCAAAGACAACATTGTCGGCCCGGTAAATTTCTTGGGCAATCTTAGTGATCTTTTCTTCAACAGAAAGGTCATTATCATAAAGACGATTGTAGTTGGCTGGACTTGTTTCAAGTGTCTCCACTACTGTTTCTGCTAGGGCCAATCCTCCATCAGCACCATCAGCCCAAACGCTCGCCAATTCAACAGGAACTTGAATAGAAGCACAGAGTTCTTTCAGAGCTGCAATTTCAGCTTCTGTATCTGTGACAAATTCATTAATAGCCACTACTACAGGAACTCCGAATTTACGCATATTTTCTACGTGGCGCTCCAAGTTCGCAAAACCTGAACGAACAGCTTCTACATTTTCTTCAGAAAGAGCATCTTTGGCAACTCCACCATTCATCTTCAAAGCACGAATCGTTGCGACAATCACCACTGCAGATGGACTAACAGGAAGATTTGGTGTTTTGATATCCAAGAATTTTTCAGCTCCCAAATCCGCCCCAAAACCTGCTTCTGTCACTACGTAATCGGCTAAACGAAGAGCGGTTGAGGTAGCTAAAACAGAATTACATCCATGAGCAATATTAGCAAAAGGTCCACCATGAACAAAGGCTGGCGTTCCATAGATGGTTTGGACCAAGTTTGGCTTGATTGCATCTTTCAGAATCAAGGCAAGCGCCCCTTCCACTTCCAAATCACGGACATAAACTGGACTACGATCATAGCGGTAACCGATCACAATATTAGCCAAACGACGTTTCAAGTCTTCAATATCTGTCGCCAAGCAAAGGATGGCCATAATCTCAGAAGCAACGGTGATATCAAACCCGTCTTCACGAGGAATCCCATTGAGCGGTCCACCGAGACCAACCGATACGTGTCGCAAAGCACGGTCATTCAAGTCCACTACCCGTTTCCAGATAATCCGACGTTGGTCAATGCCTAGCTCATTTCCTTGATGCAAATGATTATCAATCAATGCTGAAAGAGCATTATTTGCTGTTGTAATGGCATGCATGTCACCCGTGAAATGAAGGTTGATATCCTCCATTGGGAGTACTTGAGCATAGCCTCCCCCAGCTGCACCACCTTTAATCCCCATAACAGGACCTAAAGAAGGTTCGCGAATGGCAATCATGGTTTGTTTTCCAATTTTATTTAATGCATCTGCCAAACCAATGGTGATGGTAGACTTCCCTTCTCCAGCTGGAGTCGGGTTAATGGCTGTTACCAAGATGAGTTTTCCTGGTTCTTCCTTCTGAACGGCTTGGATCTTGTCAAAGGTTAATTTTGCCTTGTACTTTCCATAGAGTTCCAAGTCATCAAATTGAATGCCCAATTTCTCTACTACATCTGTGATTGGTTTCAATTCAATACTTTGTGCAATTTCGATATCTGTCTTCATCTGAATCTCCTCACTATTTTATAATCCTATTATACAGAAATTTTGCGAGGATATATATTTTAAATGTCAAACTTTTTCTATTCGTTCGGTTTTTGCCTTTAAAATGGACCTTATCAGCCTTCATTCTAATTTCTTATACCCTTCTATATGAAATAACTATTAGTCCCTTCATCGTCTACTCTACCGCCTTTGCATCCCCTTGACCAACAATCGTATGAGCCGTGTTCCTGGCTTTACTAAAATATAAAATTCTTGTAAAATAAACCTATGAATATTTTGATTACTTCTGGAGGAACCAGCGAGAAAATCGATCAAGTTCGCTCAATAACCAATCATTCTACTGGTCAGTTAGGAAAAATGATCGTTGAGCGGTTTCTTGACGCTGGCTTCCCTGTGACTCTGGTTACCAGTCCAACGGCTGTTCGTCCAAAAGAACACCCCCTTTTAACAATGATTCTAACGGCAAACGTCGCCGAACTTCAGCTAGTTCTAGAAGAACAAACTCCTAAACACCAAGTGCTCATTCATGCCATGGCGGTTTCAGATTATAGTCCAGTCTATATGGTTGGATTGGAAGATGTAAAAGAGGCTAGCGATCTGGAACAATTTCTTCATCGCACTAATCAAGAGTCGAAAATCACCTCAGACGACGACTACCAAGTTCTCTTTTTGAAGAAAAATCCTAAGTTGATTTCTCTAGTAAAAACTTGGAATCCAGACATACGCTTGATTGGCTTTAAACTGCTGGTTGATGTAGCTCAGGATCAACTCCTATCCGTTGCTCGCGCAAGCCTCGAAAAGAATCAGGCAGAAATGATTGTTGCCAATGACTTAAGCGAAATTCAAGACGGAAAGCATCAGGCTTATTTAGTTACGAAAGATGCTATTCAAATAGCCGAAACGAAATTGGATATAGCTCAAAAAATCTACCATCACATTAGGAACAAAGGATAAAACCTATGGCCAATATTCTACTAGCTGTTACAGGAAGTATTTCTGCATATAAGGCGGCGGATCTCACCAGTCAATTGACCAAGCTCGGTCACCAGGTTAAGGTTCTCATGACTCCTGCAGCTACAGCTTTTATTACCCCTCTAACACTTCAGGTCCTCTCCAAACAAGCTGTCCTGGTAGAGGTCATGACAGAAGACGATCCAAAACAAATCCAACATATTGACTTGGGGAAAGAGGCCGATCTTTTTCTAGTCGCACCTGCTAGTGCCAATACCATTGCAAAATTAGCCCACGGCTTTGCAGATACTATTGTTACCAGCACTGCTTTGGCCCTACCATCTGAGGTGAAGAAATTCCTAGCACCCGCTATGAATACCAAGATGCTGGACCACCCCGCTACACAAAACAATCTTGAAACCCTAAAAAGCTACGGCTACCAAATCATCCCACCGCGCGAAGCTTTACTAGCTTGTGGCGATCAGGGATCTGGTGCTTTAGCTTCCATCGAAACCATTCTAACTATTATACAGGAGTCGCTCTCATGAGAAAATCTTCTTCATCCATTGCACAAATTTCTATTTTCTTCGCTATCATGGTGACCATTCATTTTACATCAACCATGATCTTCCAATTCTTCCCCTTTCTAATTCCACCGACCTTCGTCCATATCCCAGTTGTCATTGCCTCCATTCTTTATGGACCTCGTATTGGTGGGACCTTAGGACTTTTAATGGGACTCTTTAGCCTCACCATCAACACCATTGTTCAGCTACCAAGTAGTTATTTATTCAGTCCCTTTGTTGAAAAAGGGAACATTTACTCTCTGATTATTGTGCTGGTTCCTCGTATCCTCATTGGGATCACCCCTTACTTTGTGTACAAGTTGATCCATAATAAATCCGGACTGGCAATCGCTGCCGCGGTTGGATCTTTCACCAACACTTTCTTTGTGCTTTCAGGTATTTTCATCTTCTTTTCAAAAAATTATCCAGGTGGTATCCAAGCCTTCCTCGGCGCTGTTTTAACCACCAACTCATTGATTGAGGTCCTTGCGACAGTCATTCTGACACTAGCGATCATCCCACCTCTCTCAAAAGTTAAGAATTCATTATAAGTCATTTTCGATTATCACACTTTTCAAATGGAGGTGTGATTTTTTTGTGGACACTCAGCATATAAATTTGAAAACAATTGCTATTGAATCTAGTTTTTTCAGAAAAAAAATGCTATAATGTAAGCGATTAATTTATAGAAATAAGGAGTTGCACTATGACTTATCAAGAAAACTTCCAAAAATGGGCTGATTTCGCTGACCTACCAGATTACCTTCATCGTGATTTGGAAAGCATGGATGAAAAAACAAAAGAAGATGCCTTTTACACAAACCTTGAATTCGGTACTGCTGGTATGCGCGGATTGATTGGTGCGGGTACAAACCGTATTAACATCTATGTAGTCCGTCAAGCAACTGAAGGTTTGGCTCGTTTGATTGAATCTAAAGGTGGAAATGAAAAAGAACGTGGTGTAGCCATTGCCTACGATAGCCGTCACTTCTCTCCAGAATTTGCCTTTGAATCAGCAGCCGTTCTTGCAAAACACGGTATTAAATCCTATGTCTTTGAAAGTCTCCGTCCAACTCCAGAACTTTCATTTGCTGTTCGTCACCTCAACTGCTTCGCAGGGATTATGATTACTGCTAGCCACAACCCTGCTCCGTTTAATGGATACAAGGTTTACGGTGAAGATGGTGGTCAAATGCCTCCACACGACGCGGACGCATTGACAACTTATATCCGTGCCATTGACAATCCTTTCGCTGTAGAAGTTGCGGATGTAGAAGCTGAAAAAGCATCTGGTTTGATTGAAGTCATCGGTGAAGCTATTGATGCTGAATACCTCAAAGAAGTCAAAGATGTTAACATTAACCCTGCCTTGATCGAAGAGTTCGGTAAAGACATGAAGATTGTCTACACTCCACTTCACGGTACTGGTGAAATGTTGGCTCGTCGCGCTCTTGCGCAGGCAGGATTTGACTCTGTACAAGTCGTAGAAGCTCAGGCAACTCCAGACCCAGACTTCTCAACGGTTAAATCTCC
Organism: Streptococcus sp. DFI.7.26; assembly: GCF_022240605.1. NCBI lineage: Bacteria > Bacillati > Bacillota > Bacilli > Lactobacillales > Streptococcaceae > Streptococcus > Streptococcus sp. DFI.7.26. The sequence goes on along the minus strand of NZ_JAKOGN010000001.1, from coordinate 425,808 downwards.
AAACCCAGAAAGTCAAGCAGCCTTTGCTCTTGCAGAAGAACTTGGTCGCCAAGTTGGTGCTGATGTTCTTGTTGCAACAGACCCTGACGCTGACCGTGTCGGTGTTGAAGTCCTTCAAAAAGATGGTAGCTACCTTAACCTTTCAGGTAACCAAATCGGTGCTATCATGGCTAAATACATATTGGAAGCCCACAAAAATGCTGGCACACTTCCAGAAAATGCAGCCCTATGCAAATCTATCGTATCAACTGACTTGGTAACGAAGATTGCTGAAAGCTACGGCGCAACTATGTTCAACGTTCTGACTGGTTTCAAATTTATCGCTGAAAAAATTCAAGAATTTGAAGAAAAACACAATCACACTTACATGATGGGATTTGAAGAAAGCTTCGGTTACTTGATTAAGCCATTCGTACGTGATAAAGATGCCATCCAAGCTGTCCTTGTCGTTGCTGAGCTTGCTGCTTACTACCGCTCTCGTGGTTTGACACTTGCTGACGGTATCGAAGAAATCTACAAAGAGTACGGCTACTATGCTGAAAAGACAATCTCTGTTACACTTTCTGGTGTTGACGGTGCTGAGCAAATCAAAGCGATCATGGCGAAATTCCGTGAAAACGGTCCAAAAGAATTCAATGGAACTGCCATCGCTATCGTTGAAGACTTCAAAGCACAAACATCTACTGCCGCTGATGGCACTGTAACAGCCTTGACAACTCCTCCAAGTGATGTATTGAAATACACACTTGAGGATGGTTCTTGGATTGCCGTTCGCCCTTCAGGTACAGAACCAAAAATCAAGTTCTACATTGCCGTTGTTGGTGAAAGCAACGAAGATTCTCAAGCTAAAATTGCTAACATCGAAGCTGAAATCAATGCCTTTGTAAAATAAGCAACCACAAAAGATGAGATCAACCAATCTCATCTTTTTTTCGTATCAAAATACAGCATTTTTTCGCCCTTTATGGCATACTAGATTTATAAGAAAGCGAGGTAATCTCATGGAACAATTTTTAGAAGATATTAAAGATCTTGAAGTAACCACTGTTGCGCGTGCGCAAGAAGCCATCGACCAAAAAGAAACAGCAACCTTCTTTATTGGACGTAAGACTTGCCCATATTGCCGTAAGTTCGCTGCTAAATTAGCAACGGTAGTAGCCGAAACTAAAGCCCATATCTACTTCATTAATAGTGAAGAACCAAGTCAACTTGATGCCTTGCAAGCCTTCCGCTCTACCTATGGTATTCCAACTGTTCCTGGATTTTTACATGTCGAAGCCGGTGAAGTTACCGTTCGTTGCGACTCATCCATGTCAGAAGAAGAAATCAAAGCATTCGCTCATCTATAAAAAAATTGAGGCTGGGACAAAAGTCCTAGCCTCTCAATTGTTTTTGGATTGTCGCGCAAGACGCAGTGGTTGAGTGGGCTCTACTACGCTGATTTCATCAGCTTTTACAGCCCTACTCAACTGTGCGGAGGTGGGACGACGAAATCGAATTCTAACGAATTACCGATTTCTGTCCCACTCTCAATTTTCATTTTCTGTAAAAGTCGTCCAAATCTTCTGCTGGGGTTTGGCAAAAGGATAGGCCGAAAATTCTTCCGGTTTTAACCAAATAGTTGATTCACTGGTTGCTTGTTCTCCTTCTTTTACCAATCCGTACTGGATTTGAACCTGCCACTTGCGGTGCGAAAAGACATGCTGGACCAAGGGATAAGTTCTCTCTTGCCAATCAATGACCAAGTCATAGTCCTGTTCAAAGGAGAGAATCTCTAGATTGTCCTCTGCTTGTTCTTTCTCATCCAATAGAGACAATTGGCCCAGGTTCTCAGATAGACTATCCACTTCAATCATGGGAAAATGCCAGAAGCCTGACAAGAGTCCTTCTCGCTCATTTTTTTCCAGCAGGTAGCGCCCTTGACTATCCTTGACAATAAAGGATGTTAAATAAACGGGTACTGGTTTCTTCTTTGGAGCCTTGATGGGATAGCGATCCATGGTCCCATGCTGATAGGCCGCGCTAAACTCTTTTACAGGACTCTCTTCCGGACGTGGATTGACTGGGGATTCAATATCTGAGCCCAAATCCATCAAAGCCTGATTGAAATCACCAGGACGCTCTGGATCGATCAAGACTTCCATCATGGCTTGAAAAATCTTGCGATTAGTCGGGATTCCGATATCGTAGTCTACCTCAAACAAACGAGCTAAAACCCGCATGACATTGCCATCCACTGCTGGCTTTGGCAAGCTAAAGGCAATACTAGCAATGGCACCAGCTGTATAAGGTCCAATTCCCTTGAGTTTAGAGATAGCCTCATAGCTTGATGGGAAAACACCCCCATGGACCTCCATGATTTGCTGAGCAGCTTTCTGCATGTTGCGGACCCGTGAGTAATAGCCCAAGCCTTCCCAAGCTTTTAAGAGCTTTTCTTCTGGAGCCTGAGCCAGATCCGCAATCGTCGGAAACCAATCTAAAAAACGCTCATAATAAGGAATAACCGTATCAACACGTGTCTGCTGGAGCATAATCTCTGAGATCCATATTTTATAAGGATCTTGCGTCCGTCTCCAGGGGAGATCCCGTTTATTGGCATCGTACCAGGCTAATAACTTTTCTCGGAAAGAGGCAATTTTTTCCTCCTCCCACATATTAATCCCATAGTCTTTTAAATCCATCATATTCCTAGTATACCATAGAATGGGTTCTAGTTTAGAGATTCTGACTCTACAATAAAAGCCTAGGAAACTCCTAAGCCTTTCAATCATTCTTATTGTTCCACTGCTTGAGCTGCTGTGATCAAGGTCAATTTGTAAACGTCATCTGCATTACATCCGCGAGAAAGGTCGTTAACTGGTTTGTTCAACCCTTGCAAAACTGGACCTACTGCGGCAAAGCCACCAAGACGTTCTGCCATCTTGTACCCAATGTTTCCTGCTTCAATACCTGGGAAGATAAAGACATTGGCTTGTCCTGCCACCTTGCTTCCTGGAGCTTTCAATGCTGCTGTTTCTGGTACAAAAGCAGCGTCAAATTGCAATTCTCCATCAATTTCTAGATCTGGACGAAGTTCATGAGCGATTTTTGTTGCCTCAACAACTTTATCAACACTTTCACCGAAACCAGAACCTTTAGTTGAATAGCTCAACATGGCGATTTTCGGATCGATGCCAAACATCTTGGCTGTGATAGCAGAGTTGATGGCAATTTCTGCCAATCCTTCAGCATCCGGACTGATGTTAATCGCACAGTCTCCAAACAAGTAACGTTCAGATCCACGAACCATGAGGAAGGCACCTGAAGTGCGTTTGACATTCGGACGAGTTTTGATAATTTGAAGTGCTGGACGAACGGTTGCAGCTGTTGAGTGAATCGCACCTGATACCATACCATCAACGATTCCCAGATGTACCAACATAACACCAAAGTAGTTGACATCGTCTTGCAAAATTTGACGCGCTTCTTCTTCTGTCATTTTACCCTTCCGACGTTCTACCAAAGAAGCTACCATCTCATCAAAGCCTGCGTAAGAATGCGGGTCGATAACTTCGTATCCTTCCAAAACTCCTTCAATTTCAAGGTAAATACGAATCTTATCTGGATTACCAAGCAAGACAGGTGTAACGTCTGTTTCTTTTACAATCCGTTTTGCTGCTTGCAGAATACGAGGCTCTTCCCCTTCTGGTAACACAATACGAGCATTCTTACCAACAAGGTTGGCTTTGAGACTTTCAAAAACTTCCATGAGTTTCTCCTTTGAAAAAAATTAAAAATTTGATAACTGTTTTAAAACTTGGCTAAAATCATCTGGCAGCGAGCTTTCAATTCGGAGCTCCTCTTCCAAATAAGGATGATAGAAAGCCAAGGAATGGCAATGCAAGGCTTGTCGAAGAATCCCATCTTCTAACGAACCTCCATAGAGATCATCTCCCAAAAGTGGAAAACCAATATGAGAAAAATGAACGCGAATCTGATGGGTCCGGCCTGTGTGCAACTGGATATCCACTAGATGAATATCACCAAAAGACTGAACAACTTGGTAGCTAGTATGAGCATACTTGCCACCTTTCGCTACCTTTCGGGTAATAATGGAGTCTTCATCACGCGCAATGGGGGCAATGATATCCCCCTTGCTTTCCAACTCGCCTTTTCCCTTTACCAATGCAAAATAACGTTTTTGAATGGTCTTAGCTTGAAGTTGTTTATCTAAGCGAGCATGGGCATAGCCATGTTTTGCAAAAAGCATGATCCCACTAGTATCCTTGTCTAAACGAGTGACAATATGAACGAGCTGATTTTCATACTGATGGCGAACATAGTATCCCTTGACAAAGTTCGCAATGGTATTGGAATGAAGGGAGCTAGGAATGGATGCCACTCCTGCAGGTTTGTTGATAATCAAGAAATGATCGTCTTCGTACAAGATTTCCAAATCACGATCAATGGCCTCCAAGGCTTCATAACCTTCCTCAGAGGGAATATCAATCGTTACCTTATCTCCTATATCGAGTAGATAAATGGCATTTTGTTCGACGCCATTGACTAAAATCTGGCCTCCAGAAAACTTGATCTTGGCCAATAAGCCTTTTGAAACCTGATGTTTCTTCAGAAAGGTTTTAACCTTGACATGTTCATCCGCAATAAACTCGAACCTCATTCGTCAATATCTCCAATAAAGGCATCCTTGACCCGATTCCAGAAACTGGTATGACTTGGACTCGCTACGAAATTGATCTTGTGGTTATCAATCTGGTACTCAATATGGGCGATATTTCGATAGGAATAAGTTGAATTATCAACAGAGAGAATGTGAAAACCTGGCCGGCTAGGCGTAATTTCAATCTTATCTTTTTTGGGAACAATAATCGATGACCCCAAAGTTCGATAGACACGATTATTCAGACTAGCAATTTCAGCAATTTGAAGCGCTTCGATCGTCGGGTGAAGCACAGCTCCTCCCAAAGATTTGTTATAAGCTGTGCTACCTGTAGGGGTCGAAACCGTAATGCCATCCCCTCTGAATCGCTCAAAATGAACGCCATTGATGGTTAAATCAGCAACCATGGTTCGATCGCTGCGTTTGATTGTCGCTTCGTTAAGGGCTCGCATAATCTTCGTATCCCCATTATCAAAAGTCACTTTGACATTAAGGATTGGGTAAGATACCTTGGCACCTGTATCGAACTTGAGATTTTCTACCAACTTGTCAATCTCATCATCTAAATAGTCCGTATAAAATCCAAGATGCCCCGTATGCACCCCAACAAAACGAACCCGATCCAATTGACTCTCGTACTTATGAAAAGCAGAGAGCAACATACCATCCCCACCGATAGAGATTACGATATCCGGATGCTTCTCAGTTAAGATAAAATTATTCTTTTTTAATTTATAACGAAGTTGTTGAAAAACCTCTTCGCTCTGGCGTTTTCGATTTCGAATAATCGAAACCTTTTTACCTGTAGTCCTCATCTGTATCATCACTATTTCCGACGCCATCGTTTAATTTACGATGCATTGGATCAAAAAGAGCTTGCGCCTCCTGAATGGCATCACGAATGGCACCCATTTCCTCATCGAGTTGATAAGCCAAATTCGCGGTGACTTCAAGACGCTTCTTAATCTCGTCCGGAAAATCTCCTTTATATTTGTAATTTAATGAGTGTTCAATGGTGGCCCAGAAATTCATAGACAGGGTACGAATCTGAATCTCTGCCAAAATCGTTTCATAGCCATTAATGGTATCTACTGGATACTCTACCACTACATGATAGCTTCGATACCCACTTGATTTCTTGTGACGAATATAGTCTCGTTCTTGAACCACGCGCATATCCTGACGCTTCCGCAAGACTTCTAGGACTTCATCTACGTCGTCTACAAATTGAACCATGACCCTCAGACCAGCAATATCTTGCATATCTTGAGCCAGGTTCTCTTCAGAAATACTTCTGCGTTCCATCTTTTCGAGAATACTCTCAATCGGCTTCACACGACCGGTCACAAACTCGATTGGGGAATGCTTTTGTTGTTTGCGGTACTGCTTTCTTATCCCACGAAGTTTAATCTTCAATTCTCCAACTGCTTGGATATAGGGATCTAAAAAATTTTCCCAATCAATCGCCATTGAATCACCTTGTCATCTCAAAGTTTTTTGTATAAAATAAACACATCTATTATTATATCATAAAGAGCTTGCAAACGAAAGAAAAGGACGTAGCTATGAATCATTTAGAAATTGAATTTAAAACCTTACTAACCGAGGAAGAGTACCATTCTCTAGAAGACTTTTTCAAAGACCAACCACCTATCCGACAAACCAATCACTATATTGATACGCCCGACCATGCTATCCGGAATCATCGGATGGCCTTGCGAATTCGTACCTTAGCTGATCGGGCTGAGCTAACCCTTAAAGTACCGCAAGATGCGGGACATTTTGAATACAATCAAGCCCTTACTTTTGATCAAGTAGAAGCCTTTCTCTCCAAGAAAAAACTTCCTCAAGGTGAGATTGCCAGCTTTCTCACTGATTTAAACATTCCTTTATCCGCTTTAGATGTCTGGGGAAATCTAGAAACAGAGAGACGGGAGAAAAGAATCCCTAAAGGTTTATTAGCTTTTGACCGTAGTCGCTATAACTCTATCGAGGACTATGAATTAGAAATGGAGGTGGATGACGCCTCAGATGAAACTTATTTTCACGAATTTCTCAAGGAAAAACAAATTGAATACAAGCCTGCAAAAAGTAAAGTAGCAAGATTGGCCCAAAGTTTGCTAAAAAGCTGAAATTACTGAATTTTTTTGCTAAAATAAGACTAGACAAAAATATCTTAATGAGGATCAAACACATGTCAGAAAAAAACAATATGAAGCTCTTCGCACTCAACTCCAACCAAGAAATTGCACAAAAAATTTCAGAAGTTGCTGGCATCCCACTCGGAAAGCTTTCTTCACGTCAATTCTCAGATGGTGAAATCCAAATTAATATCGAAGAAAGTGTGCGTGGATATGATATTTACATCATCCAATCTACTAGCTTCCCAGTGAACAATCACTTGATGGAATTGTTAATCATGGTAGATGCTTGCCAACGAGCAAGTGCCCATACCGTGAACGTGGTCCTTCCATACTTTGGGTATGCTCGTCAAGACCGCACTGCTGCTCCTCGCGAACCAATTACAGCAAAATTAGTTGCCAACATGCTTGTCAAGGCAGGGGTAGACCGTGTTGTAACCCTCGATCTTCATGCGGTTCAAGTACAAGGCTTCTTCGATATCCCAGTAGACAACTTGTTCACGATTCCTCTATTTGCTGATCACTATATCAAACAAGGTTTAACCGGTTCAGATGTAGTGGTTGTCAGCCCTAAAAATTCTGGAGTGAAACGCGCACGAAATCTTGCAGAATATCTAGATGCCCCAATTGCTATCATCGACTACGCCCAAGACGACTCTAGCCGTGACGAGGGCTACATCATTGGGGATGTTAAAGGTAAAAAAGCAATCCTGATCGATGATATTTTGAATACAGGAAAAACCTTCTCTGAAGCTGCAAAAATTGTCCAACGAGATGGCGCTACTGAGATTTATGCTGTTTCTAGTCACGGACTTTTCGTTAAAGGAGCTGCAGAATTACTAGACCAAGCACCGATTAAAGAAATTTTAGTTACAGACTCTGTAGCAACCAAAGAGCAAAAACCAAAAAATGTAAAATACATTACTGCAAGCGAATTAATTGGAGAGGCCCTTGTTCGTATCCAAGAGCGTAAACCAGTTAGTCCACTCTTTGCATACCACAAGAAATAAGGTGATGGCGTGATTTATTTTGACAATGCGGCAACCACTCCCCTAAGCCCAGGAGTAATCAAGGTGATGACAGAAACGATGGAAACCAGCTTTGGAAATCCATCTAGTCTCCACTCCCACGGTCGCCAAGCAAAAAAGATTCTTAGAGATGCCAGGGAATGCGTTGCAACTTGTTTAAAGACCTCTAGTCAACAGATTACCTTCACTTCTGGGGGAACCGAAAGCAATAACACTGTTATAAAGGGCTACTGTCTCAAACATAGACAGAAAGGGAAGCATATTATTACCACGGCTATCGAACACCATGCCGTTCTTGAACCGATTGAGTACTTGGTCGATGAATTTGGCTTTAAAGTCACCATTATTCAACCCGTCGATCAAATGATTCGTCCAGAAGATATTCAAGCTGCTCTTCGTCCCGATACTATTTTGGTCTCCACTATGTATGCCAATAACGAGACGGGCGATCTCTTACCCATCAGGGCTATTTCAGACCTTTTGAAAGACCATCCTGCAGCTTTTCATGTCGATGCTGTTCAAGCCGTTGGTAAACTTGCTGTAGCCCCTGAAGAGTTAGGAGTTGATTTTCTAACCGCATCCGCCCATAAATTTCACGGGCCTAAGGGAGTTGGTCTTCTCTATGCTAAAAAGCCTGACTTCTTCAATCTCTTACACGGGGGTGACCAAGAAGACAAGCGTCGAGCTAGTACAGAGAACTTGATTTCAATTGCTGGAATGGCGCAATCCCTCAAAGAGTCTACTGATCAGTTAGACGCAAATTATCTGTATATTCAAAGCTTATCTGAACGAATCCTAACTGGCTTAAAAGATCTAGATTTCTATCTGAATGGCACAGATTCCAAACTTCCTCACGTCTTGAACATTGGCTTTCCTGGTATCAGCAATGATATCTTACTGCTTCGTTTAGATATGGCAGGGATTTCAGTCTCAACTGGCTCTGCTTGTACTGCGGGGACTGTTCAGCCAAGTCACGTCCTTGCAGCTTATTATGGCGAAGATTCACCTCGCTTGAAGGAATCTATTCGCATTAGTTTATCTGAATTCAATACTTCTGATGAAGTCGATATTTTTATTACAAACATTCATAAAATTTTAGGAGAATTACATGGCATTTGAAACATCTGTCTCATTAACAAACTGTGATTACACATACGCAATCCACCCAAATATCAAGAAATATACCCTACGCGACAATACTTTTGCACAAACAAAGGTTGGTAACTACGAATTAAATCGTTTATTAGAAGCTATTCCAAATAGCGGAGATGGCTTTAAGTTAAAAATTATCATCAATAAGGATTTAACAGGATTTAAAATTAACATTACTGATAAGTCAGGCCTTCGTTTGGTGAATATTTTCAAAAATCCAGAAAACAAGATTATCCAACAAAAATTCTACTTCCTCATGGACAGTTTAGTTGAACGTGAAATCTTTGAAAGGATTGAAAAGTAATGACCAATGGTCCTGTAGTCCTCACCTATTTGGATGCATACCAAAAGGAACGTCAGGTTAGCTACGACAACATCGATCACTGTCTATTAGCCTTCTCAGGCTGTGTGACCCTTCCAGATTCCTATCAGATTGTTTCTGTGACCTACAAGGGGCAAATTTTACCTTTCACTGGAAGAATCGGTGACTTCTATCGCTATCTGATTCAGTTTGATCAGAGTTTAAGAAATTCCAACTAACAAAGAAAAGCACCATTTTGGTGTTTTTTTAGTATAAGATAGTTGCTTTTTTCACAAACTTTTTATAAAATAGATTTGAAAGGTTGTGATATTGTGAAACAAGATAAAACTAATCCAATTCCTCGTGCTACTGCCAAACGACTCTCCTTGTATTACCGTATTTTTAAACGCTTTAATGCAGAGAAAATCGAGCGGGCAAATTCAAAACAGATCGCTGAAGCCATCGGGATTGATTCCGCAACTGTTCGTCGTGACTTCTCCTACTTTGGAGAGCTAGGACGACGTGGTTTTGGTTATGATGTCAAAAAGTTAATGAACTTCTTTGCTGATCTCTTAAATGATAACTCCATCACCAATGTAGCTATTGTTGGAATTGGAAATATGGGAAGTGCCCTTCTTCACTATCGCTTCCATGAGCGAAACAAAATGAAAATTGTCATGGCATTTGATACGGATGATCATAAGTTAGTCGGCACTAAAAGTAAAGATGGTATTCCGATTTACGGCATCTCCACACTAAAAGAAAAACTTGAGGGACAAGAGATTCAAACAGCCATTTTAACCGTTCCAAGTGTAAAATCTCAAGAAGTTGCAGATTTACTGGTTGAAGCTGGTATCAAGGGAATCCTGAGCTTTTCTCCTGTACACCTAACAGTTCCAAAAGATGTGGTAGTCCAATATGTCGATCTAACCAGTGAATTGCAAACCCTTCTCTACTTTATGCGCAAGAATACATAATAAGCAAAGAGGCTGGGACAAAAGTCCTAGCCTCTCAATTGTCTTTGGATGATCGAGCAAGACGCAGTGGTTGAGTGGGCTCTACTACGCTGATTTTATCAGCTTTTACAGCCCTACTCAACTGTGCGAAGGTGGGACGACGAAATCGAATTCTAACGAATTACCGATTTCTGTCCCACTCTCTTTTTTTATACCAATAAGTCTGTCTCCTCTCTGTAGCTATAATAGTCATCGGTTGAGACAATCAGATGGTCAAGAAAAACAATTCCTAGACAATTGCAGGCTTCAATCATTTGTTGGGTGACACCATCATCATTCTTGCTGGGATGAATGATCCCAGACGGGTGGTTGTGAACCAAGATTAAGGATGTCGCCATATGCTTGATGGCATAGTGCAAGATTTCTCTTGGTTCTGCAATGCTACGATTGACTGTTCCGATAAAAATCACTTGCTGATGGATAATTTGATTTTGGGTATTCAGATACAAGGCCAATAAATGTTCCTGTTTCTCATGGCCTATTTTTTGTTGCATCATTTTTGCCAGCTTCTGACTACTCATGATTTGTTCCGTTTCAATCACTTCAGAAGTCTGTATTCGTTTCCCTAGTTCAATAGCAGCTAACAGCTCAATGGCTTTAACTTTCCCAATTCCTGGAACTTCCTGTAACTCCTGAAAACTCATACTAGCCAGTTCTTTTAAACTCTTTAGTGAGCCCAGCAGGTCCTGTGCGATCTCGTAGACTGGTTTATTTTTGTTCCCCGTCCGTAATAAGATGGACAGCAATTCTTGATGACTGAGCTTATCAGGTCCTTCTGTTAGCAAACGTTCTCTAGGTAAGAGACCTGATTCTTGAAATACAATATGATACATAAAAAACCTCCTCAATTAATAATTCGCAATTGAGGAGGAAAAAGGACGATTCTGTATAAATTAAATTGGACAAACTACTTCTCTTAAGTTTTCAAGAATTCGAGTTTCTTCATTTGAGAAGTTAATTCGATAGCCCTCTTGCACTTGTTCCAAAGACGCAAGAAATTGACGAATTTCGTATCGAACTAAGTGTTCTTGATCATCAGGAAGGTTTTTAATGGTTTCGAAGACCTGTTCAACTTCGTAGATCCCCTTGGTAATGAGCCCTGTTTTAGGGAAATCATTGACCAGTAAGGCACAGAAGTTTCTTAACAAAGTATAGATATCTTCTGTGCGCATTCGATTCCTCCAAGTTTCTTTCTATCACTCTTCTATTATAAAATAGAAAGCATGCAAAAATATGTCAGTCAGGTAACATTTTATGACTATCCTCTTACAAGTTGGCAGAAAATCAACAGAAAAAAGAGGTCAAGGACCTCTTTTTAAATTGATTATAATTGCATTTGATTATAAGATTTTGTGAAAGCTTCCAGTATATCTTTTGGTGCTTTTGAGTAATCTACTGAAGTTTCCAAAGTACCTTTTACAATCGTACGATAAGTTGCTGCGGCATCCTCACAAGTCACTAAGGTGATTTCATTAACCCCTTCACGATCTGCAATGACATCGACCCGATCTGGTGTCACTGTCTCAACAGAATTGATGACATAGGTATACACCTTTTCCTTATCAGTGATATAGATTTTCATTCCAGCTTTGGCATGTTCTAACGGGGAAAAGAGCATTTCATTTGCCCCTGTCAAACCAAAGACATGGTGACTAGCCAAGGAGTAATTCCTTTCCCCCATAACCTGGTCCTCTTTCATGGTACCTGCCCCATAATAGAGTCCCACATTATCTAAGCCTTTAAAAATCGGAAGGTTCATCTTTAACTCAGGAATTGCTATCCCCCCAATAACAGGCAACTTCTGCGCCTGCCACTGGGCATTGATAACAGATTCTGTAGAAAGCGATTTGACTTCTTTAAAATCAAAGCTAGTCTTGGCATCTTTATTCTTATCAATGGTCTTTTTCGATACCTTGTTGACTTGATACTGATTGGTATGCCACACCATGATCATGTTCCGAATCGGAGCATTAAAGATCAAGGCAATAGACAAAAGGATTAGTAAAGTAGCAAAGATATTAATCAAGCGATTGCGTAAGCTTGTTTTCTTCTTTTTTCTTCTTGAAGCCATTTTTTATCCTACCCTTCACTTTCAGTTTCAGTGTCTGACTCATCTTTTTCGTCAGCTTGAACCGTTGTAAAGGTTACGATTTGGGCATCTTGATCCAGACGCATCACTTTCACACCCATGGTCGAACGTCCAGTTTGAGAAATATTGGCAACGCTGGTACGAATCATGACACCTGTATTGGTGATAATCATCAAATCCTCATCTCCTTTGACAGTCATGAGACCGGCTAGAGGACCATTCTTATCAGCCACATTAGCAGTTTTAATCCCTTTACCACCACGTCCTTTTGTTGGATATTCATCAGCACGCGTACGTTTACCGTATCCCTTTTCAGTGATGATCAATACTTCATCTTGATCTGTAATGACGCTTGCACCGACCACTTGGTCACCTGGACGAAGGTTGACACCTCGAACCCCAGTTGCCGAACGCCCCATGTTCCGTACAACAGACTCATTGAAGCGGACAGAATAACCAAATTTAGTCCCGATGATCACGTCTGTATTTCCGTCTGTGAGGAAGACATTGATCAGCTCATCCTCATCTTTGAGGTTAAGAGCTTTCAAGCCATTTTGACGAATATTGGCAAACTCAGCTACACTGGTCCGTTTTACCAAACCTGAGCGGGTTGTAAAGAAGAGATAAGCATCTTCACTACGATCCTGAGCGACGTTAATAATGGTCTGAATGGATTCTCCGTCATCTAACTTGAGCAAGTTAACAATTGGAAGTCCCTTAGCTGTACGGCCGTATTCAGGGATTTCATAGCCTTTCAGACGGTAAACCCGTCCCTTATTGGTAAAGAAGAGCAAACGATCATGGGTGCTGGTAGAAACCAATTCACGGACAAAGTCATCATCTTTGACCCCTGTACCTTGAACACCACGTCCCCCACGTTTTTGAGCAGTAAATTCATCTTGATCCAATCGCTTGATGTAACCCTTGTTAGAGAGAGTAATCAAAACATTGCTTTCTTCGATCAAATCTTCGTCTTCTAGTGATAGAACTTCTCCTACCATCAATTCTGTCCGACGTGGATCTCCAAACTTCCGTTTGACCTCGTCCAATTCTTCCTTGATAATCGCAACTACACGCTCTGGCTTGGATAAAATATCAGCAAGATCAGCAATCAAGGCAACGAGATCATCGTATTCGCTTTGAATCTTGTCACGTTCCAAACCAGTCAAACGACGAAGACGCATATCCAAGATAGCCTGACTTTGACGCTCAGAAAGCTTGAATTTACTCATCAATTCTGCTTGTGCTTCTGCATCTGTCTGACTATTACGGATGATTTTAATCACTTCATCGATGTGATCGAGAGCGATTAAGAGACCTTCCAAGATATGGGCACGAGCTTCCGCCTTCTCTTTATCAAAGATAGTCCGACGAGTCACCACTTCTTTTTGGTGCTCAATATAAGATCTTAAAATCTCACGAAGAGAGAGAATCTTAGGGACACCATTTTGGATAGCCAACATGTTGAAACCAAAGTTGGTTTGCATTTGGGTCATCTTGAAGAGGTTGTTTAAGATGACATTTGCTGAAGCATCGCGGCGCACTTCAATGACGAAACGAACCCCTTCCCGGTTAGACTCATCCCGAACTGCTGTAATCCCATCGATTCGTTTTTCTTGAACCAAACGAACGATATGCTCATGCACCTTGGTCTTGTTGACCATATAAGGAAATTCTGTAACGACAATGCGTTCGCGCCCTGTCTTGGTCTCTTCAATTTCCGTCCGAGACCGTAAGACAATCGAGCCTTTTCCTGTTTCATAGGCCTTATGAATACCCGATTTGCCCATGACCAAGGCACCGGTAGGGAAATCTGGTCCAGGAAGGACTTCCATCAGTTCGCGCGTTGTCACGTCAGGATTGTCCATCATTAGCTTGACAGCATCAATCGACTCACCGAGGTTGTGTGGAGGGATATTTGTCGCCATCCCTACCGCAATCCCTGTCGCTCCATTGACTAATAAGTTAGGGAAGCGAGCTGGAAGGACGTTTGGTTCGCGTTCACTGGCATCATAGTTATCTGTGAAATCAACTGTATTCTTGTTGATATCCCGAAGCATTTCAAGAGCAATCTTGCTCATACGAGCTTCCGTATACCGTTGGGCCGCGGCTCCATCACCATCCATAGAACCAAAGTTCCCATGCCCATCTACAAGCATGTAACGATAGCTCCACCACTGAGCCATCCGAACCATAGCCTCATAAATAGAAGAGTCCCCGTGTGGATGGTATTTACCCATAACATCCCCAGTAATACGGGCAGATTTCTTATGTGGTTTATCTGGTGTAACCCCAAGTTCATTCATTCCATAAAGGATCCGACGATGAACTGGCTTTAAACCATCTCGCACGTCAGGAAGAGCCCGAGACACGATAACACTCATAGCGTAATCGATGAAACTGGTCTTCATTTCAGATGTTAAGTTAACATCAACTAAGTTATTATCCTGCATTAAAACAATGCCTCTCTTTAATTAATTCACCATACTATTATAACACATTTAGCACTTTTTTTCTCCTTCGGAACACAATAGTAAAAACGTTTACATCGTCCAAAATAGGCGTAAAACCGTGACAAAGAAAAGTAAAAGTGGTAGAATAAATGCGAATGGGGAAACCCCAAAAAATAGAAGGAGACGTTTAGAATAATGACATTAACTAAACAACATAAAAAAGTTATCCTTGTTGGTGACGGCGCTGTAGGTTCATCTTATGCTTTCGCACTTGTTACTCAAGGTATCGCTCAAGAATTAGGTATCATCGAAATTCCTCAATTGTTTGAAAAAGCGGTTGGTGATGCTGAAGACCTTAGCCACGCTCTTGCCTTCACTTCTCCTAAGAAGATTTATGCTGCTAAGTACGAAGACTGTGCGGATGCTGACCTCGTTGTTATTACTGCGGGTGCTCCTCAAAAACCAGGTGAAACTCGTCTTGACCTTGTTGGTAAAAACCTTGCCATCAACAAATCAATCGTTGAGCAAGTTGTTGCTTCAGGCTTTAACGGTATCTTCCTTGTAGCTGCTAACCCAGTTGACGTCTTGACTTACTCTACTTGGAAATTCTCAGGTTTCCCTAAAGAACGTGTTATCGGTTCAGGTACTTCTCTTGACTCAGCTCGTTTCCGTCAAGCACTTGCTGAAAAGATTGGTGTTGACGCTCGTTCAGTCCATGCCTACATCATGGGTGAACACGGTGACTCAGAGTTCGCTGTTTGGTCACATGCCAACGTTGCCGGTGTGAAATTGGAACAATGGTTGCAAGCAAACCGTGACTTGGACGAAGCTGACCTTGTAGATCTCTTCATCTCAGTACGTGATGCTGCTTACTCAATCATCAACAAGAAAGGGGCTACTTACTACGGTATCGCTGTTGCCCTTGCTCGTATTACTCGTGCCATCCTTGATGATGAAAATGCTGTACTTCCACTTTCAGTCTTCCAAGAAGGACAATACGGAGTTGAGAACGTCTTTATCGGTCAACCAGCGATCGTTGGTGCGCACGGTATCGTTCGTCCAGTAAACATCCCATTGAACGACGCTGAAACACAAAAAATGCAAGCATCTGCAAAAGAATTGCAAGCGATTATCGATGAAGCATGGAAGAACCCAGAATTCCAAGCAGCTTCTAAAAACTAAACAAAACGTTAAACACCATGTCTTAGGACATGGTGTTTTCTTGATCTCATTATTATGACATCCTAGAGAGCCCTGAGAGCCCAATCCTACTCTTAAAAACCCACTGCTATCTTTCTTCATCCAAAAATAAAAAAAGAGAGCCTTAAGGCTCTCCTATCGTCATCCACCCTGAGAGAATCGAACTCCCATCTCAAGAACCGGAATCTTACGTGATATCCATTACACTAAGGGTGGCAACTATGATAGTATATCAAAAAATCGATCATTTTACAAGTAAAAAAAGCTTGCCTAAGCAAGCTTTTTATGTTGATTACAATTCAATATCACCAAACAAGTCAGCCATTGAGAATCCAGTTTGAGTTTCTGGAAGTTCAAAGTCACGTTTTTCTTGTTTTGGACGACGTGGACGTTGTTGACGTTTTTCTTGTTTTTCGCCTTCTTCTTGAGCTGGACGTTCTTCAAGAGCTTTGATAGAAAGTGATACACGTTCATCAGCAGCATTTACTTCAAGAACTTTAACAGTTACTTCTTGTCCAACTTTAAGCACATCTTTTGGATTTTCAACACGTTTGTGTGAAATTTGTGAGATGTGAACAAGTCCATCGATACCTGGCAATACTTCAACGAATGCACCGAAGTCAGTCAAACGTTTAACAGTACCTTCGATAACATCACCAGCAGCCAATTTTTGTTCTACGCCATCCCATGGTCCAGGTGTTGTAGCTTTCAATGAAAGGGATACGCGACCTTCTTCTTCGTTCAAGTCAAGGACTTTCACTTCGATTTCTTCACCAACAGTTACAACTGATTTAGGTGAAACGTTGCGTTCGTGTGACAATTCAGTCAAGTGAACCAATCCATCAACACCACCAAGGTCGATGAAAGCACCGAAGCTAGTGATACGAGCAACTTTACCAGTTACAACGTCACCAACGTTCAATTTACCGAATACTTCAGCGCGAGCTGCAGCTGATGCAGCTTCAACAACTTCACGACGAGAAAGGATGAAGCGGTTTTCTTTTGCGTCAACTTCTTTGATTTTAGCATCAAATTCTTGACCTACGAAACGTTCAGTGTTACGTACAAAACGAGTATCAAGCATTGAAGCTGGAATAAATCCACGAAGTCCTTCAAATTCTACTGAAAGTCCGCCCTTAACAGCGCGAGTTCCTTTAACAGTAACAACTTCTTCTTCACGTCCGACCAATTTGTCCCATGCTTTGCGAGCTTCCAAACGTTTTTTAGATACAAGGTAAGTTACTGTATCAGTATCTTTACCAACTACTTGACGAAGAACAAGCAATTCAAGTGTTTCACCTGGTTTTACCAAGTCGTTGATGTCAGCATCACGATCGTTTGTCAATTCGCGAAGAGTCAAGACACCTTCGACACCAGTTCC
The DNA here is from genome assembly GCF_022240605.1 of Streptococcus sp. DFI.7.26. NCBI lineage: Bacteria > Bacillati > Bacillota > Bacilli > Lactobacillales > Streptococcaceae > Streptococcus > Streptococcus sp. DFI.7.26. Next base: position 408,387 of record NZ_JAKOGN010000001.1, on the reverse strand, counting down.
AGAGATTGCAACGTTAGCTTGTGTAGCGTCAACTGTCAAAACTTCAGCAGTAACAACATCACCTGGCTCAACTTGGCTAACACTGTTTAGCAAATCTTCAAATTCATTCATCTAAAAAATCCTCCAACAATCAAGTTTTCTAAACTTGACATACTTATAATTATTTTTCCTAAGCAAGCACTCGCAACGAAATCAAAATGATCTACAACGACTTCTTCATATAAAGAAATAAAATACCTGAGTAGATATTTTACCACCTTATCTGATATTACCTAGAACTGGGGTAGCTGGATTCGAACCAACGCATGAGGGAGTCAAAGTCCCTTGCCTTACCGCTTGGCTATACCCCAAAAAGAGCGCTGACATTAGTCACTTTATCATCGTCACAATGAACGCTAATGGAGAGAGAGGGATTCGAACCCCCGAACCCGAAGGAGCGGATTTACAGTCCGCCGCGTTTAGCCTCTTCGCTATCTCTCCAAGCAAATCAACAGACACAATTATACCATTGATTTCATGAAAATGCAACCCCTTATTTGTTCAAATTATAATTTTCGATGGCACTTTCCACTGCTTTTTCCAGGGATTTATAAAGACTTTCTACTGCTCCGTTTTTCACTAGAGCGAACTGAGCTCCCATATCAGCAATCTCAGCAATAGCCTTCTTCCCAATCGCTAATTGGTAGCCATCAAAGGTATCTTTTCCAACAACTACCTTGCTATCAGAAATTTGGATTTCAATTTTTTTATCTTTCTTACTCATTCTTCTACCTCATTTCAACCCCTTTATTTTACAAAAATTTTCACATGCTTGCAAGCCGAAAATGTTTCATGATTAAATTATTTTTTTTACTAGTATCTTCTTCCTAAGAAAAAGAGGGAGTCCTCATCCCTCTGATCATTCCTTTAATCGTTTACTTTGAAAATCCATCCTTCTGGTGCTTCAATATCACCAAACTGGATGCCCGTTAATTCATCATAAAGCTTGCGGGTAACCGGCCCTACTTCCGTTTCTGAATAGAAGACATGGAAGTCATCTCCGTGCTGAACTCCCCCGATTGGGGAAATAACTGCGGCAGTTCCACAAGCACCTGCTTCAACAAAGCGGTCCAAGTTATCGATTGGGACATCCCCTTCGATTGGTGTCAAACCAAGACGGTGCTCTGCAAGATAGAGCAAGGAATACTTGGTAATGGATGGCAGAATAGATGGGCTAAGTGGTGTTACAAACTCATTATCAGCTGTGATCCCAAAAAAGTTAGCAGATCCCACTTCTTCAATCTTGGTGTGGGTTGCAGGATCCAAGTAGATCACATCTGAGAAGTTTCTAGACTTAGCTAATTTACCAGGTAAGAGGCTAGCGGCATAGTTTCCACCGACTTTCGCTGCACCTGTCCCATGAGGAGCTGCCCGGTCATAGTCATCTTGGATCAAGAAGTTGGTTGGAACCAAGCCACCCTTGAAGTAGTTTCCGACTGGCATAGCAAAGATCGTAAAGATGTATTCCTCTGCTGGCTTCACTCCAATGATATCTCCGACTCCAATCAACAATGGACGAAGATAGAGGGTTCCACCTGTTCCATATGGTGGGACATATTCTTCATTGGCACGCACTACTGCCTTACAAGCTTCCACAAACATATCCGTTGGAACTTGTGGCATCAAAAGTCGATCTGCAGTCCGTTGAAGGCGTTTGGCGTTTTCATCTGGACGGAACAATTGAATGCTGCCATCTTTTGTCCGGTAGGCTTTCAGACCCTCGAAAGCTTGCTGTCCGTAGTGCAAACTCGGAGAAGATTCAGAAATATGAAGAGTGGCATCTTCGGATAGTTCTCCTTTTTCCCAAGCACCATTACGGTAATAGGCGATGTAGCGGTAAGGTAATTTCATATAAGAAAATCCAAGATTTTCCCAATCAAGTGATACTGTCATGTCTGTTTTCCTTCTTCCATTCAAGACTTGCTAAATAGCAAGAGCCACCACAAAGGATGACTTTATTCATGTACTCTATTTTACACCATTTCATGAGAATTTCAAGTGAAATTTGCAATTTTCAGAAAATTTATCAAGCAAAAAAATTAGCCATAAACTGGCTAATTTTATTTTTATTTAATTCTAGCAGTAAAGACTTCTTGATCAGAAATTTGATCATTGACAAAAGAACCATTGCTAGTTCGTTCTGACAAGCTGAGTTGGGTAACATCCACTTCTGTCACCTGACCTGTTGTGGAGGTAATCTGAAGGATTTGATCCTGCTCTCCCACTTCTTCTTGACTCGTAAAGAGATCAAAATCGCCCTGGTCAGTGAAGACTGGACCTGCCTTAAAGACGCGGTGTGGTTTAGACTTCAGTTCACGCAGGACCTGTAGGCCACGTTTGGCACGGCTGGTCACAGGAATATCATCTTGTGACATTCGTTTGAGGCTGCCTCGCTGGGTCAGAATGTACATACTTGGCGTCTTTGACTTAAAGACGGCTACCACTTGATCTCCATCTTTGAGGTTAATGGCTTTAACTCCTGCTGCCTTGGCCCCTACGACTGGAACCTCTTCAATATTGAAACGCAACCCATAACCATTTTTGGTAATGATCATGATGTCCTCGAGGACCACTGGTGCAACCGCTACGATACGGTCCTCTTGGTCTTTCAGTTTAGCGTACTTAGTTGATTTAGAACGATAGGTCCGCCATGGGCTCAATTCCTTGCGTTCAAAACGCTTGATTTGGCCTTGTTGGGTAGCTGCAAAGTAGGTCACTCCTTCAAACTGATCCACAATCTCCGCAAAAAGAATCTCTTCTTCTTGCTCGAAATTGGTCAAGGTCTGACTAAGGTGCTCCCCGATATCCTTCCACTTGGTATCTGCCAATTCATGAACAGGTCGATAGATGGCATTTCCCAAGTTGGTAAAGAGCAAAAGATGCTGGGTGGTCTTAGCAGGCTCTACGAAAATCAATTCATCGTCGTCCCGCTTACCGACTTCTTCCACTGTCGACGCATTGAAGGAACGAGGAGAGGTTCGCTTGATATAACCAGCACGGGTCACACTGACGAAGGTTTCCTCTTCAACGATCAGACTGGCTGTATCAATCTCAATCGTTTTAGCAGTGTCTTGCAACTCACTACGACGCGGATTGCCAAAGAGTTTCTTGACTTCACGCAATTCCTTCTTCATGAGGTTAAACATAGTCCGTTCATCCCCAATGATGGCTGCCAAGGTCGCGATTTGCTCCTTGAGACTGGCATGCTCTTCTTCCAAAGTCACGATATCCGTATTGGTCAAGCGGTACAATTGCAAGGTGACAATAGCTTCTGCTTGTTCTTCGGTGAAATCGTAGCTGACCTTGAGGTTTTCCTTAGCATCTGCCTTGTTATCAGAAGCTCTGATCAAGGCAATCACTTCATCAAGGATAGAAATGACGCGGATCAAGCCCTCTACGATGTGGAGGCGTCGTTCTGCCTTTTCCTTATCAAAGCGCGAGCGAGCGACAATGATATCCCGACGGTGAGAAATGTAGCTAGAGAGAATCGGTACGATCCCCACTTGACGTGGTGTGTAGTTATCAATCGCCACCATATTGAAGTTGTAGTTGACCTGCAAGTCTGTATACTTGAACAAGTAGTTCAAGATTAGATCAGCATTGGCATCTTTCTTCAACTCAATGGCAATACGAAGACCATCTCGGTCAGACTCATCCCGGACTTCCGCAATACCGGCCACCTTGTTGTTAACACGGACATCGTCGATCTTCTTGACCAAGACCGCCTTGTTGATCTCATAAGGGATTTCGGTAACGACGATTTGCTGCTTGCCGCCTTTGAGTTGCTCGATTTCTGTCTTAGAGCGAACAACCACCCGGCCCTTACCTGTTTCATAGGCTTTCTTGATCTCATCCCGTCCCTGGATAATGGCACCAGTTGGGAAATCAGGTCCAGGTAAAAACTCCATGAGTTTGTCTACATTGGCAGATGGATGGTCGATCATGTAGACCACAGCATCGATGACTTCAGCGAGATTATGTGGCGGAATATCTGTCGCGTAACCAGCTGAAATTCCTGTAGCTCCATTGACCAAAAGGTTTGGAAAGGCCGCCGGCAAAACAGTTGGCTCTTTTTCTGTATCGTCAAAGTTCCAGGCAAACGGCACTGTGTTCTTTTCGATATCTTGCAAAAGATAGCCCGCAATTTCAGACAAACGCGCTTCCGTATAACGCATGGCCGCTGGTGGATCACCGTCCATGGAGCCATTGTTTCCGTGCATTTCGACTAGGATCTCGCGGTTCTTCCAGTCTTGAGACATACGGACCATGGCATCATAGATAGAAGAATCCCCGTGAGGGTGAAAATTCCCCATGATATTTCCGACAGCCTTGGCAGACTTGCGGTAGCCCTTGTCATGGGTATTGCCATCCTTATTCATAGAATAAAGAATCCGCCGTTGGACGGGTTTCAAGCCATCCCGAATATCAGGAAGAGCCCGTTCTTGAATAATGTATTTGGAGTAGCGACCAAAGCGCTCTCCCATGATGTCCTCTAAAGACATATTTTGGATATTACTCATATAGGATACAAAGCCCGTAAAATACAAAGTGAAAATAGGAAATTCTTGCAGTGAGCGATGCTCACAAGAGAATTTATCTTTTTCACACAGTATTTAGGGCGTGTTCAACTCCTTTCAAAGAATGTAGAGTATGTGTAAAGATAAAAGGATGTAGAAAGGTTTAGTCCCGTGTTCAGTTACTACAAGTAACTAAACTATCCTTTCTGTAGTTTTAAATACGTTATCGAATGATGGATCAAGAGTTTCACACAGTATTTAGGGCGTGTTCAACTCCTTTCAAAGAATGTTGAGTAGATTTTTTTAGAAAAAGGAATTCAGTTACTACAAGTAACTAAACTATTCTTTCTGTAGTTTAAAGCTATAATCTATTAGAATTTAGTTAGCAGGGGCTGGTTTGATTTTTTTGAGCAATGAATAAATATACGGAAGGAAGAAATGAAATAATGACAGTCCCAATAAGCAAAGCATTGAATACTTGTTGATCCCCTTGAAAAACTTCATTCCAATACATGGCATTCACAATATGGAAGACTAAACCAATTAAATAACAAATGCTAATCACTATGATCTTCCACCTGAATAACGAATAGATAGAATAAAATCGAATAATCTGATAAACTACTGCTGTGATGAGCATTGGAAAACAAAAAGAAATTAGAAAGAATTGGAATCTTAAAGCATCATCAAAAAGCTCTGTGCGATCTATTGAAATAAGCCAACTATTACACATGACCATAATAATCGGGAAAAATAATCCATACACCCTTTTATGTAATTTATTTTTATGAAGAGCTAAAAAGATTGAAGACACCAATAGCAAAATTTGTATACCTGGGAAGCCCATAAAAAATAGTGCAAATACATTCTCTAACATATTAGTTTAACCTCTCTTCAGCATAAGCCATCATCTTCTCAGCCACTTTCAGATCATAGGCAAATCCCATCTTTTGGGCCAGGCTTTGCGCTTCTCGATCAAAAACATTCATAGTAGCAAATAAGGACTGGCTGACCTTCTCTATACTAGATAGATTTAGCAGAGCTGAGAACTCCTTCTCCTTCTCAATTGGCAAATAGTGAAAGAGGTACTTGTAGCTCCTTCCGATATCAACTGCCCCTCTATCGCTTGTCACCTGCCAAGCTAAGACCTTGAGGAGTTCTTGCTGGCAAATTCCATAGAGGTGGTCAGTTGCATAGATGAGCTGATTTCTTCGAATGGCCTTGACAACATATGCCGAAACCCACCAAAATTCATTGCAGGATGCTACAAATTCCTCTTCGGTAGGCGGACAGGTCCAATAGCGCTTCGGACGAGGAATGTAAGAGTCAAACAAACCTTTGTCGTCTTTTAAGACTTTGAAACCAGCCTCGCTATCCACCCACTCTTGGATATACTCCTTGGGACAGAGGGTCAAATCGATACGGTTGCCGTCTTCAAAGAGCATGAGATACAGACGCCGATGTCCTAGAGTAACTTCTTGCTCAATGATGCGTTTACCAAACTGGTCCAGCCAAGATAAATCCGAAAGCAAATAGTCTAAATTATCGACTATATAGACCACATCATAATCTTGAAACTCATCTTTTGGAGCCTTTGCATTTGTCCGTGAACCAGACATGGCGACAACCTCGACTTGTTGCACATTTGCGGTTTGTAAAATTAAATCAAGCATTTTGGGTTCAGTTCTCATGGAAACACCTACCTTTTTAGTGGAAACTCTCGATTCTGTAGAGGACATGTCTATAAAGAGGACTGTCTGCTGGAACTTTTTCGTTATCAAATTTTTTGACAAATTCCATGACTATATTTTTCATGACTTTGACAGCTATCTTTGTTTTTGTTTCTTCTTTTTAAAAAGCTTTTTAATAATAAGTAAGACTACTAACAAAACAGCTAATACATTTGTTTGACGTCCAATCGGCTTGAGATACCAGCTTTGATTGCTTGCAAAATTAACTCCTACAATAACAATCATGACCAATATGGCCCAACCTGAAATTTTTGGCATAATATTTGCCTTGTCTTCCTCCACTTGATTAGTTTGACAGGATGTTACATGTTTTTTTAAAAAATTTTCAACAGAAAATTCATTTATCTTATCTTCACTATTTTTATTAATTTTAACATCTAGTTCAAGTTTCATTTCATACACTTCCCATCATCTTATTATTGATTTTTTCAATCAGATCGTATTCTTCATCGTCATTCTCTATGGTTCTGTATATTGCCACTGCTTTTTCATAAGTTTCACGAATAAATTCTGGTTGTTTTGAAGTATTGTAATAAACCTTCAAAAATTTCAACGATGATAGCATAGAAGCATTGTATTCCCAATGGTTCTTCAACAGACATCTGATAAAAATCCTGATGATTTCCTGTTCTTGATACAAGAGACTTGTTTCATGATGTTTAAAATACTTTAACGAAATATAATCACAATAGTAAATCATGATATTAGATATCCAATCAAAAGTGTTTTTTTGAACTTCCTTAGTTGGTTCATAGCGTAGAGCTGTCCTTAACACCTGAACTTCTTTAAGCGTAATTTCTTTAGTAGAAGCTGCATCAAAAAGCTTTGAGCGCCAGCCTGAAATGCCATCTAAAGAACTTCTATAATTTGTATATAAGGTAAAGATTGACACAATTGCACCTAACAGAGCCGCAAATAATCCAATCACTAATTCATTCATCTTTATATCCTATATTCACTTTCTAAGGTTTATTTTGACTGGCATAAATTAACCAGAACAACCCACTTGGCTTCTTCTGGTTGTGTTTGGGTAATTTTTTGCTTGGTTTGCGTTTTTTATAGCGACTACGGATAACGTTGAGATGGTCACGGAGATCGGCATGCTGCTTCTTATCTGGATAAATAGGCGTTGATTGCAGTAAAATCCACAAGGAAGCCATAGATTTCTTGCAGTTTCACACGGACTTCCTTGTTTTGACTAGGTGCCTTGCCTTTTTGCTCAGCCAAGCGCTTCTTATAGGCTTTTTCAAACTGAGCCTGTGCCTTTGTCAAGGTTTCTACATGAGTTGTCAAATGCAGAGTTGAAAGGGCAGTTTGGTAGTCAGTATCTTTTAGCTCCTTGAGCAAATGATTAATAACTTCTGTCTATTTTTCGTAGCCCATAATCGTTAGCCCAGCATAATTTTTGAAAAGTTTGCTGAGTTTGTCGTAAGCTTCCTTGCTACTTGCCTCTTTCAATGATGTGTTTTTAAGTTTTTGCTCTAAAATAATCCAGAAGCTAAATATTCGTATTCTACTCTAATAACTCAAAACACACATGTGTGTTTTGGTTTATTTCCCACTAGACAAGATATTCTTCAGGTGGGATTTCTTGTTTTAGGACTTGGAAGGTGATCATTCGTGTGGAATGAAGTCATTTCTTTTTTAATTCATTTAACTTAGATAAATTTTTTCCCATTTCCAGACCGAGAATCACAAACAAGGTTGAAGTATAAATTTTATCATACCATTTTTCCAATTCCTCATCATTCATATTGAGATGATATTGCTTATCGTTGTTATGTCTAAGCCCTCCTTTGTTATACATCTCAGAGAGCATATCAAAAGCAATAATTTTTGTTCTATCCTTATTTAGTCGTAATACTTCTTTTAATTCATTATAAATGACCTTTGATTCATCAGATAGTCCTTTAGGTCGTTTAAACTCCTCGAGATAAGGCTCCAAATAGCCTGCTAAAGAAAGAAGTATCTCTTTCTTACGCTGGATATTTCCCTTATTTGAAAAATGATTATATTCTAAAACCTTTATCGCATCTTGCATATTCGATTCAGATAAAATCTGAGAAACTTCCGAAGCATAAACATTCTTTTCAACAATGATTCTATTACCATTATCTAAAGTAATCAATTCATGATTTGTTTTATCTAAAGAATACTCTAATCTTTCACATAATTTTTCGTATTGATCCATTAGAGAAGTATAACTTCTAACTTCTGCCCAGATTTCCCTTTCATCATCAGTTTCAGGAATATAACCTACATAATCATCTATTTTTTCAAGTTCCTTAGACGTCACATAGTTTCTTGCAAATTTATCTTTATTTATTATTTCTGAATATAAATCTGAAATAAATTCAAAAACAGTATAAAGGCGATCAACACTGGTAAAATGTTGATAAATGACTGTAAATTTTTCTTCAAATGTAGCATGCTGTCCTTTCTTCTCCACTGGATAATACTTCTTATATCCATTAGAAAAAAATCCCTGAAGATTAGTCTTATAATTTTTTATATAGAAATCTTCTTGCAGTATTTTTTTTACTATATCTATTTCTTTCTTAGCATCAAAGCGCATACTTTTAATAAACTCAAAATAATTCTGTCTCACCATAATATTTCCTATACTATACTAAAACACTGTCGCTTCCTCTAGCGTAAATTTAACGTTATCTTCGATCCATTGACGACGTGGGGCCGCTTTATCACCCATGAGGACCGAGACACGGCGTTCTGCACGCGCCAAGTCATCAATCGTGACACGAATCAAGGTGCGGGTTTCTGGGTTCATGGTGGTTTCCCAAAGCTGGTCCGCATTCATCTCACCCAACCCTTTGTACCGTTGAAGGGTTGCTCCACGGCCAAAAGTCCGGCGTAGGTCTTCCAATTCATTGTCTGTCCAGGCATAAGCCACTTCTTCTTTCTTTCCTTTGCCTTTAGACATCTTGTAAAGAGGAGGCATGGCGATATAGACACGTCCTGCTTCGACCAAAGGTCGCATATAGCGATAGAAGAAAGTTAGGAGAAGGGTCTGAATGTGGGCCCCATCCGTATCCGCATCGGTCATGATGATAATCTTGTCATAGTTGGCATCTTCAATTGTAAAGTCAGCCCCGACTCCAGCACCGATGGTGTAGATCATAGTGTTGATTTCCTCGTTTTTGAGGATATCGCTCATATTGGCCTTCTCAGTATTGAGAACCTTCCCTCGAAGCGGAAGGATAGCCTGGAACTTGCGGTCCCGACCTTGCTTAGCAGATCCACCGGCTGAATCCCCTTCGACTAAATATAGTTCGTTCTTGGCAGGATTCTTGGACTGGGCTGGGGTCAATTTACCAGACAAGAGTCCCTTGTCCTTCTTGTTCTTCTTGCCATTTCGACTCTCATCCCGCGCCTTCCGAGCAGCTTCACGCGCATCCCGGGCCTTAATGGCCTTGCGGATCAGATTGGAAGCCAACTCCCCATTTTCCATGAGGAAGAAGGTCAACTTGTCAGCGACAATCCCGTCAACAACTGGTCGAGCAAGTGGACTTCCTAGTTTGTCCTTAGTCTGCCCTTCAAACTGCAAATGAGCTTCTGGCACCAAAATCGAAAGTACTGCAGAAAGACCTTCCCGGTAGTCGGATCCTTCTAGGTTCTTGTCTTTTTCTTTGAGAAGACCCGTCTTTCTTGCATAGTCGTTCATAGCCTTGGTAATGGCTGTCTTCAGTCCTGTCTCGTGGGTTCCCCCATCCTTGGTGCGGACATTGTTGACGAAGGACAAGATATTATCAGAGTAGCCATCATTGTATTGGAGAGCAACTTCTACTTGGAAGCCTTCTGATTCCCCATTAAAGTAGAGAACGGGCGTCAAGGTTTCCTTATCTTCGTTCAAGTACTCAACGAAATCCTGAACACCATTCTCGTAATGGAAGGCCACATGGTTGTCTTCTTCTTTGCGAAGGTCTGTCAGCGTCAGTGTTACATCCTTGAGCAAGAAGGCTGACTCTTTGATCCGCTCCGCAATGGTATTAAACTTGAAATCGGTCGTTGAGAAGATGGTTGGATCCGGCATGAAGGTAACCTTAGTTCCCGTCTTAGACTTAGGAGCCGACCCAATCTTCTCAAGAGTGGTAACAGGCTTCCCACCATCTTCAAAGCGTTGCTTGTAGACTGCTCCATCACGGGTAATCTCTACCTCAAGCCAGCTGGAGAGGGCATTGACGACCGAAGATCCTACCCCGTGGAGACCACCAGAAGTCTTATAGCCACCTTGACCAAACTTCCCTCCAGCATGGAGGACGGTAAAGATGACCTCAACGGTTGGTTTGCCCATAGCATGCATCCCTGTCGGCATGCCCCGACCTTGGTCTACTACAGATAGGGACCCGTCTTTGTTGATGGTAACGTCAATTTGAGAACCAAAACCAGATAGGGCTTCATCGACCGCATTGTCGACAATTTCCCAGACCAAATGGTGAAGTCCATTTCCATCTGTCGATCCGATATACATCCCTGGACGTTTACGGACCGCATCCAACCCTTCTAGTACCTGAATGGCATCGTCATTGTAATTATTAATGTTGATTTCCTTTTTAGACACAAGGAACCTCCTGTTTGTTCATCTTTTCTATATTACAGTTTTTTAGGAAATTTTGCAAAATTTTTCTTTCTTCTCCCCCTTTAACTAGGCTATTTAAGTGCGATTGATTCAAACCAACTATCCGATGTGACAAATCAGCTAGATATTTTCTTTTTCATTCAAAGCATTTTTGATATAATGAAACTATGATGAAAACAATTCTTTTACTCGTATTAGCATATTTATTAGGTTCTATCCCTTCTGGTTTGTGGATAGGAAAAGCCTTCTTTAACATCAATCTACGTGAACACGGTTCTGGAAATACAGGGACCACCAATACCTTCCGAATCCTAGGGACGAAGGCTGGTCTGGTTGTCTTTGCGGTTGATTTCCTCAAAGGAACCTTGGCTGTTTTATTGCCGACTATTTTTGGGGTTACAGGGATTTCTCCAATGGTCTTTGGTCTTCTCGCCGTCCTTGGCCACACCTTCCCTATTTTTGCTAACTTTAAAGGAGGCAAGGCAGTCGCGACCAGTGCTGGGGTTCTCATTGGATTCTCTCCCGTTTTCCTCATCCTCTTAGCCATCTATTTCTTTGTTTGCCTCTATTTAACCAGCATGATTTCTTTTTCAAGTGTAACGGTTGCTATTTTGGCTAGTTTAGGAGTGCTCTTCCTCCCATTGACTGGCTGGATCCTCCCAAGCTATGACCTGATTTTCACTCTTATAGTCCTCGCTTTGGCCACCTTGATTATCATCCGTCACAAGGACAATATCAAACGCATCCTCAACAAGAATGAAAACATCATCACCTGGGGTAAAAACATCACCCATCAAAAACAAAAAGACTAGAGTCAAAACTCTAGTTTTTTTATATTCAATAATAGAAGGTATTTGGAAGAAAGCAAACAGGAGTCTCCCCCTCCACTTCTTCTATAACCTCACTTTCAAGAGTTTCTCTATTTCTTGATAAAGAATCTTTGTTGGTTGGTAGGCTTTGCTTTGTTGAGCCAGGGCCTTTAGGTGCGACCAATCTTCCCGAGAAACCAATTCATTAAATAAGCGCAAAACTTCGGAATCTGTCTTTTTACGAGAGACCAATCCTATTTGGAATAACTCAGCCCGAACTGCATTATCAAACTGGTCATAGTCCTGGGGCAAAATTAGACTTGGAATGCCCTGCTCGATACAGCCCATCAGGATCCCTGCACCTGCATGATGAATGGCAAAGTCCATTTGATCCAGAACATCTGAATAAGGGAGGTAATCAAAGACCAGAAGATTTTCCGACAACATCCTTGGTGGATGCTCCAAACCACTAGGGTCGCCTAAGGTTACGTAAAAGACATAGTCAGGATGTTCTTGGCTCAAAAGCTTTGCCAACTCCACCATCCGTTCTTTTTCCCATTTTAAATGAGTGCCACAAGTGACGAGGACCCGCTTTTTAGAACTCGTAAAATGCTGCTTATGTTCTTGAGGAAGCCGATCAAAAGATAGACAGCGATAACCAACCCATTTAAGCTGGGATGGAAAATCATCTCGAAACTCCAACTCTTTCATGCCCAGAGTCAAGATTGAATAGGGAGAATAGATGGCTTCTGTCCCATCTTCACGGTACAATTTGAAATTCTCTAGGCTATCGAGATTCTTCTTAACCAGCGCAAGTCCAACTTTCTTTGCCAGACGGATGACTTGCCTACCCAGCGCATCTCTCCACTTGTAGAAGGTTCCCTGGTGCGGTTTCCAGCCACCTAGATAAGCAGGCGTTGTCGTTCGACTTTCAATCGCTACTGGACTTGGAATGGTCGTAATCCAGGGAATGCCCAAACGATCTGCTAAAACTCCAGCAGGAGCGGCTACAAAATCTGCAATGATCAAGTCTGGTATCCCCTCAGAGTTCCAAATTCGAGTTATTTCGTCAAAAACTTCAGGTATCAGTCTGCTATTGGCCCTTAATTGTTGGTACATGATTAATAGGTTTGCTTGCTTGGCTGTATTGGCTATATCTTCCATCACTGTCGGACGATCAGGAAATAAGGCAAGACAGTCAAAACCAATCTGCTCAACCAATGCCTTTTTCTGAAAACCTGTAATAACACGGATCTTAAAACGCGGATCCTCCAGCAAGGGTTTCACCAGTGTCAATGTTGGAAACAAATGGCCACTAAAGGGGACGCAAATCACATCGATTTTTATCACTTTTTCTAATCCAGTCATAGATGATTCCTTTCACATCTTCTCTATACTCATAGCTATAATGATCCGTATCCACTTGAATATCCGCTGAGTGGCGATCCAGAATACGTGAATAAGGATCTTTCTTTCCTTTGATGACCAGTAGCTCTAGTTCTTTTTGATTTAAGAGAAGATGGGAAACCGGGCCAAGCGCTATCACGCGCAATCTTGGAAGGGTGACCTGATTCCCTAAACTTCTGAGCCACTGGGTCAGCATATTGACCCCTGAACTCTTACAAACAAGAACCACTTCCTGCGCTTCCAACAAGGGAGACAAGTGCTCCTGTAACAACTTTTGGAAACGAAGGTTCAAAATCGTATGCCAATAGTAGATGATATTGGATGCAGAAGCTGACAAGAGGGATACTTGTGGAGACTTTATATGTTCAAAATCTTGATTGAAGGGAAAATTACTGGCTACCACTGTATAGCCGGATGGACAAATCGCATGGAGGAGGTCTAGTTGTCCAGCTGTCAGCCCGGCACAAGTAATATCACTGCTCCCACTAAGAAAGAGAACCAAGCGATCAGAGTCTAGCATGGTCTGATTAGGTGACAAGGCAGACAAACGGTCCAGATAGGACTTCATCTTACTCATAACGAATCTTTCCATCCGTCACTCGAATCTTCCGCCCCCGCCAATGAATCACAGGAGGTGTCATTAGAACATAGACAAACAGCCAAGGAAGCAGGAGATCATTCAGCACTTCGTAGGTGACTTCATCCAAGTATAAGCGATTGGTTAGAATGCTTTGTCGATAGAGGAGCATCCAAACTGCCTTAAATACCAGTAAGCTTAAGGCTAGAAGAAGATAAGGCCAACCTAAAAACAGACTTAAGATCAAACCTGGAAGAGGTAGAAAACTCGGTAAACCTATGAGGCTAAACAGCTTCCAGTCCATGTGTTCTTTGAGATAGATAGAGCTAAAGAGAAGCCACCGCTTCATCTGGAGCAGGTATTGCTTAGCGTTTTTTATAGTGGTTCGAACATTACAGGTAACCCGCGTTTGGATAATGGATACTCCTTTACTCCTTAAAAAATCGGCCACAGCTAAATCATCACATAGATAGTCCTTAATCGCTGTGAAGAGCCCCTGATCTTTTGCAAGTTCTACCGGTAGGATATAAAACATCCCGTTGATGGAGTGATTCGCCTTAACTTCTGCCATGGTAAAATAGGTAATAAAGGAATTGCCATTAACGAATGCCGCAACCAGCTTGGACCAGAAATTACTTCTTTCTTGATTATAGGGAATACCTGTCAGAATGACCTCTTGACCCAGATAGGCAGTCAGCTCACCCATTTTAGAAAAATCAATCACACTATCATCGTCCAAAACAATTAGATAAGGCCGTGTCAGCTCCTCTACAACCTGCTCAATCTTGTAACTCTTGGGATTAATCCCCTGAGGGACGTCTTCGATGAGAAAGATTCGAATGCGTTGGGCAAAGGAAGCATCTTGGCAAATCTGATCTGCTACTCGCTGGGTTTCTGTATCAGACTGGTCAATCAACCAGTAGAATTCCACTGCTTCTGTTTGCTGGAGATTGGCCTGCAAATCATTCGCTAAACGAGGATCCCCAGAAAGGATGGGTTGGACCACTGTAAAAAGCTCTTCTGGGAAGTCTGCAATATGAGACTGGCCTTTTTTATAATAAATGAAGGACAGCAACCAACGGATGAGAAATAAGAGAAGATAAGCAAGGCCTAAAAATATAAATATAAATTTCATCTATTAAGTCCCTTTCGTAAATACCTTGCAAGGAGACGAATGATCCATCTTTGAGGAAGCAGACGACCTAGCAAAACGAGCAAGCGATAGCGAAGGCCGATAACAGCATAGGAAGTATCTCTTTCTATGAATCGAATCAACTGCTGAGCGACTTTCTCAGGCTTCATCTGCAAGCGACTTCCTCCCAATGCTTCTTTTAGTTTAGGAGAAAAAATGCCTGTTTGGACTGGTCCAAGAATATAGAGACCTAGCTGGACCGGAGAATCTAATTGACTTAGTTCCTCCTGGAGAGCAAGAGTGTAGGTCTGCAAGGCAGCCTTGCTGGAACTGTAGGCTGCTAGATAGGGATGAGGATAAAGGGCAGCCAGAGAAGACAGCTGGACCAGCTGAATCTTCTGATGTTTCTGCACTACCTTCTTGATTAGGTGGACAGGAGCATGGTAATTGATTTGCCAGAGATCTTGCTCACTGGCTGAATCAAGGTCACTCCCACGGGAAAAATAGGCTAATCCCGCACAATTGACGAGAAGATCTGCATCTAGGTTCTCTACAAAAGCTTCTAGAGCCACTTGATCTAGCATATCTAATGTTAGGATTGACAGTTGCGCCTTTCTCCCAGTTAGTTCTTTTTGGACTTGGGAGAGTTTATCAGCATCTCGACCCACTAAGACCAGATAATCCAGCCTTCTTGCCAGTTCTTTCGCTAGCTGCCGGCCAATCCCTCCTGTAGCCCCTAAAATGATCGCTTTATTATTTGTATCTTCCATCTTCATAGCTCTAGTGTACCAAATTTCGATTAGATAGAAAACTTCTACTGCCATTCTTCAACATTTAATGTACAATATACACACTAAAAAAATGAGAAATTCACTTTTAATCATTGAAATATGGATTGAAATAATTTATAATACCTTGAATAAAAAAAAAGTGAGGGATTTTTATGAAATTCTATTCATATGATTATGTATTGAGTCAGATTAGCCAACAAAATTGGGTCATGGTAATCATTTCCATTCTCTTAGTGTTGGTAACGGCTTTTTTTGCCTTTAAGGCATTTAAGGATAAACGCGGAAGTAAGTTCCGTGAATTATCAATCATTTCTATCTTATTATTAGTGGCCGTTGTTTTGATTGGTATTTCAAATTTCCAAAGCAATCAGTCCAACGACAATCAATTCCGTAGCTCTTTGCACTTTATCGAAGTCGTTTCAAAAGAGTTAGGAGTTGATAAAGAAAATGTCTACGTCAATACTTCAGCGACAACCGATGGAGCTATTATCAAGGTAGACAAGCAATTCTATCGCGCTATTAGCGGAACAGACCCGGATAGCTATTTACTTGAAAAAATGGACTTATATAAAACAGGTGTAGAACTGGTGGAGGTAGAAAAATAATGGACTTTTTTATCACAATTGCAATTAAGTTGGCTTTAGGGCTTGTTTCCCTAGTTTTTGTTATCAATGTAACAGGTAAAGGAAATCTAGCACCAAGTTCTGCAGTAGACCAAATACAGAACTTTGTGCTTGGGGGTATTATTGGTGGGGTTATCTACAATAGTTCGATTACCTTCCTTCAATATGCCATCATCCTCATCATCTGGACGATTTTGATTCTGTCACTCAAATGGCTTAATGCCAATGTTTACTTTATCAAACATCTGATTGATGGAAAACCAACCATTATCATTAAAAACGGAAAATTAGATCCAGAAGCCTGTCGCTCAAAAGGTCTTTCTGCTTCTGACGTCGCTCTTAAATTGCGCTCTCAAGGCGTTTTCCAACTAAAAGAAGTCAAAAGAGCCGTCATCGAGCAAAATGGTCAACTCATTGTCGTTCGAATGGGAGATGAAAATCCCAAATACCCAATCATTACAGATGGTGTAGTCCAAGTAGAAATCTTAGAGACCATCGGTAAAACTGAAGAATGGCTTATGGCCGAACTGAATAAAAAAGGATTTGAAAATTTCGATGACATCTTTATCGCTGAGTACGACAAGGGTGAGATTAATGTCGTGACTTATTAAGATTGGAAGTCAGCTATTCTATTGGTAAACTATAAAAAAAACTGCAAAAAGAGGCTGGGACAAAAGTCCTAGCCTTTCAATTGTCTTTGGATTGTCGAGCAAGACGCAGTGGTTGAGTAGGCTCTACTACGCTGATTTCATCAGCTATTACAGCCCTACTCAACTGTGCGGAGGTGGGACGACGAAATCGAATTCTAACGAATTACCGATTTCTGTCCCACTCTCTTTTTTTTATACATTTATCTTTTAATAGTATTCCCCTTGGCGGTAGTTCCAAGAGTTGAAATGATCAGATAAGTGCATCATGATCTTATCGATATCCAATCCCTTACGAATCACAACTGGACAAGTATTGACAGAACGGCTACCTGCTCCTTGTTCTGGGATCAGCTTACCTTCCGCATCGACCATCGAAACCATCACACCTTGTTCATAACGCGTTTCAATGCTCTTGTCTGGTTGGATAGAGGCTACATAATCATCGGCTTCGATGACCAAGTCCACAGCACCTTCGATTCGCTCACCGATTCCTTCGACCTTCCCTCGGTTTCCTTTACCAGATGGGTTAGCAGATGATGCGTAAACCATCTTGCCTTCTTTTTCCCACATTTCTTTGGCGATTTGCTCACCAGCTTTACCAAATTTAATGACAAAACAGCTGGTTCCACGCACATCTGTCATGAGTTCCTCACGTCCATCTCCGAAGGCTTGTAATTTTGCATAGGCATCTTCACGCCAAGGAAGGATACAACCAAGCAAGATATCTTCATCCCAATGTTTTTGGTAGAAGGCTTCGATTTCAGGATTCAATTGCGCAAGGGCACGAAGTTCATCCATACTTCCGCAAAGAACGACACCTGGTTTGTTGCGGTTACGTTCTTTGGCTTCAAACTTGCGTTCCAAGCCAGCCTTGTCGCTGGTCATGATGATGTAGCCGACTTTGGTAGGGCAGACGATACAACCACCCTCGCCTTTAAGAATGTCAAATCCTTCTTGTGAAAGTGTTCCGTCCCATTGAATGTGTTTTGTCATAAATTTCGTCCTCTTCTATTTCTTTTTTTCTATTCTATCAAAATTCCAAAAAAGCTTCAATATATTTTCTGAAAATTCTTAATTAACTATACAATTTTTATTGCCAATAGGCGGGCCGATTCTTCTCATAAGCAGCAATCAAGTCCTCGTATTGGAGGGTAATCCCAATATCATCTAGACCGTTGAGTAATTTGTTCTTCCAATCCCCATCGATCTCAAAGCTAAATTCTCCAACAGGCGAGATGATCTTCTGCTCTTCCAAATCCACCGTTACCTCATCTGTCGGCTTCAAGCTTGCCAGCTTTTGACGAACCTCTAAAGGCTGGACTATTGGTAGCATCCCATTATTGAGTTCATTATTGTAATGGATATCTCCAAAAGAGCCGGCGATAACGACTTTAAAGCCATAATCAGCTAAAGCCCAGGCTGCGTGCTCCCGAGAAGAACCAGCCCCAAAATTGTCGCCAGTAATCAAGATGGTTGCCTTGCTGTATTCTGGTTTGTTAAAGATAAATTCTGGATCCTCGGTGTATTGATCATCCAAGTAGCGCCAAGCGTACATGAGGTATTTACCAAAGCCTTTTTTATCAATCAGCTTTAAAAATTGCTTGGGGAGGATTTGGTCGGTATCGATATTATCGTTCATCAAAGGAACCGTAGTTCCCGTATAAATGGTAAATTTCTCCATGATTCCTCCTTTTACTCAACTTCTGGCATTTGGCGCACATCGACAAAGCGACCGGCTATTGCTGCTGCAGCGGCCATTGCGGGGCTACAGAGATGGGTCTTAGCCCCAAATCCTTGGCGGTCTTCAAAGTTTCGGTTGCTAGTAGAGGCACAGTGGACGCCATCCGGCACCTTGTCTGGATTCATCCCGAGACACATAGAGCATCCTGGATCACGCCATTCAAAGCCAGCATCCAGAAAGATCTTATCCAAACCCATTTTTTCCGCTGCTCGTTTGACAGGACGGGAACCTGGAACTACGATGGCGGTTAAATTAGGGGCAATTTTCTTCCCTTCTACGAAACGGGCAGCCAGCTGCAAATCGCTGAGTCTGGCATTGGTACAAGATCCGATAAAGATATAGCCCAACTCGATGTCTGAAGCCTTTTGACCTGGTTGGAGATCCATGTAGGCATAGGCCCGTTCATCATTCATATCCCGAATTTCTGGGAAGGCTGTTTCCACGTCGACTCCCATAGAAGGGTTGGTCCCCCAGGTCACCATGGGTGCTAACTGGGATACATCGATGGTGATGACTCTATCATATGTCGCATCGTTGTCACTGACCAGGGACTGCCAATCGGCTACTGCAGCTTCAAAATCTTTTGGCATACATTCACGACCACGGAGATAGTCAAAAGTCGTCTCATCTGGATTCATAATCCCCATCTTAGAGCCGAATTCAATGGACATATTGCAGATGGTCATCCGCTCTTCCATGGTGAGGCTATCGATTGCTTCCCCTCTATACTCGACCACATGGCCAACCCCACAGGCTACGCCATAACGAGCAATCAAGGCCAAAATATAGTCCTTGGCATAAATCCCCTTCTGAGGCTTTCCAGTAAACTCGACCAAGAGTTTCTTCGGTTTAACCTGCCAGATGGTCTGAGTCGCAAAGACATGCTCCACCTCACTGGTCCCAATCCCAAAGGCAATGGCACCGAAAGCTCCATGGGTCGCCGTATGGCTGTCTCCACAGACAATGAACTTTCCAGGCTGGGTACGGCCAGTTTCAGGACCAACCATATGGACAATTCCCTGTTTTTCTGAACCATGACCTGCATGATCGATCCCAAAGTCCTTGACATTTTCAGCTAATTTATCAATTTGAGCCTTGGAAATCACATCCCGGATATCATAAATGTTAACCGTTGGGACATTGTGATCAAAGGTTCCAAAGGTTAAATCTGGTCTCCGAACCTGTCTACCAGTGTCTCTAAGCCCTTGAAAAGCCTGGGGACTGGTCACCTCGTGGATATAGTGTTGGTCCACATACATGAGTTGGGGCTGGCCTTCCTCACCGGTCACTACATGCCGTTCCCAGATTTTATCAAAAATTGATTTTCCTGCCATCCTTACCTCCATAAAGCGTAGAGTGTGTAAAGTGTGAGAAGGGTTCCTAAGAGCCAGGTGACCTTAAAATACCATTTCTGTGTCTTGTGATGAAAGAGTAGCCCTCCTATCCAGGCTCCAAGCCCTCCAACTGCAAAAGCATAAAAGAGCAAGGTCTTTTCTGGTATCCGCCAGGCATTTCTTTTGGCCTTTTCCTTATCAACTCCGTAGAGAATCCCTACGAAGAGATTCCATAGAAGGATCAAGCCAGTAATCATTCCTTTTACACTCATAATCGTTTTATAATCTCTTCTGTCATTTCTTTTGTCGAAGCACTGCCTCCTAGGTCTCTCGTAAAGATTCCTGCAGCAAGAGTCGCTTCAACTGCTTTTTCAATGCGGCTAGCATCTTCTTCTCGATCAAAACTTTCACGCATCATCATGGCAACAGAGAGGATCATCGAGACTGGATTCGCCACGCCTTGACCCGCAATATCTGGAGCCGATCCATGAATAGGCTCATACATGCTCGGACCTGACTCTGAATGGCTAGCCGATGGCATAACCCCAAGAGTGCCAGACAAGACACTCGACTCGTCTGAGAGGATATCACCAAAGAGGTTTTCCGTCACGATGACATCAAAGCGAGAAGGATTGGTAATCATGAGCATGGCTGCTGAGTCTACCAACTGGTGCTCCAAGGTCACATCCGGGAAGTCTTGAGCCACTCGATCAGCTACTCTTCTCCAAAGCTTGGAGGTTGCGAGGACATTTTGTTTATCAATGCTAGTGACTTTCTTGCGACGTCCCCGTGCAATCTCAAAAGCCTTCCGCACGATTCGCTCTACTTCTTCAACTGAGTAGTCGTTGATATCCCGTGCTTGATTGTCTTCTAAGATATGCTCTCCAAAGTAGATCCCGCCAGTGAGCTCGCGAACCACTACGAAATCCACACCATGGATGCGCTCCTCCTTCAAAGGAGAGAGGTGCTTGAGGGAGTCGTAAATCTTGACCGGACGAATGTTGGCATAAAGGTTGAGCTCCTTACGAAGAGCTAACAAGCCTTGCTCCGGACGAATCGGTGCTTGGTCATACTGAGGACTTCCGATAGCCGCTAAGAGAATGGCATCAGCTTCCTTTGTAGCTTCTAGAGTAGAAGCTGGTAGAGGATGACCAGCTGCATCAATCCCTGCTCCCCCAAATGGATGAGCTTGGACTGAATAGTCAAAATTTGTTTTTTCTGCCACTGCTTTCAGCACGGACAGGCCAGCCTCCATGATCTCTGGTCCAATCCCGTCTCCAGCTAGGGCGACAATCTTCTTCGTCATAGTGTTCTCCTTTAGGCATCTGGTAGATCACGATAGGATACAATGTGACCGATCTCTCCAGCATTCTCTTTTTGCACCAAGGTATTGGCATTGATATAGGCAATCGCTGACGCCTTCAATACGTCAAAGTCTAAACCAGAAGCATTAAAGATGGTATCCGTCGCTTCGTTTTCAACAGTGACCAGTACACGCGCTTGGGCATCAATCCCATCTGTCACCGCATCAATAGTGTAGGAAGTCAGACGAACTTCTTGATGGAAGAATTGATCAATAGCATTAAAGATTGCTTCCACTGAACCTTGACCTTTGGCAAGGTATTCAAGAATTTCACCATTTTCATTTTTCAGACTGACTGCTGCGGTGATGCTTTCATCTTCATTGGTTGTAAGGCGAAGATCATCAAAGTGGAAGCCTTCTGGATTTTCCACTGCTGTACCGGCAACAAGGGCGCGGATATCGGCATCAGTGATCTCGTGTTTCTTGTCTGCCAGAGATTTGAACTTAGCAAACAATGGCTGGATGTCTTCTTCTGTGAATTCCAGTCCCAACTCATGCAGTTTTTCGACAAAGGCATGGCGCCCTGACAATTTACCAAGTGGAAGACTGTTGCTCTTAACCCCCACCAACTCAGGCGTGATGATTTCATAGGTAAGCGGATTTTTAAGGACTCCATCTTGGTGAATCCCAGACTCGTGTGAGAAGGCATTGCCGCCAACCACTGCCTTGTTTTTAGGAATTGGAATCCCAGAGTAACGAGAAACCAACTCAGAGGTGTTGATGGTTTCATTAAGGACAATCGGACTCTCCACTTGGAAATAGTCTTCGCGAATATTAAGGGCGACCGCTACTTCTTCAAGTGCCGCATTGCCGGCCCGTTCCCCTATGCCATTGATGGTTCCTTCGACCCGACCAGCTCCATTCTTGACAGCGGCGAGGCTATTTGCCACTGCCATTCCCAGATCATCATGGCAATGAGGGGAATAAATAATCTCACGATCAGTCTTGACATGGTCAATCAAGTATTTGAAAATAGCTCCGTACTCTGCTGGTGTCGTGAAACCGACTGTATCAGGAATATTGATGTAGCTAGCGCCAGCATCGACTGCAGTCTGGACAACTTGCAAGAGGAAATCCAACTCCGTCCGTGTCGCATCTTCGGGCGAGAATTCAACAACTTCAAACTTAGAACGCGCATAAGAAACGTGTTCCTTGATCGCTTCAAGAATTTCTTCCTTGGTCTTGTTGAGTTTAAACTCCCGGTGAATGGGACTCGTTGCGATAAAGACGTGAACTTGCGGATACTTGGCATCTTTCAAGGCTTCATAGCAAGCATCGATATCGGATTTAACGGAGCGAGCCAAACCTGTCACGGCTGTCTTGGTCAAGACCTTTGCAATCTCCTGCACAGCTGTGAAGGAATCCGGACTAGCTGCAGGAAAACCTGCTTCAATAGCAGAAATGCCCCATTTTTCCAATTGCTTGGCAATGGCAATCTTTTCTTTAATGGAGAAATTGACTCCTGGAGTCTGTTCACCGTCCCGAAGACTGGTATCTAAAAATTCAACTTTACGCATAGGGTCTCCTCTTTTCTAAACATAGTGAATAAAATAAAAACATCTCGCCAGTTACCTAAGCGAGATGTTTTGTTACTCCCGCTTGGTATGCCAAACAGGACTAATGCTTTTGCACTAGCCCGAGTACCTCAACAACAAAGCAAATTGAATAAACTTAGCTGTTTTCATGTTTGACTTTCTCCTTTGATTGATGTCTTGTTTAGTATTTTAGCATAGGGAAAATTGAATGTCAAGAATTTTCTACAATATTCTGAATTTTTTGAATAGAAATAAAATAAAGGCGAAAGTCGCTTTTTTACTTTCGCCTGATCTTCTTATTTTTTCCTGTAGAGATCAAAGATGATTTGATCATTGTATAGATCAATGGTATTGGCCTTGACATAGAAATCCATCTCATTTTTAATCTTAGCAAGCTCGATCTTGATCGTCGCTTCTTTGCTATCAATTTTTACAAAGTCAGGTAGATCCTTGTTTGTAGATAGCACCTGCATCACGGTCTTCTTAGGAAGTTTCAAGGTCCCAACCGAAAAATCCTTGAGGGTCAAGAGGATACTCCCATCCTCTAGCTTACTTGGCTGGAAATAGATATAGAGCGGGTACTCCTTTCCTAAAAAGTCCATCTTTCCCTCTAGTAACATCTGTTGGTTGTCTGCATACAGTTGATAATCACTCAAATGATAACTTTTAAGCATGACCTTGATGGTTTCATTTAGTTGAGCCCTAGTTGTGGTCATACTGCCGATCTTGACATCTCCTCCTTGGCTAGGAGTCTGTAGTTGCCGGACATCCTCTCGTACCGTTGAGAAACGAGTCCATACGACTAGACTTGTTGCCAACAAGAAACTGACCAAGCCTAGAAAGAGCCATTTCCAGATGTTGATCGGCGTTTTCTCCCGTCTCTCCTTAAAATGAGGTCCTGTGGTTGGTGGCTTAACCTTCTTTTCACTCGAACCATTTTTTCTCAGTTGCATGTATTTTCTCCAGTACGGCTTCTTTCATGATCTCATAACCAGTATTATTGGGATGGAAACTATCCTCATCATACAAGGCATCATTGGTTACAGTTTCTTTTCCTAATTCGGATTCTGTCACCCCACTCTTACCATCAATGCCCTTATAAAGGAGGTCATTGATCGGAACAAAGTAGACGCCTTGATAGGCAGAGAGGGTCTCCTCCGTTCTTTGGTTCCACTGATCGACAAGGGTCTGCAATTCCGTTAGATCGGGGAAATTGAGATACAAGGGATTATAGATCCCCACCACGTAAATAGGCAGATCAGGGTTGTCCTTGCGGGCCAATTCGATAATCTGTTTGAGATTTTTCTCATAGGTCTTCGATGCTTTTTCGAAGCGGTCCAGATCTAAGTTACTGGTATCCTCAAGAATGGCCTTTCGCAGGTCATTGCCCCCGACAGTAATGGTCAGTAACTGAGCCTTCTTCAGGTCCTTTCGAATCTCCTTTTTCTCCTGCATACGTGACAAAATTTGACCGCTCGTGTTACCAGAAACACCATAGTTGATCGCTTTGAATTCAAGACCTGATTCATTGGTCAAACTCTGAGCGAGCAGAGGGACAAAACCTCCTTGATTGGTGCTATCTCCTACACCTTTGGTCAAGGAATCCCCAATCGCTACATAGGTGACTACCTTCTTTTTGGCACTTGTTGACGGTTTGGTCATCACTGGTTCTGCCGAAGGAAGGAGCCAATTGACCAGAAAAAAGCAGACCAGAAAAGTGACCAAACAATACAAGATCATCTCTAGTATTTTTCTACTATTCATATACTCCTCATTCGTCCAGCTTTCAATTTGACTTTCTTATTTTTAAGTCAGGTTTAGGCTTGGTAGACAATCTTACCCTGGCAGATAGTATAGGCCACCTGTCCCTTGAGGGATTCACCAACAAACGGTGAATTAGCTGCCTTAGAAGCAAAATGATCAGACACTAAACGGTCAGCATCCGGATCAAAGATCACAATATCTGCTGGTCCACCGACTTCCAAATAACCCGCTTCAAAGTTATATAATTTAGCAGGATTATAGGTCATTTTTTCTAAGAGTTCCATCAAGCTGAGCTCTCCTGCATGGACCAAATAGGTCAAACCAAGCGATAGAGAAGTCTCTAATCCTGTCATGCCGGAAGGAGCCTTGGTGATATCGGCTACGTTCTTTTCATCCGCATGATGAGGCGCGTGGTCCGTTGCGATTACGGTAATGACTCCTGACTTCAAGCCTTCGATGACTGCACGACGGTCTTCTTCCAGACGAAGAGGCGGATTCATCTTGGCATTGCTTCCCTTAGACAGCAAGAGGTCTTCAGTCTTAGAAAAATGCTGAGGAGCTACTTCTGCTGTAACAGGAGCACCGATCGCTTGGGCAAACTCGACAACCTTGACACTCTCTGCTTTAGAGAGGTGTTGGATGTGGAGGTGGCCACCTGTCGCATGAGCAATCATAGCATCCCGCGCTGCCATAGAGTATTCTGCCACACCAGTGGCTCCGCAAACCTTGAAGTGCTCCCGAGCAATGTGCTCATTGAGTCCCAGAATGCCATTCAACTCTGGATCTTCTTCGTGGAGACTAATGAAGGTCCCCAGACGTTTGGCTTCTTCCAAGGCCTGACGGACTACCTTGGTACTTTGCAACGGGATCCCATCATCTGAGAAACCGACAGCTCCAGCCTGTAGCAAGCCTTCAAAGTCGGTGAGATGTTGGCCATCAAAGTTCTTGGTAACCGTCGCTACGGTTTTAACATGAATGGCTTCCTTAGCAGCAGAATCTAAGACTTCTTTTAAGGTCTCGACATCTGAGATTGTTGGAGTGGTATTGGCCATCATGACGACTGTGGTAAAACCACCTGCTGCAGCCGCCAGTGCTCCTGTTTGAATATCTTCCTTGTGGGTCTGACCTGGTTCACGGAAGTGAACGTGAATGTCCACCAAACCTGGCGCTACCACCTTGCCACTCGCATCGATGACTTGGGCTCCTTCATAAGAAAGAGATGGACCTATTTCCACAATTTTCCCCTGATCTACCAAAAGATCACATACTTGGTCCAAACCAGTTTTTGGGTCCATTACCCGACCATTTTTAATGACTAACATCTTCTACTCCTTTATTCATAGAAATCAACATGGGTCTCTAGCAAGCGATCCCCATCATAGCGGAACATAGCTGAAAAGAAGGGTTTTTCCTCCAAGAGCCACTCGACAAAAGTGTGGTCCCCCTCCCAAGTTGGCTTACTTAAGACTTGATCATAAGGCACCCACTCCAGTGTCCCTTCGTTACACTCGATGAGCTCCCCTTCAAATTCGGTCACCTTGAAGACATAGGTGTACCAGTCCAGGTCAGGTGTAAATTCAGGGAAGGTGATAATTCCTTTTAGAACTGGCTTAGCAACTAGACCCGTTTCTTCAAGAATTTCTCTAGCAGCACATTCTTGAGGAGTTTCCCCGCGTTCTAATTTTCCACCAACACCAATCCATTTGCCTTCATGGACATCATTGGGCTTTTTATTGCGATGAAGCATCAAAAATGCTTCTCCATTATCGATATAGCAAATTGTAGCTAACTGTGGCATTATTTCTTCTTTCTATTTTCCTAACTTCGCAACCAGTCAATCGGCTCGCGACCCATCTCCGTTAAATAAGCGTTGGTCCTTGAAAAAGGACGGGAGCCAAAGAAACCGCGATAGGCCGATAAGGGACTGGGATGAGCACTTTCAATAATCAAGTGTTTGCTTGCATCAATCAAAGACTTCTTCTTCCGAGCATAGGCTCCCCACAGAATAAAGACGACATGCTCCTCCTCTTGACTGACTAGGCGAATAACTGCATCCGTAAACTCTTCCCAAATCAGGCCAGCATGCCCATTTGCTTGCCCAGCAGGCACTGTCAGACAGGCATTGAGTAAGAGAACCCCTTGCTCCGCCCAAGGCGTCAAATCATGGGAAGTTTTAACCCCCACATCTTCCAACAACTCCTTTAAGATGTTTTGCAAGGATGGAGGTGCTGGGATGTCATCCGGTACAGAAAAGCTAAGTCCCTGTGCTTGACCAGGACCGTGATAGGGATCCTGACCCAGAATCACGACCTTAACCTCTTCCAGATTCGTTGTCTTTAAGGCCTGAAATACCTTTTCACGAGGCGGATAGATGGTCCCTGATGCATAGACCTGGTCTAAAAATTGATTAATTTGCTTAAAGTAGCCCTCTGGAAGCTGCTCCTTAAGCAATTGGTGCCAACTTGAATGCTGCATGCCATCTCCTTACATATGGGTTTCTGAAGAGCCTTTGCTAGCGAGAAGCCATTTCTTTGGGCGATCCGCTAGACCAATTGAAGCTAGTAAGAGAATTTGTGGTAAAAATTGAATGAGGTAGCGAGTTTTTCCACCTTCAAAGATGGTCAAAAAGAGGAGTCCACCAAATACAGCTAATGACAAGAAGTGGATATCATCCTCTTCTCTTTTCTTCAGATAGACAAAGACCAGCCCAGCTGCCATGATGATCCAAATGACTTGTTTAAGGAACTCATAATATTTGTATTGAGGACGATCCGTACTCAAGAAGTAGGTCCGAACCCACTTAGCAAAGGGGAAATCCTTAGTGTAGCGCTCGTAAAGAGGATTGATAACGGGAGTCTTCTCATACTCCACATCCCGATAGAGCCAACCAAGTGTCCCTTCTGCCACCGTCAAGGATTGCTTGGTATAAAGATGTCCCAGGAGTCCAATCGGGCCATATTCCTTCAAGCGCCGTTTGATTTCTTTCATGATATATTCGTTCTTGAACATCCCATTATTGTACTCGTCTCGCTTATCTTCGTCGACATATTTCAAGAGCCCCTCTTTCATATCTGCTTGGTTATGACCAATATCCGTCAAGCCCAGGTTAATAAACAAGAGAGGACCCTTGGCCAGACCTTCCCCTTCGAGAATAGGAACAGCTGTTTGGTGTTTGACAGCTGTATTAAGGGCTCCATAGACCAGACCAGTTGATAAAAGGGTTAAAGCAAAGACTTTACCAAAGACCTTCCACTGCCCTTTAAAGAAAAGAACCATCCAAAAGGCTATCACGACAATAATGGTCGTCGGACGAATAAGCATAGTCAGACCTGATAATAGTCCAAATAACAAGGAGGTTTTCCATTGTGCACCACTGTCGCCCCCTTTTAAGAGATCCAAGGCTAGCCCTAATTGCAAGGCGATGAGAGGAAGAGGCGGAATATCAGTGTACATGGAGTAAAAATAAGGGGAATAACAGATTAAGGCCACATAGAGGGTATACACCCAATCTGCCACTTTTTGGTCATAATGTTTTAGTCCTAAACGATACAAGAGGATAGCTCCTGCATTCACAAAAACCATGTTGAGAACTTGCATGACCCAGAGTCCTGCTCCACCAAAGATTTGGTAGAAAAAGCGTTCGTACAAGAACAAGGGAAGGTTATTGGGATTCCGACTCAGGTAGCTTGAAATAGAGGACTCTTTTAGAAGGCTAAAGGCTCCCGTATAGACCACAGCAGCATCCCGACGAATCAACAATTCTGCAGATAGCATAAAAACAATCTGAACCAGAATTGCTCCCAGCATAAATCCTGTCTTATGTTTCATCAACCAGGAAAAGGCTCTTTTGAGATAGGAGCGACCAACATAAGCTAGGAGGAAGACAAGTCCCCCAACTACAAGTCCCCATCCCGAAATATCTTTTAGGTATACGGCACTAATGATAAACCAGTGCACCATCAGGAACAACATGACCAGATGGAGAAAGCCAAATAAGACTTTTTTACTTTTTACTAACATAGCTCCATTATAGCAAAAAAATAGGGATTTCGCTGGATTCTATCGGCTCTCCATCAAATAGAGGACTTCAGTTTGGATGGTGAAGCCCAGGCCTAGATAAAGGCTGAGGGCTGCTTGATTCTCTTTTTCAACGACAATCTGAAATTGCTGCTCCATTTCTGCAGCCATCTGATTCATCACACTTCGCAAGAGATAGCGCGCATACCCTTTGCGGAGATGATCCGGGTCAACGGCTAGTCCAAAGAAATAGGTCGTTCCCTGAGATAGATCCACCGTAACAGAAGCAAGGACTTGCTCTTGGTCAAGTAAGACAAAGAGACGGGTATCCTGGCCCTCGAGAGACTCGGTCGCATACTTGAGGGCATAGTCAAGATCTGTCTCAAAAGCCTTGGATTGAAAATGAGCAATCTCTTGGAGCATGGACTCCACAGCTTCCAATACCATCATCCCTTCTCTCTTCTCATGGTCGGTGACCTGACATGGGGCCTCCAACCAAAGTTCGTGGTCTTCCTCCTCTGCCTCCACTAAATGAAAATGGTTAAGTAAGTCCGTGTTTTGATCCAAAAACCGAACCTCTGACACATATAGTCGTTCTTCTAGCTGATAGTCCTTGGCCAAGTCCATAAAGTCTTCCCATAAGGAACGGGCAATACCTTGTCTACGAAAAGAAGGAGTCACAAAGAGCTGAACCTCTGCTTCCTTGGGTTCATCCGCATAGATGGACAAAAATCCAACCAGCTGCCCCTCCACCAATGCAAGGATAAATGCTGGCATCGTAGGATCATCATTATAGAGATTGTCCAAATAGGGCAGGCGATAGGTATGGTCATTTTGGTGACAGGCTCTCACAAGCTGTTCACACTGCTTCTTTTCTTCTAGACTCAGACGAGTGCGTCTTTCAAGCAGCATCATTTTTTCTTCCTTTTATAAAAACAAAAGGAGAGCCAAACGTTGGCCCTCTTCCATTATACTTTAGTCTTGCCAAGTTTCTTGATTTTCCTTGAAACGGCGTAACAGTTCCAAACCTTCAGAAGTGATATAACCTTGTTCTTCAGCCAAATGGATCAATTCTGTGTAGTTAGACAAGGTTTCAAGTTGAACGCCAGCTTCCGCAAATTTCTTATCTGCCTTCTCTAGCTGGTAGGTAAAGATAGCCACCACACCAAGGACATCTGCTCCTTCACGTTTCGCAGCTGCGACAGCATCCAAGACAGATCCACCAGTAGAAATCAAATCTTCCACTACGACCATCTTTTGACCTTGTGGTACACGGCCTTCAATTTGATTACCAGCACCGTGGTCTTTTGGTTTGCTACGGATGTAGGCAAATGGCAAATTCATCTTGTCCGCAATAATAGCACCATGAGGAATCCCCGCAGTTGCTGTACCTGCAATCACTTCAACTTCTGGGAAGGCTTCCTTGATTTTGTCCACGAAGCCATTCTCAATCAAAGTACGAGTTTCTGGATAAGCGAGGGTCACGCGGTTATCCGTATAAATAGGGGACTTGATCCCAGACGCCCACGTAAAAGGCTCTTCCGGTTTCAAATAAACGGCTTCAATTTTTAGAAGATGGCTGGCAATATCTTTAGCTAATGACATGATAACTCCTTTTTACGATTTTAATCGAATACGAATTAAATCAATGGTTTGTTTTTAAACGACTGTACAGGTTAGTGAATAGTTCAGGGAAGGCCCTATCGGACTTAATTATTCCGACGATCTCAGAAGAGAAACGATCATTTTCTCTTCTGAGATCTAGTGAACTCGTTAAAGTTTCACTTTTAGTAGCTCTTACGAGTTCCATTGTCTCTTAATCTCATGGTAAGCGTCCCATGGATTTTCAGCTTGGATAATTGGACGTCCAACAACAATGTAGTCAGAGCCAATTTTATGAGCTTCTTGTGGGGTCATGACCCGTTTTTGGTCACCAATTTCTGCTCCTGCAGGACGGATCCCTGGGGTCACACAAACAAACTCTTCTGATGTAGCTTTCTTGATCAAATCTACTTCATGGGCTGAGCAGACAACGCCATCCAAGCCTGCTTCTTGCGCCTTACGGGCATAATTAACTACTGATTCTTGGACAGTGGTTTGGATGTTTTGGCAATCACGCATGTCTTCTTCACTGGTAGAAGTCAATTGAGTCACCGCTACCAACTTAGCTCCTGGTCCAAGTGCTTTTTTGGCTTCGCGCATCATCTCTACACCACCTGCTGCATGAACTGTCACCATATCCACACCAAAGGTGCCTAGGACAGACATGGCTGACTTAACCGTATTTGGGATGTCGTGCAATTTTAAATCCAAAAAAATGCTATGGCCACGACCTTTCAGATAGTGAACAATTTCTGGGCCGACCGCATAGAAAAATTCCATTCCGATTTTTACAAACAGTTTTTCATCTTCTGGGAAATGTTCTAGAAAGTTTTTGACATCTTCAAAAGCTGGAAAATCAAGGGCGATGATGGGACGTTCTTCACGCATGGGTTTCTCCTTTTTATGGCTGACATTTTTTCCACAAAAAAACCTTGCCTGAGGCAAGGTTACACGAAAATTAGGTAGTATCTACCCTGATTCATCGTCTAGACCTTAGGAGCCTCTCAGGACTACTTTAAAGGTTTTTCTACATTGTAGTACGATATGAAAGAAAAGTCAAGAAATAATCGAAAAACGTTCGGATTCAGTCTGTCTTTTCGGATTAGACTAGTATGAGTCCTTGATCATAACAAAAAACTTGACATATTACCGATTTTCCTGTAAAATATTTTCTATGCTGAGTAAGGGTTGTTTTAGTTGTAACTTACTCAGTAGCCTGTTGGGGTTGTAGCCAGCAGGCATTTTTTATTTTCTTGATAATCCTTATAATAGATTTTCTCGGACATGCCGACGTAAATCTTCTAAGCTAGTTATTCCATACTGATCCATGACCTTTGGTAAGTCTTGGATAATGGTAGGACATGCGTATGGATCTGTAAAGTTAGCAGTTCCGACTCCAATTGCAGAAGCACCAGCAATAAACATCTCTAGGGCTGCTTCTGCTGAATCTACACCGCCCATCCCAATAATCGGAAGTTTGGTCGATTGGGCTACTTGGCGGATGAGTTTCAAGGCTACTGGGAAGATAGCTGGTCCTGACATACCGCCTGTGCCATTGGCAATGATTGGCTTGCCTGTCTTGAGATCAAAGCGCATCCCGACCAGCGTGTTGATCATGGTCAAGCCACTCGCTCCCGCATCTTCTGCAGCCTTGGCGACTTGAGTAATATCGGATACACTAGGGGTCAACTTAACGTAAACAGGAACGGAGGAAGCTTCTACCGCTGCTTTTACTGCATCATAGGCCAACTCAGGAACTTGTCCGATTAAGAGACCATTATTGCCATGGTCTACGTTGGGACAAGAGATATTGAGCTCGATGGCCTTGACATTTGGCGCTTGCGAGATCTTGCCAGATACCGTTGCATACTCTTCATTGGAGAAGCCTGCTACATTGGCGATAATCGGTAGATCTGGATAATGCTGGGCCAACCAAGGAAGTTTCTCTGCTAGGACCACGTCTACGCCTGGATTTTGGAGACCAATGGCATTGAGCATGCCTGCAGGCGTCTCAGCAACACGTGGCGCGGGATTTCCGAAGCGAGCCTCAGCAGTTGTCGCCTTGATCATAATGGATCCAAGCAGGTCTAAGTCATAGTATTTGGCATATTCCTGACCAAAGCCAAAACAGCCGGAAGCCGGAATAATGGGGTTTTTCAAGTCTAAACCAGGTAAGGATACGGCTAGTCGATTTGCTGTCATAAGGTCCTCCTACATCACAATCGTACCGGTTTCAAAGACCGGTCCGTCTTCACACACGCGCTTGTTGGCCGCTTGGCTCTCATTTTCTAGATGCACCACACAGGCATAGCAAGCACCCATCCCACAAGCCATACGCGATTCCATAGAAATGTAGGCGCGGGGATGGTCATGGAATTTGGTATTGACATATTTGAGCATGCCAGGTGCTCCACAAGAATAGATAGCGTCAAACTCCTGGTCCATCTGATCAATGACCGTAGAGACATAACCTTTGATACCATAAGAACCATCGTCTGTTGTAATGGTGACTTGGCCGTACTGCTTCAACTCTTCTTCCAGGATAACCGCTTCTTTATTGGCAAATCCAAGGACAGAATGGACTTCTACTCCCTGTTCATGTAGCTGTTTAGCCACTTGGACCAAAGGAGGTACTCCAATCCCTCCGCCTATAACCAAGGCACGCGCCCCTTGACCAAGGCCCTTAAGGTCAAAGCCATTTCCTTGAGGACCCATGACACTGAGGAAGCTACCGACGGGCAGCTGAGAAAAGATGGCTGTCCCTCCCCCTTCTACCCGATAGATGAGGCGACAGGTCTGGCTGTCTGGATCTATTTCAGAGATAGAAATAGGACGACGGAGGAGCTTAGAGTCATCCGGTACACGGATATGGAGAAACTGCCCCGGTAGCATCTGCTCCACCATTTCCCCCTTCAAGACCATTGAAAAAATCCGTGGCGCAATCTCTTCTTGAGCGATTAACTCCATGTCTTCCATCATGATTTTTCCAAACCGTTTTTTACAGCTGTCACTGACCATTGGTTTCCTCTTCTTTCTTCCAGCAAAAAAGACCTCACAAAAGCAAGGTCCTACAAATGATCAGCTAGACTCGGTCCGCTGATCTTTTTCTGTCTTTCCTTGCAGGCCTCTCTGGACCCCTTAAAGGTTAAATTTGTCTCATTATATCGCTCTCCTTGTCGCTTGTCAAGTAGAAGCCCGATGGCTCCGCTCATTTCCCATCTGTCTCAGGAGAAAACCCTTCTGGTACCGGTGGGATATACTGTAAAGCAATGCGATTTTCAGGCTTGCGATCGACCAAGTAGAGAACCAACAAGAAGAGCCATTCCAGGGGCTTCATCAGATAGTAAATGATATCCATGGCCCATTTCTTCTTGATATGTTTGGCGAAGGGATAGCCATAGCGGTCATAATTACGACGCAGGAATCGATGGAAACGTGGCGTCTTTTCTTCTAAGACCTGCTCAAAGGCATTGGCAATACAGAGCTGGCGATTCACCACAACAGGATGACCGTGCCGGACACCCATACGTTGGGGCTTGACAACTTTTTCATGGCCACCAGCCGCAACTGTACAGAGATAGTGCTCATCCATGATGAGATTCTGAGGAGGGATCTTTTCTGAGAAGGTCCAATCTGCCGTATTGGTCCAGGCCTTGACCAAGCTATCAGGACGTTGACCAAAGAGCATGAGGACCATGACCAATACCGCTAACAAGGGAAGGGAAAAGACGACTGCCAGCCAAGGCCAGTGTTTGGATTGGTGGAGAATCAGGTGAAAGCGCTGGAGAATTGGATTGTCATAGGCCCTATTGGGATCAGACTCGCCCTCCCACTCCTTCATCCTAGTTCTCAGGAGGCTAATAGAATAAACCAACAAGAAGACCGTGTGACAACCGATGACTTGCAACTGGATGTCAAATACCGCTAACAATACCAATCCCATCAATATCCCACTAATACAAAAGATATTTAAAAGTGGAGATAAGGAATTGGCATCCCTATAAGAATAAATGACAAGCGCTAGGAAGGAAATCAATGCCAAAGTAAGAATCGTCGGGAGAGCCTCCGACCAAATCATGGTATGCTTCTGCTCATTGATGAGCTGATGGGTCCAATCATAACTAGTCAGATCCTTTACCAGATAGATGACGAAGGATTCCAGGATACAGCCAAAGACTCCTATCCAAAGGATCACAAAGTACTTGCGATTGTTAACTCTTCGTTTAATTTTTTCTTCTTCTTTCTCTTCATAGACACCGACCAGTTCCTTTTCCAAGGTCTGGGCCTGTATCGTAGACCAGCGAGAAATAACATACAGAATCACAAAGATATTGGGAACAAAATAACTAACCCCTAGGGCATGAACAAGAATTGTAACACTGTAAATTGCGACTCCAAAAATAGCATTCCAGAAACCCAAAGATTGGATATTTCCTGGCAAGCTCCCGAGAATTAGAAAGACGTACAAACCAAGAAAGATCAGTAAATTGGTCATAAAGTTTATCTTTACTAAACTGGCTAAAAATTTGGTCTCCAGTTCCTTGTTCCATTTTTTGTACCAGAAAACGATTTTCTTCATCACATCTCCTCCATCATTTCCCTCATTTTATCAAGCTACAATTAATCCTTCAATTCTAAACCTGTTTTATAGGGAAAAATCCTTCTAGAGACTGATACTAGCTAGGATTTTCTGTCAAAAGTATGTTAAAATATAAGCATGAGAATCCAACAATTACATTACATTATCAAAATCGTCGAAACAGGCTCTATGAATGAAGCGTCCAAGCAACTCTTTATCACCCAGCCAAGTTTGTCCAATGCTGTGCGGGATTTGGAAAAAGAAATGGGGATTGATATCTTCATCCGTAATCCCAAGGGTATCACTCTGACTAAGGATGGGATGGAGTTCCTTTCTTATGCCCGTCAAGTCGTCGAGCAGACCCAACTCCTAGAAGAACGCTATAAAAATCCAGTAGCCAATCGGGAGCTCTTTAGCGTGTCCTCTCAGCACTATGCCTTCGTAGTCGAAGCCTTCGTCTCTCTCCTCAAGAAAAGCGACATGGAGAAATACGAGCTCTTCCTACGGGAGACCAGAACCTGGGAAATCATCGATGACGTCAAGAACTTCCGTAGTGAGATCGGTGTCCTCTTCCTCAATGGGTACAACCGGGATGTCCTCTCCAAAATGCTGGATGATAGCCACCTCAAGGCAACCCATCTCTTTACTGCCCAACCTCATATCTTCGTCAGCAAGACCAACCCCCTAGCTAACAAAGAGGTGGTGAAATTAGAAGATCTAGAAGACTTCCCTTATCTCAGCTACGACCAAGGGACCCACAACTCCTTCTACTTCTCAGAAGAGATCCTCTCCCAAGAGCATCACAAGAAGTCTATCGTCGTCAGTGACCGTGCCACCCTCTTCAATCTCTTGATTGGTCTGGACGGCTACACCATTGCGACCGGTATCCTTAACAGCAACCTCAATGGAGACAATATCGTTTCCATCCCGCTAGATATCGATGACCCAATCGAGCTGGTCTACATCCAACACGAGAAAGCTAGCCTCTCTAAAATGGGTGAAAAATTTATCGAATACTTACTTGAGGAAGTCCAATTTGATAAATAAGAACTAACTAGCTACACAAGCACAATAAAAACACCTGAAACAAGTGGATTTCCACTTCTCTCAGGTGTTCTTTTATTGTCTTAATTTCGAAAATACTTGGCCAATCTTCCCTTCGATGACCAGGTCTGCTTGCTTGTCCTGTGGAATACTGGTTTTATTGATGACGACCAGCTTCTTCCCTTGGAAATACTGGATCAAGCTGGCTGCTGGGTAGACGACGAGGGAGGTCCCTCCGATAATCAGTAGATCAGCTTCTTGGATGGCTTTGGCTGCTTGGCTAAAGACCTCCATATCGAGGGGTTCCTCATAAAGGGTCACATCCGGCTTGACCACCTTATCACAATCGAGACAGTGTGGAACAGGCCCTTCCAAAGCTAGAAAGGACTCTAAATCATAAAAACGCTGGCAACCCGTACAGTAATTACGGTCGGCACTACCATGGAGTTTCAAGACTTTTTTAGACCCCGCCATCTCATGGAGACTGTCAATATTTTGCGTCACTACTGCCTTGAGCTTGCCAGTTTCTTCCAGCCAAGCCAGATAGCGATGGGCTGCATTGGGCTTGGCATCTGGATAGAGCAAGTATTTCTTATAGAAGTCGAAAAAGTCCTCTGGATAGCGCTCAAACATGGTATGAGAGACCAGTTGCTCTGCCGTAAAATGGCGCCCTAATGTGACGCTATAGACGCCGTCCGAGCTTCTAAAGTCTGGAATATTGGACTCTGTAGAGACACCTGCCCCACCGAAAAAGACGATCCGTTGACTCTGATCTATGATGTCTTGCAATTCTTCTAGTTTATCCATGTCTTCCTCCTTACAAGAGAGCCTCGATAACAGCATTGGCCTGGTCGAAGTAAAAAGGTTCTCGCTGGTAAACAATCCCCGTCTCCTGGGCCAAGCTCACCAAGAGCTCCATAAAATGCTGGGAGGAGAAACCAGTCGTCCGGTGCAATTCTTCCTCATCAAAGGGTTTGATCAAGTGGGCCAGAGGATTGCGGACAGATTTCTCCAACTCCCGCAGTTGCTTGGCCGCATCCTTGATGGAATCTGTCAAGTCCAAGAGTAAGATCAACTCTGTCAAACTAGACGAATTGACTGCACTCTCGCTATGGAATTGTTGCAAGGCTGGATTTTCAGAGGCCCGGATCTTGTCAAACTTCCAATGGTCATAGCTGGACTCCTTGGAGTTGTGGATATAGTCTGCAATATCTGGGATTTGCATCTCAATCAAGCGCATAAAGATCCGATAGATAGCAGGACTCACCGCCCGAATGAAGTCGATAATCTGCTCGTTGCGAAGCTTGGCTTCTAAGTCATACAGATAGTTCGCCAACTGTTCCTCTTCTGGGTCCTCATGCCAAAAAAGCTGAAAACCAGTCACTTCTAGCAACTCGGTTCTCAACTTTTGATTCATGATTGGTTGGATATTGAGCTCTCGACGCTCGGTCATTAACTGCAATAAGGTCAAGACCAGCTCTGGCAAGCTCTTCTGCTTCTTAGCAGAACGAAGGGCCCGACTATACTGGTAGGTCTGAAGGTCGTAGAGCCACTCATCATGAAGGTATTCTGTCATTAGTCTGCGATCAAGGTTTCAAGACCAACTTTCATCATGTCTGTGAAAGTATTTTGACGTTCTTCTGCAGTCGTATCCTCATCTGGATTGACCAAACTGTCTGAAATAGTCATGATAGCAAGGGCATCCACATGGTGTTGGGCAGCAAGATAGTAAAGAGCCGCTGCTTCCATTTCCACAGCTTTCACGCCCCATTTACCAAGCTCCAAGTTCTTTTCAAAGTAGTTTGAATAGAAGACATCAGAAGACAAGACATTACCAACGTGAGTGGTCATGCCAAGGTCTTTGGCAATGTGGTAGGCCTTATCTAGCAAATCAAAGCTTGCGATTTGTGGGAAATCGTATTGTGGCCAGTCGTTACGGATGATGTTTGAGTTGGTTGCGGCAGCTTGCGCCAAGACCAATTCACGGACGTGGACATCGCCATTCAAAGAACCAGCTGTACCCACACGTATCAATTTCTTCACACCGTAGTCTACGATCAACTCACGCGCATAGATAGAGATCGATGGCATCCCCATCCCAGTACCCATAACAGATACACGATGACCCTTGTAGGTACCAGTGTAACCAAACATGTTCCGAACTTCGTTGAAACAAACAGCATCCTCAAGGAAATTCTCCGCGATAAATTTCGCACGAAGAGGATCTCCAGGAAGGAGAATTTTATCAGCAATTTCACCTTGCTTAGCAGCAATATGGATAGACATAATTAAGATATAAAGGGCGACAGAGAACAAAGTAAAAATAGGAAACTGACGACGCATCGCAGATGCTAGACAGTTTATCTTTTTTACACAGTTCTCCGCCCGTATTCAGTTCAGAGAATACGGTTAACCCATCCTTTCTTTTTTTATTGAGTGTTTTGAAAAGCTTTCCGCTCGTGTTCAAATCAGAACACATGCTCTACCTTTCTGTGTGTATTTTTTAGAAAGCTTTCTGCTCATGTTCAAATCGCAACACAAACTCTAGCTTTCCGAATTCATCATAGAGGCCAGGCATCAAAAGTGGGGTTTATTCCAGCCCCAACAACCCTGGTTCCTTTATATGCTTACTTAAATTATACCATAAGAAGATAGGTTTCATCTAGCTTGTAGGGTAAATCCCCTACATAAAAACTACTGAATCTTATCTACTGGAGACTCCTTTATTTTTCTCCCCATCAGACGATCCAATCCTTTGGACAAACCAACAGTTAGAAAAGCTGTCAGCAAGAGATAGGGTAGAGCTGTTAACCCTTGTCCCGTAAACCCAAGGACCAAGCCAGTTGCAGATAAGGGAGCTTTTAAGGTCACTGTCAAAAAGCAAACCGAACCTAGGAGAAAGAAAGCTGGAGTATTTCCAACACCAAGTACCAAAGAGATGAGGGCTGCTCCTGCCATTCCCAGTGCAAAGGAAGGCGTCAGAGTCCCTCCATAGGCACCTGCCCAAAAGGTAAGCAGAACGACTAGAGCTTTTAGGGTTAATAGAAGAAAGATTGTCTGCCATGTGGCCCCATTGAGGATTTCCTGAGCCATCATCCGCCCATTTCCAAGCAGGTGGGGCTGGAAGCTTGCTAGACAAGCTAGGAAAACAAATGCTAATGGCAAAGTGATAAGAATTCGTTTGTCCTTGATTCGATGATTGGCGGCCTTCTTTGTGAAACGGGCAAAGAGCCAGGCGACTGGAGTCAGGAAGGCAATGAAGATAACTATCTGCCATAAGACTGTAGGTGACCAAGTTATTTCGGGCACTTGATAGAGGGCTCTGTCTGAAATGACCCAACCTGCCGTATAAGCAGCCACATAAGTGGTAATCCCGGCCAAGACAAAGCGTTTCATCGAAAAAACCAGCCCCAAGGTTTCAAAGATAAAAAAAACACTGGTTAGGGGCACTTGGTAGACCGCTGCCAAGCCTGCGCCAGCCCCACAAGCAATCAGAAAGATGCGGTCCTAAAACGATAAGTCTAGTGCTCGTCCAAGCGGAGTTGCCAACAAGGCCCCAATCTCCCGTGGTGCCCCTTCTTTTCCAACTGGTGCTCCAGCTCCTACAGCAATAATTTGCCAGGTGGAATGGAGCAACTGTTTCCAAAAATGAAGACGATGATGGGAAGATTCCTCCTTCATCTGGCCCTTAACAGAGAGAATATTTCCCTTTCGCTGTAGGAGATACCAGACCAAGGCTGAGCTGGCACCAACAAGAAACAGACTGAGCCAAATCCGTGAAGGCGCCACTCCATCCGTCAAGAAGCCAGACTGGTGCTCTGAACGACCAAAAGCCAATCCTTCCACTAACTCTAAAAGGTAATGAAGCAGGATACCAGCTAAACCCGAAACAAGCCCTAGCAGACAAGCTGCTAGGACTAGTCTTCGTTTATTGGGAATTGTTTTAAGGGATCTCACAATTCTTTTCAAGGATCTTACAATTCAGCAAGAATCGCTTTTAGCAAACCTTTGAAGTCTCCCTTAACGCGCTCTGTCACTTCTACGACTTCTTCGTGGTTGAGCTCTTCTTGGAAACCAGCCGCAAAGTTGGTAATACATGAAATACCAAGAACTTTCAAACCAGAGTGAGCAGCAACGATAACTTCTGGAACAGTTGACATACCGACAGCATCTGCTCCAAGAGTCTTATATGCACGGATTTCAGCTGGAGTTTCATAGGTAGGACCTGTCACACCGATGTAAACTCCATCATCCAATTTAATACCCAATTTGTCCGCTACTTGATGAGCAGTCTCACGGTATTCTGGAGTGTAAGCTTTCGACATATCAGGGAAACGTGGACCAAAGTCATCCAAGTTTTCACCAATCAATGGGTTTTGACCAGTCATGTTGATGTGATCAGTGATGGCCATCAAGGTACCAGGACCGAAGCCAATACCACCTGCAGCGTTGGTGACAAGCACTCCTTCACATCCCAAAACTTTCATGACACGAACTGGGAAAGTCACCACTTCCAATGGGTTTCCTTCGTAGAAGTGGAAACGACCTTGAAGGGCCAATACCTTACGTCCAGCAAGATCACCATAAACCAATTTACCAGCGTGTCCGACTACTGTGGATTGACCCCAGTTTGGAATGTCAGAGTAGTCTACTACGACTGCATTTTCGATTTCTTCAGCCAATTCTCCAAGACCTGAACCAAGGATCAAACCGAACTCAGGAGCTTCGATTCCTTTGCCCTTCAAAAATGCTGCTGTTTCATTGATTTTTGCTAATAATGTCATTGTGTTCCTCCTATTATTTCTTAAGTAATGTACCGATTTTGTCAAAGGTGTTGGCGTTGCGAATAGTGATCTGGCGGTAGAAAGGCATCTTCATCAGATGTTTGTGGTAGGCCGTTTTAGCATAGCTTTCTTCTGAGAATTTCCCCCAGAAAAGCGCTACCTTGCCAAAGTGGAGCACTTCTTCTCCCAATTCTAAAGCCAGCAGCTTCTCTTCTACGGATTCCCTATCTAAGCCCTCGGTGTAAAAGAGGACATCCTTGCGAGCCATCTCTTCTGTCCACCAGTTCGGCAAGTTCGCACATTCTGCTTCATAGTCTTCTCGACTCAGCAGAGAAAAACGCTCAATAAAGGGATAATGGTTCTCAAAGAAGGTCGACAGGCACTCTACTAACTGAGATCGAGAAAGATCCGTCGTAAAGAAGATATTGCCACTATTGATGTAGGTTTCCACTTGGCCAAGTCCTAGGTCGGTCAATTGCTGACGCAGATCCGCCATGGCTACCTTATTCTTGCCACCAACATTGATTCCTCTTACGAGTAAAGCAAAACGCATCATCTTAGACCAATTTATCTAAGAAGCTTTCACCGATCATGGCTTTCTCAACGCCGAAGTTGTCCGCAACTGTAGCTGAGATATCCGCAAAGTGTCCAACTGGGATCAAGCCACTACCCTTGAAGGATGGACTGTAAGCCAAGAATGGGATGTATTCACGCGTATGGTCTGTACCAGCATAAGTTGGGTCATTTCCATGGTCAGCCGTGATCATCAAGAGATCATCTTCTTTCATGGCAGAGATAATTTCAGGCAAGCGCTCGTCAAACTCATGCAAGCAATCACGGTAACCGTGTGGATCACGACGGTGTCCGTATAGGGCATCGAAGTCTACCAAGTTGGTAAATGAAAAGCCATGTTTGAAGTCTTCTGATTTCATAGCTTTGATCAAGTTGTCAATCCCGTGGCTGTTTGATTTGTTGTGGCCCATATCGTGGTTGATACCAGCGCCGTTGAAGATATCGCTGATCTTACCAACTGAGTAAGTATTGATACCAGCTTCATTCAATTTGTCCAAAACAGTTGGCGCAAATGGTGAAACAGCCAAGTCACGACGGTTAGCCGTACGTGTGAAGTTTCCTGGCTCTCCAACATAAGGGCGGGCGATGATACGTCCAAGAAGAGCAGGACGTTCCAATGTAATAGAACGAGCGTATTCACAGATACGGTAGAGTTCATCCAAAGGAATGATGTCTTCGTGAGCTGCGATTTGAAGAACTGGGTCAGCTGATGTATAGATGATCAACTCGCCTGTTTCCATTTGACGTGGACCGAAGTCATCGATGACAGCTGTACCAGAATAAGGTTTGTTAGCTTCGCGGATAACCTTACGACCTGAGAATTCTTCAATCTTTGTAATAATTTCTTCTGGGAATCCATTCCAGAAAGTATCAAATGGTTCTGTAATATTAAGACCCATGATTTCCCAGTGACCTGTCATGGTATCTTTTCCAAGAGAGACTTCTTCTAACTTCGTTGCGTAACCAGTTGGATTGCTCTCAGCAGGTACAGTTTTTAAGGGTTGTTCACGCGGAATATTTCCAAGACCTAGCTTTGCCATGTTTGGTACATTCAAACCAACTGCTTTTGAGATGTGTCCAAGTGTGTCAGATGCGCCATCAGGTACACCGGCATTGACAAAGTTATTAGCATCTGGAGCTGCTCCGATCCCTACTGAATCCAATACAACTAAATGCATACGATTATATTTTGGCATTTTGAATGTCTCCTTTATAATTTAAACTGAATACAGTATAACACAAATTTTTGAAAATGTAACGCTTTCATATAATTTTTTATAAATAAGTTTCATATCCGTAGAAAAAAGGACAAAATGCCCTTTTTAAAGTGATTTGCTAATGATTTTTGGACCTTCTGGTGTCCCTACGATGACTTTAGAAACCATTCCTAAGAAGAGACCATGGTCGACAACACCGACAGTCCGGTCCAACTCTTCTGCTAAGGCTTCAGCATCTGGAATCACTTTCAAATCCAAATCAATGATAAAGTTGCCTTGGTCGGTCACAAAGCGCTGGCCATCTTTCTCACGATAAGCTGGTGAATAACTCTTCTTCTCAAAATGACGGAAAAGATTCTCTGCTCCGTATTGAACCACTTCTACTGGTAGTTTAAAGGCACCAAGCGTCTCCACTTGTTTAGACTCATCAACAATCCAGATGCAGTCTTTTGAGTTGGTCGCAACGATTTTCTCCATCAAGAGGGCACCGCCTCCACCTTTGATCCCGTTCAAAGCAGGGTCTACTTCATCCGCACCATCTACGGTCAAGTCCACCACTTCGACATCGTCAATGGCTTTGAGAGGAATTCCCAAGCCTTCTGCCTGTTCATAGGTCACGCTTGAGGTCGTTACAGCAGTAATCTTCAAGCCTTCTTCCTTGATACGACGCCCCAATTCAGCCACAAAATAATAAGCAGTTGACCCTGTACCAAGACCGACAATCATGCCGTCAGTAACAAACTCAGCCGCCTTAATCCCTACCTGTTCTTTTAGGTTTACCATCATAGACCTCCATTTCTATTCATATTTAGTATAGCACATTGGACGACAGATTTCACTAGTTAACTGAAAACCTTTTCAACTTCTCCTTCTAAAAGCAATATCTTGCCCCTCTTGCTAGTTTACGATAGAATAGAAGGGAATACACAGGAAAAGAGAAGATACATGATTACTAGAGAATTTGATACTATCGCTGCGATCTCGACTCCGCTCGGTGAGGGAGCTATCGGAATCGTCCGCTTGAGTGGAACAGACAGCTTTAAAATCGCA
The DNA here is from genome assembly GCF_022240605.1 of Streptococcus sp. DFI.7.26. Lineage (NCBI taxonomy): Bacteria > Bacillati > Bacillota > Bacilli > Lactobacillales > Streptococcaceae > Streptococcus > Streptococcus sp. DFI.7.26. The sequence continues at coordinate 364,891 of NZ_JAKOGN010000001.1, read as the reverse complement.
CAAAAGATCTTCAAGGGTAAAGACTTGTCCAGCGTGGCTAGCCATACCCTCAACTACGGCCATATCGTGGATCCAGATAAGGATGAGATTCTGGATGAGGTCATGGTAGGAGCCATGCGCTCTCCTAAGACCTTCACTCGCGAAGATATCATCGAGATCAACACTCACGGTGGGATTGCTGTGACCAATGAAATCCTACAATTGGTGATCCGCGAAGGTGCTCGATTAGCTGAGCCAGGTGAATTTACCAAGAGGGCCTTCCTCAATGGTCGTGTCGATTTGACCCAGGCTGAGGCGGTCATGGATATTATCCGAGCTAAGACTGACAAAGCTATGAACATCGCTGTCAAACAGTTGGACGGATCCCTCTCTGATCTCATCAACAACACGCGCCAAGAAATCCTCAATACTCTGGCCCAGGTCGAAGTCAACATCGACTATCCTGAGTACGACGATGTCGAGGAAGCAACGACCGAGATCATCCGTGAGAAGACGACTGAGTTTGAAGCCCTCTTGACCAATCTCCTCAAGACAGCTCGCCGAGGCAAGATCCTCCGCGAAGGGATCTCTACTGCTATCATCGGCCGGCCAAACGTCGGTAAGTCCAGCCTTCTCAACAACCTCCTGCGTGAGGAAAAAGCTATCGTGACCGATATCGAAGGGACAACCCGTGACGTCATCGAGGAATACGTCAACATCAACGGTGTTCCTCTCAAGCTGGTCGACACAGCTGGGATCCGCGAGACCGAGGACATCGTCGAACGCATCGGGGTGGAGCGCTCTCGCAAAGCCCTTAAAGAAGCCGACCTGGTCCTCCTGGTTCTCAATGCCAGTGAACCCTTGACAGATCAAGATCGCCAGCTCCTTGAAATCTCTCAAGACAGCAACCGCATCATCCTCCTCAACAAGGTTGATCTCCCGCAACAAATCGAGTTGGGCGAGATTCCTGCTGATCATATCAAAATTTCTGTTCTGAAAAACCAGAATATCAACCAGATCGAAGACCGGATCAATGCCCTCTTCTTCGAAAACGCTGGCCTTGTCGAGCAAGATGCTACTTATCTCTCCAATGCCCGCCACATCTCTCTCATTGAGAAAGCCGTTGAAAGCCTCCAAGCAGTCAACGAAGGCCTGGCTATGGGCATGCCAGTAGATCTACTTCAAGTCGACCTGACCCGTACTTGGGAAATCCTTGGAGAGATCACAGGAGACGCTGCTCCAGACGAGCTCATCACCCAACTCTTCAGCCAGTTCTGTCTTGGAAAATAACCACCAAAAAAATCGTATGTTGCAAACATACGATTTTTCTATTCTTAATTTCCTTGGTCCAGACTTTGGACTGTGAGGTAGGCTTGGTAGATCAAGAAGAGTCCTACTGCTGTCAAGAATGGAATGGCGAGAGGGAGTTCTGTCTCGATTTGGCCAAATGGTGAATTGCCGACAAAGTGAAGACCAAAGCCAGAAATAAAATAGAACCAACCCGTCAGCATCAACTCCTTGCGACCTTTTGTCGCTTGAAGAATCAGGTAGAGACCCACCATGAAAAGAGCTGTGTAGGCCCAGTGAGATACGACCCCGTTCATGATCCGACCTAGGATACCAGATACTGCATAAGAGAAACCTTCTGGCATATCTTGACGGATATAAGCAAAGTCCTCCACAATCTGGAAACCAAGACCAGATGCAATCGCTAAAAGGAAGATGGATTTGATCCGACGCACATTGAATAAATAGAGAACAAAGAAGATTGGAATCAACTTGAAGGGTTCCTCAAAGAGGGGCCCTGCGATGGCACTCTCATACTGGTTCCAAAAATCACTATTAGGCGCTACTGCCTGAATCATCTCATGGAAATAGGTATTGGCAAAACTAGACAGCCAACCTGCGATAAAGCCCCCACCTAAAAGAGAAAAGAGGACCGGAATCCAGGACAACTTCCACTTCTTGGCAAAATGAAAGAGAGCCCAAACAGCAGGAATCGCATAAAATAAGAGCAAGAGGACAGAGACACCAATGATCCCATACTGACTGCCAGTCATCCAACCAGCAGTGATAGACTGCGTCTCATAGGCCAGACCAATGGAGAGCAAAAATAAAAATAGAAACAAAATCGATTTGCGTTTCATAAAAAACCTTTCTTAAAAACAATTAAAAAGGCTGGAAGCCCAGTCTTTTTGTCTATATGGATATTGTAACAATAAAACCTTAAAAAAACAATAAATGGAAATCATAAAGGCAATAATCTACAATTCATCATTTTCTAATCTTCCCATTTTGGTTGGCTAATTTCTGCAAAGGTATCGTCCTGATGGATCGCTTTTTCCACCTTCTCCACTGGGACGACTTGGAGCGGGATCTTCTTAAAAGGTCCCCAGTCTGTAACGATTGTCATTCGATACTGCTTCTTCATGACCCAGCTTTTTTCTTCCCTTACATCGACATTCCCTACTCGTACTTGATGCTGGTAGCTTTCATGGATTAAGCATTGGGTCAAAGCTCTGAGCCGCTCACCCTCATCTGCTATCTCCAACTTGGTCAACAGCTCTTGATCACTGACATCTTTTATCAAGATACTTCTTAGGTAGTTATCAAACCCTTTCAGATACTTGAATCCTAGCCAAAGCAAGCCCATAATCAGCGCGAAAAAGAGAATGATAAAGATATAGTAGAGAAAAATTGGAAAGTCTGAGCCTTTTGCATTGGACTCACCAGTGAAAAACAAGAAGACAAAACTCAGCAAGAAGAACCCTGGCATCAGAAAGAAAATCCAGAAGATGGTCGATCCGTACACAAGAAAATCAGAGAGATTTTTCCCCACAACTAAGGCTCCAATGGAGGCTTTCTTTGGTGTTCCCATCTTGGCTGACTGATTCATTTTCCCCATGACCTACTCCTTTCAGTCTAGCTACCACATTCCCATATGGTTTACGAATTTATAAGCTATTTCAATGACAATACATCATCCTCTGAAAGTTTCCCTCTCAAGGCAACCCACATTTGCTCAGTAAGTGAAATCAATTGTTCTCTTCTTCCACTATTATACCATACAAGCACTTTCTCAAAGATCCATCCTTGTATAAGCCAACAAAAAAACACTGAATCTTCAGTGTTTTCTTTCTACTTCTGTCCCCTGCCGGAATCGAACCAGCAACTACTCCTTAGGAGGGAGTTGTTATATCCATTGAACTAAGGGGACCTATAAAAAAAGAAGCGAGATCACTCCCGCCTCCTTGTTCGTCTTAACGACGGATTTCTTTAATACGAGCTGCTTTACCTTGCAATGCACGAAGGTAGTACAATTTCGCACGACGTACTTTACCGTAACGTACAACTTCAATCTTTTCTACACGTGGAGTGTGTACTGGGAATGTACGTTCAACACCGACACCGTTAGAGATTTTACGAACAGTGTACATTTCAGTGTGTCCTTGACCTTTACGAGCGATAACAACGCCTTCAAAGATCTGGATACGTTCACGAGATCCTTCGACAACTTTCGCGTGTACACGAACAGTGTCACCAGGACGGAATGCAGGGATATCAGTACGAAGTTGACCTTCAGTCAAGCTTTGGATTAATGGATTCATTTTATTCTCCTATCTTCGTCAATCTTGAGGGCTACTCCCCCAGCGGATAAACTGTATTTTTGTGCTTCCATTACGCACAAAGTTTATAATACCAAAAGAATGTCCTTTTGTAAAGGATTATTGCAACTTTTTCGCAACTTTTTGTCCACCATAGATAGACAGGGCTGGAAAGAGACGCGTAGCCACCAGACAGACCAAGAGAAAGGCTGGCCAATGCTGGAAACCAAAGACCTCACAACCGATCAGGATGGGGCCGATCGTCGTCGACGTTGCTCCTGCGAAGACCGCCGCATAGCCTAAGGCTGCTACTAGATAAATCGGAAGTCCAAAGAAAGGAGCTAGCCAGACACCCAGACTCGCCCCGATAGAAAAGAGCGGGGTCACTTCTCCTCCCTTATAGCCTGTAGCAATGGTCGTCACTGTAAATAGGAGCTTGAGGATCCAGTCTGCCCCAGTGATCAAGCTCTTCCCTTCAGCTCCTTCAAAGCTTTGGGAGATCAGATTGGTCCCCAGTCCCGTATAGCGACCTGTCCCAATCAGATACAAGAGGATACTGAGGCCGAGACCGACCACTCCAATCCGCACATAGGGATTGGCAAAGACCTTGGCAAAGCTTTGTTTAAACCGACCTAGGAGATAGGCAAAGAGCTTACCTGTCAGACCAAAGATCACTCCTAAGACCAGCAACTGCAAGACTACGTGAGGCGATAGGGAGAGCTTATCTGAAATGACCTGGGTGAATTTCTCTAGCCCCAAGGTATGAGAGGTCCAACTAGCGACAAAGGCTGCGATGGTCGCAGGATAGAGAGCACGCCATTCTAGTCTCCCTATCACTAGGACTTCCATGGCAAAGAAGATGGCAGCTAAGGGCGTCTGAAAGAGTCCACCAAAGCCAGCAGCCATCCCAGTGACCAAATAGATCCGTGAAGCGTCTGGGCCAAGTTCCTCTCTTCGTAGAGCATGGGCCACTGTCCCACCGAGCTGGACCGCCACTCCTTCTCGACCAGCGGATCCACCAAAGAGATGCGTCATCCAGGTAGAGAGGATGGTCAAGGGGATCAAGCGCTTGGGAATGTTTTTCTCCCTTCCCTCACCCACTTCAAAGAGGAGCTCCATCCCTTTTTGACTCTTGCCACCATAGGTGCGATTGAGATAGGTGATCAAGATACCTGCTAGAGGCAGAAAGGGTAAGAGATAGAGAAGGTAATCCGTGCGAACTTCTCCAATCCCGATCAAGACACGCCCAAAGAGGGTATCTATCACCCCAACAACCGCTCCGATCAGGAGGGCATCTAGGGTATAAACTAAAGTTCTTTTAATCATCGTCATCACAGGCACCCTAGTCCACATCTAATTGATCAGCCTGGAAGCCTCTGGAGCGCTTCATCAAATCCCGATAAGTGGCAAGGATGGTTTCCTCATAGCGTTGCTCCTGGACCAAGCCTGCTACATTGGCTAAGACCTCATCTTCTCTAGCCCGGTCCAAGACAGGATTTTGATGGGTTTCTTTGTAGCGAATGACATCTTCCACACAGTGCATCCGGTGTTCCAATAAATGGACCAATTCTTTATCAATACTATCAATCTCTTGGCGAATCTTCTCTAATTCCATACTGGCCTCCTCACTTTTTGCTACCCATTTTATCAAAAATCGGGCAATCTTACTAGCCCTATCCAGCTATTGAAGGTTTTCAGCCATAAAAAAGTGCCTGCCACATGCAAACACCTTTCTTAGCTATGGATTAGCCGACTTTTGCTGCGAGTTCTTCTACAAAAGCTTCTAATTTTTCAATATCTTCGTCTTCAGCTGACAGATCCACTTTGACGCACTCAGAACCTTTAACTGCACCAGTCGCTGCAAAGACACGATCAAAGTCATCGACCGCCTTACAGAACTCGTCGTAGAAGGTATCACCTGAACCAACGACACCGTAGATCTTACCGTTCAAGTCAAGACCAGCTAAGTCTTCATAAAAGTCAACGATTTCGTCAGGAAGCTCACCATCACCGTAGGTATAGGTCGCTACGACTGCAATATCAGCTTCAAGAAAGTCCTCTGCGTCTACTGTTGTACATTCGTCGACTTCTACCTCGACACCAAGATCACGAAACTTATCTGCAACGATATCAGCAATCTCTTCTGTATTTCCTGTCATACTTGCAAAAACAATCTTTGCTAATGTCATAATTCCCTCCAAATAATAATCTTATGACATTATACCACTTTCGCGCGCATTTTGCATAGTCCAGTACTGGGAGTCTAGCATTGTTCGGAAATTGTCCACCTGAGGCTAGACAACCTTTTTCTTTTCCAAATGCCCGCCTTATGCTAAAATTGAATGAGAACTAAATGAGGTACTATATGCAGATTACACAGGACATTTTAGAGAAAATCAACCAATACGATACCATTATCCTTCACCGTCATATGAATCCCGATCCGGACGCGATTGGAAGCCAGGTCGGCCTGAAAGAAATCATCCAGACCAACTTCCCAGACAAAAGAGTCTTAGCTACCGGCTTTAATGAGCCAACTCTTGCTTGGATGGCTAGTATGGATACTGTCACAGATGAAGACTATGCAGGTGCCCTGGTCATTGTCTGCGATACTGCCAACACCCCTCGCATCGATGACAAACGCTACACAAGCGGCGATTTTCTGATCAAGATTGACCACCATCCAAACGACGATGCCTACGGAGATCTCCTCTGGGTAGATACAGACTCGAGCTCTACGAGTGAACTCATCACCCTCTTCGCTCTTGAACAACAGCTTGAGATCAGTCCAGAAGCGGCCCGTCTCCTCTATGCCGGTATTGTCGGAGATACTGGACGCTTCCTCTACCCTTCGACGACAAGCCGGACTTTCGAGATGGTTGCCCACCTTCGTAGCTTTGACTTTGACTTTGCCGGTCTTTCTCGTCAGATGGACAGCATGAGCTCTAAGATTGCCAAGCTTCAAGGCTATGTCTATGACAATCTCGAAATCGATGAAAATGGAGCAAGTCGCGTGACCCTTACCCAAGAGCTCCTCAAACATTACCAAATCACAGATGCCGAGACTGCTGCGATCGTCTCAGCACCTGGTCGAATCGAAGACGTCAGCGTCTGGGCTATTTTTGTCGAGCAAGCTGATGGCCACTACCGCGTCCGTATGAGAAGTAAAGCTCTGGTGATCAACGAGATTGCCAAACGCCACGATGGTGGAGGCCACCCACTCGCCAGTGGTGCCAATTCATATTCCTTAGAAGAAAACGAGCAAATCTATCGGGAACTACAAGAAGTTGCTAAGGCAAAGTAGATATTCATGAAGAATCAAATACACAGGTCAGTCATCTCTAGTGGAGATGATTGGCTTTTTTTCATTTTAAACAAAAACGAATGAATTTTAATAACATTTAGAAAAATGTGAACGATTTCTTAGATTTCCATTCCAGTTTGAGCTTATTTATGCTATAATAATCACAAAAAAGGAGACGTTTTATGCATAAACATCGTATTTTTATCATTGTCGCAGCAGCTCTTACTGCCATTTCTACCTTTTTGCCATGGAGTACACTTAATGGTGGATCCTTTGGAAGTTATTCTTTCAGTGGAATTCGAGGTGAATTTGGATGGGTCATCGTTGTCCTAGCTATTGGTGCCATCGTTCTAGCTTGTCTTCCAAACATTGCTCCACCAATGAACAAGAATTTTTCCATTGGTGTCATTGCTATCGGTATTCTTGAAAGCTTAATTACGATCATCACTATGTTTAGAGTTTTGGGTGCTTCATCTGAATTCGGTGATGGCTTTTCTATTGGTTTTGGTTTGATTATTGCAGTCATTGCAAGTATTGCTATTGTGATCACAGGACTTCTTGCGATGTCTGGTGGTAAAATCACTAAAGGGACATTCCAAGAACTTGCATCAACAAGTAGAGGATTTGCCCAATCTGTTGCATCATCTGTCCAATCACCACAACAACCGGGTCAACCTGGTCAGCAACAATGGCAACAACCACAACAAGGGTTTGGTCAGCCTGCTCCAGGACAAGGATTCCAACAAGCGCCTCAACAAGGATTTGGTCAACCTGCTCCAGGACAAGGGTTCCAACAAGCACCTCAACAAGGATTTGGTCAGCCTGCCCCAGGACAAGGGTTCCAACAAGCACCTCAACAAGGGTTTGGTCAACCTGCCCCAGGACAAGGATTCCAACAACCGCAACAAGGGTTTGGTCAACCTGCCCCAGGACAAGGGTTCCAACAAGCACCTCAACAAGGGTTTGGTCAACCTAATCAACAACAATGGCAACAACCGCAACAAGGGTTTGGTCAACCTGCTCCAGGACAAGGGTTCCAACAAGCGCCTCAACAACCTCAACCAGGGTTCCAACAAGCACCTCAACAGCCTCAACAAGGTTTCCAACAAGCACCTCAACAAGCTTGGCAACCACAAGAGCAACAGCAACCTCAACAACCAGAACAGCCAACTACTGAACCTGGTCAAGAATAAATAGATTTCTATTAATCATGCATGTCCAACATTTCCTTACTAGGGGTGTTGGTCAGAGTGGGAAAAGCTTGCCTAATAGGATGAGCTTCTCCCACTTTTTTTCTTTATAAAATGCGAAAAATTTGGTAAAAATCCTTGCCAAACTCTTTTGTTTTTGATACACTAGCTTAGTAACAATCTATGGCTCGGAAAGAGACCATGGCAGAAAGGAAATATTGCAAAATGAAAAAAGATATCCATCCAGAATATCGCCCTGTTGTCTTCATGGACACTACTACTGGTTACAAGTTCCTTAGTGGTTCAACTAAGTACTCTAGCGAGACTGTTGAATTCGAAGGTGAAACTTACCCATTGATCCGTGTTGAAATTTCATCAGACTCACACCCATTCTACACTGGACGTCAAAAGTTCACTCAAGCAGATGGACGTGTGGATCGTTTCAACAAAAAATACGGTCTCAAATAAGAAACCCATCAAAACCACTTCCACTTGGCAGTGGTTTTTTCTTGTTCTGCCCAACATAAAAACACCGCTCCTTCAGGTTCCTGAAAGAGCGGTTTTCTTGTTATTCGTAGTCGCCACCGGTAAAGTTGAAGTATTCTTCTAAGCTTTTTCCTGATGCTGCGACATCTTTTGCGTCTTCTCCGATATAGCGAAGGTGCCAGCTTTCCGGCATGTAGCCCGTGCTCGCTTCTTTTCCTTCTTGATAACGGACGATAAAGCCATACTTGGCAGCGTTCTTGAGCAACCATTTGCTTGCGCCTTGTTCTTGAACGAGATTGCCACTGGTATCGATGAGGTCAAATGCTAGACCTGTCTGGTGCTCGCTATAGCCAGGACGAGCTGAGTAGCGATCTGCTGCAGCGGCACCGTCTTGATTGACATAGCTTTGGTAGAGATCTACTTGGGTCTCATAACTACGGAAACCACTGTACTGATCGCTGATAGCATACCCTTCAGCCTGCATGGCCGTGATCAACTCGTGCAAGGCCGCAACAGCCGTTGGATCCTCACCTGGATTGTAGTCTGCAGCTAAGGGGTAGTGCTTGTTAGCAATGACGATATCTCCAGACTTTCCTTGGACACTGTAATAAGAGCCATTAAAGGAAACACCTTGGTCCACCGTTACTTCGCCTGCCTTCTTCGTTGACTTTTTGTTATCGTCAGATGAAGTTGCTTCAGAAGCACTGGTTTCTTTGCTGGCTGACGACTGAGCGACTTGCTTACTGGAAGCAGGCTCTTTTTGAGATGAGCTCTTTGACTCCTTCTGTTGGCCACAAGCACCTAGGCTCAACAGAACCAGGCCAGCAAGAGTCCATTTTGTCATGCTTAATTTCATCATAAACCTCCTAATTACCAGCTGTGACCGCAATAGCCGTAATCACGTAAGTATCCCCTACAGGTTTCAGGGTGTAGGTCTTGTCCTTGCTACTCTGGCTATCTTTTCGGCTGGTCACATAGTGCACAGTATATTCTTCATGGGTTTTCACTATCACCATTCCATTCTCTTCGGTAACGCTGAGAACATTGAAAACACCTGGTGTATAGTAGTCAATTTCAGCCTTCTTGACTCCGCCACCTGTTGTCCACTCCACCATTTCCTTATAGGCATCACTTGAAGTGTCATAGTACTTGGAGTAGGTGTTGGATCTGCTTGAAACAGATGAGAAGATTTCTGTCCGGTAGTCTTGGAGGAAGGAGGTGATAGCAGTTTTCTTCTCTTCTGCCTTCTTGGCTTCTTCTTCCTTGGCTTTACGAACTGTTTCTACATCTTTTAATCGTTTGGCTACATCCTTAGAAAGCTTCAAAGTGATGACTTCATCATCATCCGGAGTTTCACCGATCGTAACCTTGGCCTTTTCAGTTGTATAGCTCTCATTGTTGACACTAAAGACTGCATGGACCTCGATTTCTTGATGGGCTACGACATCGACTTCAAATAGGGTACTTGTGCCGACTTCCTTGCCATTCACGGCCACCTTGATATCCGTTGGATTGCTGACTTCCTCTGGGAATTCAATTTCAAGAAGACGTTTCTCAGAATTGAAGGTCAAGTCCAGCTTATTCTTCGAAGCTTGAGCTGGATCTAGCTTGACCTCACTAGAGATCTTTCCAACTTCGGTCTTACCGTCTAGTTGCATATCTCGTGGTGCAAAGTGAACCTTACCAAGTTTGGTCGTTTGGTTCTTTTTGAGCACTGTCGACTCTTTATCACTGGTCTTAAGCTTGGCATCATCCAGATTCGTAGTCGCTGTGACTTCAAGTGGATAGGTCTCGATGCGGTATTCTTGGAAGATACCGAATTTCTTATCCGCCTTCTCGATTCCAATCAGTAGATTCTGATTTTTATCCTTGACGATCCCTGTTTTTGAAGACTGGGCGATATGATCTAATTCGTAAATCACATCAATCTTCTGAGCAGTCATATAGTCTAGCAAGCCTTGAGCTTCTTCCTTGGTCCACTTATCCTTATCATTTGAAAGGATGCTAGCCACTTCCCGGTAATCTTTTTGTTCAATGGCTGTGACTAATTTGTCCACTGTCACCTGTGGGCCTGTAGTTGATGAGAAGTAATAGCCTAGACCAGACAAGGTCAAGACCAACAAAGTCAAAATACTGAAGAAGAAGACTTTCTTTTTCTTGCCCTTTTTCTCTTTTTTGACTTTCTTTTCTTTCTTTTTCTTGCCTTTCTTGACAGCTTCTTCTTGCTCTGGTACTTCTGCTGCCGCTACGACTGCAACTGGTTGGGACAGGCTTTCTGGGGCCTCTGAAGGGCTTTCCACTGGTGCGAAGACCTGTGTTGTTTGATTGGTCTCATCAAAGTTAATCGCCGGAGCAGGTCCTTCCACGATTTCAAAGTTCTGACTACGAGCTGATTCGATCTCTTCTGGAAGCGGTGCACGTCCATAGAGGGCAACGAAATGCTCTTCCCATGGCTGTTGAAGAGGATTTACAGGCTCTTCTACTGGTTCCTGCTCTCCTTGCACTGGCACTTCTGAAGCCACTTGGTCGATAGCTACTCCAGCAATTGATTTAATTGCCTTAAAATCAAAGCCGGAATCTCTTCCGGCAATGAATTCTTCAGGAGTAGGTTTGCGACCGATCACTTTTTCAAATAATTCTACCCATTTTTTGTTCATCGGTATGTTCTCCTAAAACCTAAAATATTTTTTATCCGATATGTGTATGAACAAGAATTTTATGACAGTCTCCCTATCCAATTAGAAGAAGGAAGCGATATAGAAGGATACTTGTTCTAAAATGCGTCTGTCAATGATGCCAACGATTGTGAAAATGACAAGAATGACTGCTGTAGAAGCAAGGAGTAACAAGAATTTGTCAGCCTTGAATTTTGTTCTGTTCAAACCTTGGTAAACGGTATAAAGCAAGCCCAAGAAATAGAGAACGAAGATCAAAGATAGAAGGAAGCTAAATCCTTCAAAGTACTTCACTAGAGAAAGGATCAAGACAATGAGGGATGCAGGCAAGGCATAGATAGACAAACGAGCAAACTCATCAAATGAACGTTTGTAGGTGTATTCTTTATCTTGCAAGACAAGGTTACGAACCAAGAAACCAGTTAATTGAGTGGCGTAAATTGTAAAGAAAGTTACAATGACGATCAACAAGTAAGCAGTAAATCCTACTTGAGCGTATGGGAAGGCACTCGCCACGAAGAAAAGTGAGAGGCTAAGGATAAATGCTGTTAAGACATAATGAAGGATACCGTTCAAGATTTTCGGTTGATTTTCTACTGTTGGGCGAGCCAAAGCAGATACAATCCATGACCAGAATCCTTTCATCGCTTGACCAAAAGCATTTGGTTGAGCAGGTTGTGCATAATAGGCTTGACCTGGTTGAGGTTGCCCTGGATAAGGTGCTTGTTGGAAACCTTGACCTGGAGCTGGTTGACCAAACCCTGGTTGTGGCTGTTGTTGAGGCGCTTGTTGGAAGCTATTTGGTTGAGCACCAAAGACTGGTGCTTCTGGGGCAGCATTGAACTGTGGTGCCTCTTGCACTGGTGCTTCTGGAGCAGCATTGAACTGTGGTGCTTCTTGTACTGGTGCTTCTGGGGCAGCAGTGTATTGTGGTGCCTCTTGCACTGGTGCTTCTGGTGCAGCAGCGAATTGTGGTGCCTCTTGTACTGGTGCTTCTGGCGCAGCAGTGTATTGTGGTGCTTCTTGCACTGGTGCTGCTGGAGCAGCAGCGAATTGTGGTGCTTCTGGGGCAGCAGCAAATTGAGAAGTCACTTCTTCTGGTGCAGCTGGAGCAGCAACAAATCCAGCGTTTACTTGGTCTGGAGCTACTGGAGCACCTACAAATTGTGAAGCTTCTTGGGCTACCTGTTCTTCTTGGAACTCACCTGCAGCCAATGCTTGAGCGATCTCTGCTTCAGTTGCTGAACGACCGTTCACAGCTTCAAAGTAATCAAGCCAATCCTGTTTGATCATAAAATAATCTCCTTATAAAACAAAATACAGATATATTATATAAAAATTTCCACTAGAATTCAATGTTCTACCCGAATTCACAAGCTAGGATATCCCAGCTATTCCAATGCATCCATGCCACCTTGGACGTTGGTCACGTCATAGCCCGCTTCTTCCAAAAATTGACAGGCACGGGCCGAGCGCCGACCAGACTTGCAGATGACATAATAGGCTTGGACTTTATTCAGCTCTGAATAGCGTTCTGCCAACACTGATAAGGGAAGTAAGGTCACTCCGTCCAGATGAAGAGCATCATATTCCTCCTGTTCACGGACATCGACGACGGTAATTTCTCCTGATTGGTACTTTGTTAAAAAGTCATTAAATGGAATTTCTTTCATGATTTCTCCTTTTTGATGCCACTATGGCAAGGTTAGTATTTCATAGTTAAAGTCAATGGACTCTAAAAAGCGGAATAGGTCTTGGGTTTTGATAAAGATGGTCTTTTCATTGGTATTAGGATGGAAGGTCATGATTTCTTCTGACACAATATCCTGATCAAAATAGACGAGAATATCTTTCTCTTCATTGTTTAACAAGCCAAATGGGGATACTGTCCCAGCTGGTAATTGCATTTTTTCTGCTAGAGATTCAACTGAAGCCATACGGATCCGATTAGCTCCTACTTGCTCTTTGAAGTCATCCATATCCAAGAGTTTCTGGTCATCCATGATGAGCAGATAGTACTGGGTTTTCTTTTTGTTGGTCAAAAACATGGACTTGGTCCGGACCCCTTCTAGACCTTCAATATAGGAGTCGGCCTGCTCAGTAGTTAGCACTGGCGGGTGTTCCACCACATCAAAATTAATCCCTAGTTGGTCCAATTTGTCTTTGACTTTTTGATATGCATCCATAGAATATCTCCTTTTATGATACTCACTAACTATTATTTTGTGTGCTTTGCTAAAATCTGCTGGACTCGAGCCTGGAGAGCGGGCACCACTTCTGCCTCAAACCAAGGATTCTTGGCCATCCAGATCTGATTGCGAGGCGATGGATGGACCAGAGGGAAATAGTCGGGCAGGTAGTCCTTGTAACGACGCACCCGCTCTGTCACCTTGCCACTAACCTTCTCATGGAGATAGTAGGCTTGGGCGTACTGGCCGATCAAGAGAGTCAGCTCAATATCCGGACACTCCTTGAGGAGTTGAGGGTGCCACTTTTCCGCAAAGCCCTTGCGAGGTGGCAAGTCCCCTGACTTGCCATGCCCTGGGAAATAAAAATCCATGGGAATGACCGCAAATAGACCCGAATGATAGAAGGTTTCTTCATCGACTCCTAACCACTCCCTTAGACGGTCTCCACTCTTGTCCTTCCAATAGAGACCTGCTTCTTGGGTCTTGAGCCCAGGCGCTTGTCCAATAATATTGATCCGAGCAGTTTTTGGTGCCGCAAATAAGGGCTCAATCCCTTTATCCGTATAGTCTTTGTTTTGTGGATCAGCAATGATGGCCTCTTTGATCCGCTCTAGTTGCTCCATTTCTCCTCCTCTAAGCAAAAACTCAGCCAGCAAGTGCCGACTGAGTAGCGTCTTATTTGATGAGTTCGTAGATGGCTTCTGCGTAGATTGCAGCTGCACGGTAGAGATCTTCTACATCCGCAAATTCATTGGCTTGGTGCATTGTGTTCACATAGTCTGGGAACATGGCACCGAAGGCAACCCCGCGTTTTAATAGACGACCAAAGGTTCCGCCACCGATTACTTGCTCATGACCTTTCAGTCCGGTTTGTTTTTCATAGACACGCAAAAGCGTTGAGACCAATTCATCTTCCATAGGAACATAGTGAGGGGTGTGGCCGTGGGCAGACAAGCTGACAGATGCCACTCCTTCTACTTTTTCAAGTCCAGCTTTGATGGTTTCTGGATCTGTTCCTTTAGGGTAACGAATGTTCAAGGCGATGGTGTTATCTGAGCTGTTTTCATCGAAGTTGAAGACACCCGCATTCATGCTGAGAGCCCCCATCTTCTCATCTATATGGGCAATGCCAAGCTTCTCACCAGCAAAGTCTTCATGAAGAAGAGAAGCTGACACCTGCAAGTATGCTTTTGCATCTCCACCGAAGTCAAACTGGTTCAAGAAGAGAGCCAAGTAGGTCGCTCCATTGATTCCAGCTTCTGGAGTAGATCCGTGGGCAGATTTCCCGATAATAGTGAGCTTGTACTGGTCTGCATCTACTGTAGACACTTCATAACGAAGTTGGTGTTCATTGGCAAAGGCATCAAGGAGATCCACTAAATCTGGCAATTGCCCAGAAACGACTGCAGTTGCTGACTCAGGTACCATGTTTTCACGAAGGCCACCGGTGAAGCTATGAAGATGCGCTTGACCTGTGTTTTGACCACCGAAGTGGAGATACTCGGTAATGTTTCCTTTTTCCCCGTTGATGATTGGGAATTCCGCATCTGGAGAGAAACCAAAGTCTGGATCAGGAAGGCCGACGTGTTTGAAATAGTAGTCCATATCGCCCCAACCAGACTCTTCATCTGTACCGACTACGAAGCGCACGCGCTTAGATACAGGTAATCCCAGATCCTTAATAATCTTCAAACCGTAGTAACAAGCTACTGTAGGCCCCTTGTCATCAGATGAACCACGCGCATAGAGCTTGCCATCGATAATCTCAGGTTTGTAAGGGTCTGTGTTCCAGCCACTACCAGCAGGTACCACGTCCATGTGGGCAAAGATTCCTAGCTCTTCTTCCCCTTGTCCAAAGGTGAAGTGTCCAGCATAGTTATCCACGTTGGTTGTTTCGTAGCCATCACGCTCAGCAATTTCCAAGAATTTCTCAAGAGCTTTGACTGGTCCAGGTCCATAAGGGTGAGTCGCATCTGCTTGGCTGTCATCCCGTTCTGAGTTGATTTCTAAGAGGCTGAAAAGGTCAGCCATCATTTCTTCGCGACGTTTTTCTACTTCTGCTTTAAAGTCAATTGTTGTCATGCATTCCTCCGTTATTTCGATTTAAATTGAATCCTCCAAAATCCCATCAGCGACTGTCCACCAGTCTACCAAAGGATTCTAGAAAACCGGACTTGTATCGTAGAGACGAGACCATCCGGTTCTTTCAGTTTCTATTAGCGTTTTTCAATGATTTCGTCTACTGGCAAGCGGTAGCTAGGTTCTACCTTCTCAGCAGCATAGCCGACAGTAATCAAGAGTTCTGGACGGAAACGCTCTTCGATTTCCAGGACTTCATTGACTTTTGATTTGTCAAAGCCAAGGATGATGTTTGAGCTGATCCCTTGGTCCGTCAAGGCCAATACCAAGTTCATTGCGACCAATCCAGCATTCAATGCCAAGTAATCGCTAATCTGTTGTTCATTGTAGCGAGCATATTCTGCAGGAAGGTTCTGCATGAAGTATTGCAACTGCTCCTCTGTGAAGTTCTTGACCCCACCGACACGCGCAATCTTCCGAGCCCGACGTTGCAAATCGGTATCCGTAAAGAGAGCAATCGTCACAGGTGCTTCCATGACTTGGTCATAGTTCCCACCATAAGCTACTTTTGCCAATTCTGCATTTTTCTGACGAACGACCACGAATTTCCATGGTTGGCTATTGTGCGCACTTGGAGCCAAGGTCGCAATTTCAATAGCTGTCCGTACATCCTTTGGATCGACCGGCTGGTCTGTAAAATGCTTGATCGCATGACGTTTTTTGTTGAGTTCTAGGAATTTCATAGTTAACTTCCTTTTCTAATTCTATTACCTCTATTTTAACACAAAATGAAAGAGCTTGCAGAGTTTTTTCATTGATCATTTAGGAAAGAAAATCATAGAAGTACTTGACGTCTTGGTCATAACCATACTGCTTATTCAACCTTGCGAGGAGCTCATTGTTATGACCCCGATAGTTATCCTCTCGTCTCAATTCTTCATACATCTCAATAAAAGGGAGTCCCTTGTCCTTGGCATCTTGGAGCTCTGCTTCATAGTCATAAGCTACCTTACAAAAGTGCAGGTTGGTCACCCCATCTTCTTCAACATCGATCAGCGCATATTGGGCTCTATGGTTTTGTAGGGGCATCCAGTCAAAATAAGGCATGCCAATAGTTCCTGGATTAAGAATCTGCTGGCCCTGACTGCCATAGCGAAGCAACTGCTTGTGGACATGACCGTAGATGGCCATATCTGTCTGGTCATCCAGCAGTTGGTCAAAGTTCTCCGTCGCATTAGCTGGACGCAAGTCCCCACCATAATTCTTTTCTGGCAAGTTGTGGGTCAGTGAAAAACGAATGCCGTTGACCTCCTTTTTCTCTACCAAAGGAAGGGAGCGAAGCCAATCGATCCGTTTAGGTTCCAGTCCTTCCATGACATACTGAGTGAGACGAAGAAGCTGGATCTCCTGCGGATCCTCAAGACCGTACTCGCCATCTAAAGCTTCTAAGAGACAATCGTCCCAATTTCCTCGAACAGCCGCTGTGATCGGAATCGCATCCAGCAACTCAAAAAGGTCATCTCTTCCAGGCCCCGGTAGCAAAATGTCCCCTAAAAGCCAATATTCTGTCGCTCCTTGAGCATGCGCATCCGCAATCACTGCCTCAAGAGCTGTCGTATCTCCGTGGATATCAGATAAAATAGCGATTCGATGGTTCATAACTACTCCTTTATGGATTGAAAAATCTGTGTGCATTTAGTATAACAAAAATGAGTACAAAAAGTGAAAACCATCCATGAAAATGGATGGTGCAATTACTCAAATCCTTGGGAAGGCTCCGCCACTTCCATCAAGGGACTTGCTTCTGCTTGCTTTCCTTGATGGAGCTTTTCTTGCACTGCCTCCGCCACTGCTCGTGGGATCCCGACTGTGACAATCTCATCCACAGTAGCTTCTTTGATTTTGGTCAGTGACTTGAAGTGCTTCATCAGCAACTGCTTGCGTTTTGGGCCTAAACCGTCGATACCGTCCAACTGGGAGGAGAAGGAATTCTTGGATCGTAGTTGGCGGTGGAAGGTGATAGCGAAACGGTGAACTTCATCCTGGATCCGTTGCAGGAGGAAAAATTCCTGCGAAGTCCGAGAGAGTTCGATGACTTGGAGAGGATCACCAAAGAGCAATTCATGGGTTTGGTGCTTGTCATTCTTCTGAAGTCCTGCAATAGGAATGTCCAGTCCTAACTCCTCTTGGATGACTTGCTTAGCAATATTGACTTGCCCCTGACCCCCATCGATGACGATTAGATCTGGTGGCGTCAGGCCATCCCTCATGACTCGGCTGTAGCGTCTACGGATGACCTCCCGCATGCTGGCATAGTCATCTGGCCCGACGACAGTCTTGATCTTGTACTTGCGATAGTCTTTTTTGCTTGGCTTTCCATTGACAAAGACTACCATAGCAGAGACCGGACTGGTCCCCATGATGTTGGAGTTATCAAAAGACTCAATCCGCACAGGAGTTGGGATTTGCAGGAGTTTTCCAAGATTTTCAATAGCACCTTGGGTCTTTTCCATGGATTTTTCAAGGAGATTGAACTTCTGCTCCAGACTGACACGTGCATTTTTGATGGCCAGATTGACCAACTGCTTCTTCTCCCCACGCTGGGGCTTGAGGACCTTGGTATCCACAAGGGCCTTGACCGCTTCCTCATCAATATCATGAGGGATCAGGAGTTCATTGGGGATCAGGTGAGATTTCTCCTGGTAAAATTGACCCACATAGGTCAAGAAATCCTCGTCCGGATCATTGTAGTAAGGGAAGAGATTGACATCCCGCTCGATCAGCTTGCCCTGACGGACAAAGAAGACCTGCACACACATCCAGCCCTTGTCCACATAGTAGCCAAAGACATCCCGGTTCTGCAAATCCTTGGCCATGACCCGCTGTTTGGTCCGCAGGGTTCCGATGGCCTGGATCAGATCCCGATACTCGGCCGCCCGCTCAAATTCCATGTTTTGCGCTGCCGTAGTCATCTTGACCTTGAGCTCATCGATAATCTTGTCATCCTGCCCCTTGAGGAAATCAGAAACCTCCTGAGCCATGCCCTTGAAATAGGCCTCATCCTTATGGCAGACCGTGTGGGCCATACACTGCCCTAGATGGTAGTAAAAGCAGACCTTAGAAGGCGGATTGGTACACTTTCGAAAAGGAAAAATCCGATCCAAAAGTCGCTTAATCTCATTGGCTGCCCCTACGTCTGGATAGGGACCGAAATAGAGACCACCATCCTTTTTGACCTGGCGCGTGATAATCAGACGCGGATAGCGCTCATTGGTAATCTTGATGAAGGGATAAGACTTATCATCCTTGAGCATGATATTGTACTTGGGCTTGTTCTCCTTGATGAGGTTAATCTCAAGAAGCAAGGCCTCAATATTGGACTCGGTAACGATAAACTCAAAATCCACAATCTCAGATACCAGCGCTTCCGTCTTGGTATCGTGGCTCCCTCTGAAATAGGACCGCACCCGATTGCGGAGATTTTTGGCCTTCCCCACATAGATGATGGTACCGTTCTTATCTTTGTGAATGTAACAGCCCGGACTCGTCGGTAGAAGCTCGAGCTTGGATTTAATCAAGTTGTTCATACTCTCTATTATAGCAAAAAAGAGGGGCAATTCCCCTCTTTATATTGTTATATGATGTCATTCGTTTTAAACCGTAGTTTCATAAACTATAATAGGATTAAAAAATTACTAAAAGGGCTTCATCATTGATTCACTATAGTCTTCGACTTTCTTTTATAGATGCTCAAAACAATTGCAAATGACAACAACTGCCACAGAAGAATTCTCACTATCTGCAAACTATCCGATTCAGAATTTGAGACAACATGAACCAGATTTGAAGCAAGATTGTTGAAAAGATGGTCTCCTAATCCTAGCCACAAGGAACCTGTCATTTTGTAAAGTAAGGACCACTTGATACTCATCATTCCTGCTAGGATGACATATCCAATTCCCATAACAATAAGATTTGTGAGAGAAGATTCTCCTTGAAGAAAATCTCTAAACGGCATTACCAAATGCCATATTCCAAATAAAAAGGCTATGAAAAATAGACTTCTACGGTAAGAAATTCCTTCAAGAATTTTTGTGAAAAGGCCACGAAATATTCCTTCTTCCATCCAGACATTTATCAGGTTAAATAAAGCACTTAAGAGGATAAATAAGATTCCTGCATGTGATCCTTTTTCATTGGTTAAGGAAAAACCACTGGCGTAAAACGATAAGTAAACATTTCCGTGAAGAAAAAAGAGGGTAAGACATTCAACTACATATGAAAAGATGGCGCATACTAAACCAAAGAGCAGTCCCTTTCCTACACCACTCATGATTCCGTTAGAAGTAAAACCAATATCTTTCCATCCTAATTTGCTAATTGAAAGAATTCCCCACAATAAAAGTATTCCAAAAAGCTTGTGTAGAAAATTCTCCGATAAAAAAGTTTCATCTGTCCTCATATAGAAATATTCAATTACCCTTACTACTGAGCAGATAACAAATATAATTGAACAACTTAAAATGGGGGTTTTCAATAGTCGATTTAGCATATCTTCCTTTCAAATGAGTCTTTTATAAAAATTAATTTCAATATTTTACTCAGTTCAATTCCTTCTCTAGTTCTTTTAGAAAGGTGATTAAAAATTGATGGCGACTTTCTGCCATTTGTTTGGCAGTCTCCGTGTTCATTTCATCTTTTAAGAGAAGCAACTTGTCATGGAAATGTTGGACGGTATCAGTGAGAGACCTCCCTTTGTGGCCACCATAGGAAAAAGTTCGCGCAATTCCTACAGCTCCTATCGCATCCAGGCGATCTGCATCCTGGACAACCTTGCCTTCTAAGGTTTCTGGATGTTTACCACAATTTTTGCTGAAAGAAACAGCATGGATAACCCGACAAATCTGGTCGATTTGATTTTTAGGACTACCAACCTCTTCTAGAAACATGCGAGCATTCGCATGATTCTCTGTCTGAAACAATTTATCATCATCAGCATCGTGAAGAAGAGCTGACAAACCCACTATCTCCAGATCACATGGACCTTCAGCTTGTGCGATTCTCATAGCATTGCTATAAAAGTGGAGGGTATGCTCTACATCATGACCATCCGCTCGATCAGCAAATAAGGTTTTAACATACTGCTTAGCAGCAAGAATTCGTTCTTCGATCATAATTCTTGTCCTTTGTAGCTTCTTACTTTAATCAATCTCATGGTAGGCTTTTCGAGCCTTTTCCAGATCGTAATATTGATCGAACTCTTCTTTTGTCTGTGTGGTATGGACTTGACCATCTTTAGATATCTCAGCCGGGATCGTGACATCTTGATAGAGATTCACACCCTTCTTCATAAAGAGTTCAAATACAGCAATACTTTTTGCATATTGACCCGCACTATTCTGGGGTTTTATTACTATGACTTTAGTATCTTTTTCCTTCAAGAGTTGATAGGCCTTGGAAGATTTCTTAAATTGCGTTTTTGAGAGATCCTTGGGCTCAATCGAAAACCAATTATCAAAAAATTTCAATTCTTCAATACTGCTCGTCTCACGATCAATTGGTACATTGAAAGCCGGAACCGGTTTTCTTTGGTGATCATTCTCTAAGGATTCATTTCTTTCCAATTTACGAGTATCTAGATTTAAATACATCTTCTTCCGAATCGAGTCATCTTTTGTACTACGAATTTGTAAAGCAGCTAACTCACGTCCATTCCATGAATACACTGAGCCTAATTCTGTAGGAATATAATCCGGATCGAACTGTTTAACAACTTTAAACAAATCAATCTCTTTCTCTTCTTTTAATCGTTCTCCCTCAACCTTGTAGACATTAACAGTCCAATATTCATCCTTAGATGGACGTTTTTTCTGATAGTACATATCCTCTCTCAATTTCACATTCATATGCAAAATATGTTTTGAACCGACTCTGACAGGATCAAAATAATAATAAGACCCATATTCCCTCATCAAGCGATCTTCCTTAGGATCAGTTGATTTCCAGTGGGTGATAATACCTGCACCATCCGCAATCATCTCATAGTCCTCAATTTTTGCTTTTCCACTGTATTCATAAAATTGCTTGTAATAACTCTCAGTTGAAAAACGTAAATAAAGCCAAATCCCACCCATGAGCGAAAGCAATACCAGTAAGGCTAGTATCCATTTTTTCTTTGTAATTTTCACGATTTAAACAGATCCTTTCTTGAAGTACAGTAGAACCAAAGCTATAATTTCTGGGCATGTTCTAACTCTCAATCAAAAACTATTACTCTACCTTTTTCATATTTAGGGAACATTGAACTCTCTGTACTGACGTATGACACTGACTCGTGTGAAACCATGTCACTGATTGATAAGTCTCCATGGTCATCAGTAAACCTATAAATTATTCCTTCTTTTTCAAAACTTCGATCCTCACTATTATACAGAATTGTAGTCGTTGTATTTCCTTCTTTGAGAATAATATAATCCCCAGAAAACTCTACCCAAGTCGACTTATCTATAGAAGCTGTACTAGAAGATTTACTCTTAACCACTAGATAATACCGGCCATCTTTAATAGCATTCAATTCTTGTTCTTGTTTAATATAGAATATGATCATTGCGACAGGAATTAATAAAAGCAGCCATATTTTAAATTTTTGGGGAAGGAATGACCCTATTTTTTTGAGGACAGCTAGGGCCACTAAAATTATCGCATACATTAAAAATGGCGGGATTAAAAGAAGAGCGATTTTCCAGCCTCTGAAAAAAGCAAGCCCTCTATTAGATTTAGCTGCTATATCTCGTTTGACCGGCTCCTCTTCTACCAGCTTCAAACGCAATAGTTTTACAGTGACTTCTTCTTGTCTTGCATCAAGCGAAACACTCTTTCCTCCTGAGTTTTCACTACCTAGATAGGCCTGAGCCATTCTGACCAGATACAGTCTCTCATCTTCTTTCACAATGGTAGCAAATAGCTCCATTGCCTTATTTCTATTCCCATTGAGGTACTCATTGACTGCCCTTAGGTACATGGATTCCAATTGAGAGAATTTGGTAGTCGTTACTTCCTTTAAGATGGCATCATTAGCTTCTTTTTTGACCAGAATATCGTAGCGGGCTCTGTAAGCCATCTTGAGTGATTCATCATCTACTAAATAATTAGAGAGTAACTCCTCAAACTCATCTTCCTTCAGATCCGGCCTTGAAAATAGGTTCGCATTCAGTAGAATTTCGTTTAATTTTACTTGTTCAACATCTGTAAACTTCTGATTCTCCTTGAGTTCCTTTACAACTGCTTCAATAGATCCAAAGTCACCAATCCGATAATAATAGAAAAGTGTGGCAATCTGTACTCTCACCTTAATCGTTTTGATACTTTTTCTTTTTTGAGTCAGAATATAGCTTGCCATCAGGTCTAGATTGATATCCTGATAGATGAGACTATACAACTTTTTAACTAAAAGCGTATCTTTAATGATAGCTAGAACCAGCTCAATCATTAGGTAAATCAAAAAACAAATGGCTGCAATAATTTTACTTTGGGTCACTTGCACGATATATAAAAATGGTAGAGCTAGAATAACCAATAGGACGATTGCTGGAATATTGTAACGTCTTCTTAGTTCTTTATAATCTTTAACCATAAAACTCCTTATTTCATTGACAATTTCTTTCGAATCCTTCTTAGTAATACTAGACCAAGCGATAACGTAACAAACAATTTCCAATCAACCCGATCGCTTACCATCACTTCTACTACCTCTATTATAGCAAAAAGAGAGTGGGACAGAAATCGGAAATTCGTTAGAATTCGATTTCGTCGTCCCACCTCCGCACAGTTGAGTAGGGCTGTAAAAGCTGATGAAATCAGCGTAGTAGAGCCCACTCAACCACTGCGCCTTGCTCGACAATCAAAAAAAATTGAGAGGCTAGGACTTTTGTCCCAGCCTCTTGATATTAATAGCCTCTTATATATGGAAGTAAGGACATAAGAGTTGTCCCAAGGACCAAGACCCAGAACCAGAAGGAATACAAGCTTCTTTGGAAGACGCCTGGTGCTGGTCGGTTTTCTTGAATGTAGTGAAAAATAGCTTTTCTCTTTAAAATCAAGACGATGGTAAAGGCGATGGTTCCACCTAAAAAGACGATAATTTGAACCCACTCTGCTACATTCATACTCACATGCGTACCGAGGTAATGAAGCCCTTGAGAGAGGACCAGGTTGTTAAAGATATGGTAGAAAATAGCCCACCAGATCGAATATTCTAAGGTCAAGTAGCCAAAGCCAAAGCCGATAATGGTCGCAAAGAACAACTGATCAAAATTAGCATGGAACAATCCAAAAGCCACCGCTGTCATAACGATCGAAAAGACTTTTCCATACTTTTCTAAGGCTCTCAGTCCAGCGGCCCGGAAAACCAACTCCTCTGTGATGGGACCAATCAGGGTCGCATAGAGCAAGAGACTCCAAGACTGGCTGAGTTGCTCAGACATGTCCTCTTGAGGCTTGAAAAAGCCCAGGGTTCCCATCATGTGGTCTAAGAGTTGAGATAAGGCGCTAGAAGCCAACTGAGCAAACCCCAAGAAGGCAATGAAGACTAAGAAAGTCTGCCAGGTCATCTTGCGTCCCTTTTGTCTCACATCTCCTTTAAAGAGGGATCCTTGCCGATAAAGGGCAAATAGGAGGACACCGATACTGACAGATATCAGGTAGCTAATCCCGTTCCCATTGATGATTTTTTCTACATACTCCTGCTTCTCTGCCATCTCCAATCCATACCGTCCAAACATAAAGAGGGTAATGACAAAGGTCGAAATGATGCTGACAAAGACCATGACCAAGAGATAGAGGCAAACCATCCCTGAAAAGCTTCCCAAATCCTTTTTGGGATCTATAAATCGATTGAACTGTTTCATCCATTCACTCCACTAATCTACTGTTTTTGTTTTCCGACTCCACCCGTAGCACCATCCAAAAGCCCCTTCATAGAGAACAAAGAAAATCAGAAAGGCATGTAGGAAATAGTCCTCCGGAAGCGCTAAAATAATCGGATCCCGATAGGGATCAAAGAGCCAGGTAGCATCTCCGACAAAGAGGACTTGATGAAAGAGGGTAAAGAATTGATCAAAGCCAATAAAGAGGGTCACTCCTCCTATGACGATCGGCAAGAGAACCATCCAGCCAAATAAGCGGCGATAGAGGCCTGCATAGCCCTTACGCATCACTGTTCGAATAAATCGTATAGCCACTGGCAATAAGACCAGGAACAGGGCCTGGGTCAGGTGAAAGAGGTACTTGACTGCTTGAAAATGATGGAGACCATCTGCAGAGGATGGAAAATCTGGCATCTCCAACTTCCAAGTAAAAGGACTGGTCAAATACCGCATGAGGATTTGAAAATTCTTCTGAATGACTGTTGGAGCCAAACCGGTCCGATTCTGAATTCGTAACCAGCTGATCTCCATGGGATAGATCAACCAGGCAACTAGAAGGGTCCCCAAAATCACCGTTGCTAAGAGCCAGAGGACAAAGCCCGTTACTTTTAACCGATCACGCATCGAAATCCCACTCCGCTAGGCTAGATAGGACATGCGTTGGTGGCAAGGGCAGGTCTGGCACTTCTTCTGGCTTGGTAAATCCAGTTGTCACCAGTAAAGTAGGGATGCCATTGTCAATCCCTGCTCGGATGTCGGTCAGGTAATTATCCCCTACCATGACCACTTCTTCGCGCTCTAGTCCCAGGTGAGCGATGGCCTTATCCATGATGATGGCATTGGGCTTACCGATAAAGGTCGGCTTCACGCGCGTTGCCGCTTCAATCAGGGCATTAAGAGCTCCTGCCCCTGGCATCATTCCCCGCTCAGTCGGGATATTGAGATCTGGATTGGTCCCGATAAAATGGGCTCCCTTTTGAATGGCCAAGGTCGCGATAGAGAATTTCTCATAGTCCACTTCCCAGTCGAGACCCACCACGACATAGGCTGGATTCACGGTATCTTCGACGAAGCCTGCTTCAGTAATAGCTTGTTTCAAGCCTACATCTCCAATGACATAGGCAGTTTTCCCAAGATTCATGTCCACCATATAATCAATGGTTGCAAGCGTCGCTGTATAGATAGTATCCAGTGCCGTTTCGATATTGAACTGGCCTGCCAGCATCTCTTGGACCATTTCCGGCGTCCTGGTAGTATTGTTGGTCACAAAGAGATAGGGGATCTGACGCTCTTGCAATTGGTGGACAAAGGCTTCCCCGGCTGGGATCCGCTCCTTGCCCTTGTAGATGGTTCCATCTAAGTCAATTAAATAACCCTTATAAGTCATGGGATTCTTGGTCTCCTTTTTCACTTGCTTCCTCTGCTACTTTCTCCCGATCTTGAAACTGGCCTCCTGCTCCATACAGAAGCAAACAAGCCCCATATAAGGCAAATTGAAGGACCAGACCGAAGAAATTGATACTTGCTTTTCCAGCCTGAGTAAAGAGGAAGGAGGAAATCATCAAGATGACGATGGTCACCATTAAACCACCAATCTTAGCCTGATCGATGGTAATGGTATAGACGCCAGTTTCTTTTTTCTCATTGCTTTCTTTCCCGGCCTGGATAGGCTTCATGGTCTCAATGAAGTCTGTCATTAAGGTCGCTGCGAGGCTGACAGTCGTACTGAAGAGGACACCTTGGGAGAGCTTGTCAAAGAAGTTACTCCAGAAGCTTCCTGATTGACTGGTGATACTCAAAGAAAAAACGACAACAGGCAGGATAAAGGCCAAAATCAAATGAATCCAGACACGATACCAGCGGACATCTTCCTTGAGAAAACGAAGAAAGACTTCAAAACTCAAACGATAGCGTACAAAACGAATCGCTTCCTCAATAAAGATATAAAAGGCTGCGACTAAGGTTAAGAAACCATCTCCCAATACATAGAGAGGATTTTTCTTACGACGAGCATAGGCAACAACCCGTCGTTGAACCTCCATCAAGTCTTCTTTTTTCTGTTTTAATCTTCTTTTTTCCATAATGTTTCCTTATCTATTTCTTCCCAAGTGATGAGGGCTTGGGCGTGTACTTGGCCTTCTGATGAGATGACATGATTGCTGATCATCCCTTCTCGCTCAACGCTAGAGGTAATCATGCCCCCAGGCAGGACCTCCTTAACATACTTGAGATGGACACGTTTGGGGATATGCTGGGTTAGGAATTCTGCTCCCATCACTTCAAAGACCCAGTCTAGGTACTTGCTGTTGTTCACATGACCGTTCATGTCTAGATCATAGAACCGCACATGGTAGTCCTGCTCCATGGCCCCATTCAGTTCTGGATAGCGTGGACCACGGCGGATTTTCTTCTCAAACGGTGACTCATATGGATCGGTGATCTCCTCCGGTACGGATTGGACCTTGCGACTATCCCGATCCATCAAGACAAAGGTTGCCACCATCTCGACGATGGCTTCCCCATTCTGATCTCTGACCACAAAGGAACGGTAGCAAAAGAGACGATTGTGGGCCAGGGCCTTGGTCTCGATAGTGATTTTTTCATCAAAGACTGGTAGGCGATGAACCGTGATGTCATAGTCAGTGATAATCCAGACTAGATTGTACTGTTCGAGCAGGTCCCGGTCACTAATACCAATCTCCATCGACTGCATACCTGAGACTTGCAAAGACAAGAGGATGAGCTGTGGCATCTTGATAAAGCCATTCACATCGCTCATATCAAAAGGAACTTTCATGTCATACTGATAAATTTTAGCCATCGTTTACTCCAATATAAATTTCTCTGCTACGGTATCACCAAGGAACAAGCCTCTCTTGGTCATCCGAACTTGCTTGTCATCAGGAACCAAGAGTCCCTGTTCCGTTAGACTGGCCACCACTTGTCCATAGCGTTGGTCAAAAGAGATACCAAATTTTTCTTCAAAACGCGCCTTGGACACACCTGTCTTTTTCCGTAGACCGAGGAACAACTCCTCTTCCATCTTCTCTTCCAGTGCCAGGTGTTCCTCTGTGATCCGAGCCTTACCAGCCTCAACAGCCTCCAGGTAATGCCGGATTGGTCCATGATTCTTGTAGCGAATCCCATCGACATAGCCAGAAGCACCAGCCCCTAGGCCATAGTATTCTGCATTATCCCAATAGACCAGATTGTGGCGACTTTCAAAGCCAGGCTTGGAGAAATTGGAAATCTCATAGTGCTCAAAGCCTGCTTTTTCCAGTTCCTCAATGATGTACTCAAACATCTCCGCTTCCAACTCTTCTTTGGGGAGAGGAAGCTTGCCCCGTCGCATGCGGTTCATAAAGACCGTGTGGTTTTCTAAAATCAAACTATAGAGACTCATGTGGGGGATGTCCAAGTCGATCGCCTTGGCGACATTTTCCTTGACCTGGTCCATGGTCTGACCCGGCAGAGCATAGATCAAATCAATCGAAATATTGTCAAATCCTGCCTGCTTGAGGTGGCGGATATTGTCATAGATATCCTGCTCCTGGTGACTCCGACCGATCTTTTTCAGCATCTTGTTATCAAAGGTTTGGACACCCAGAGAGACCCGATTGACCTGAGACTCCTTGAGAACTGCGATCTTATCCGGATCCAAATCGCCAGGATTGGCTTCGATGGTAAACTCTTCTACTTCCGATAGGTCCATAACCTTGGGCAATTCTGTCAAGAGATAGGCCAGTTGTTGGGCGGACAGAGCTGTCGGAGTCCCTCCACCGATGTAGAGAGTCCGAAGTTTGCCAATCTCATACGATCGAGTCTCCTGGATTAAGTGTTCCAGATAGGCATCGACCGGTTGATTCTTGATAAAAACCTTAGAAAAGTCACAATAATAACAAATCTGGGTACAAAATGGAATATGCACATAGGCAGAAGACGGTTTAGCTTGCATAACCTTTATTATACCACATTTCCTACCAAAGCCCGAGCAGAAAAAAGAGGGGGAAACAAGGATTTCCTTGACAAGAAGGAATGAAAGGATTAGAATAAAGCTAATCACATTCGGAGGTAAGGAGATATGAACAACTAAGTTTCGTTAAATAAGATACTTTATTTAGTGGACTGTTTGTTCTATCTCTTTTTGTGTACCCTCTCGCCTAATTTCCAGCCTTTTGTTGGCTAAATAAGGTCTTTTTCTGCTTGGGTTTCACTTGAATACAGCTCTACTAAATAGGTAGAGCTATTTTTTGTCCCAGTAGAAAGGAATCTTATGCTAAAACTATCCCACCTCACTATCCGACATACAAAAGATTTACGAGATCTGGTTCGAAATCTTTCCCTGACCATTCATGAAGGAGAAAAAGTTGCCATTATTGGCGAAGAAGGGAATGGAAAATCTTCCTTACTTCAGGTCCTTATGTCCCCAAAATCTCTACCAGATTATCTGACCATAGAAGGAGAAATCACCACTTCCTTTCACTCCTATGCCTATATTCCCCAAACTTTACCGGAAGCTTTGAAGGGAAAAACCTTGGAAGAATATTTTTTTGGAGAGGACGAACTAGACTATGCCACCCTCTACAGACTGGCAGATCAATTGCATTTTAATAGCGAGCGCTTTGCAAGCGATCAAGCTATCGGAAGTCTATCTGGAGGAGAAGCCCTCAAAGTCCAACTGCTTCACGAACTTTGTTGTCCTCATGAATTGCTATTTTTAGATGAACCTTCAAATGATCTGGATTTGGAGACCTTGGACTGGCTCCAGCATATGATCCAAACGAGCCCCCAAACCATAATATTTATTTCCCATCATGAGGATTTTTTGACTCAGACGGCGGATACGATCATACACCTCAGACAGATCAAACACCGCAAGGAGGCTGAAACCATCGTAGAGCACCTAGGCTATCAAGACTACAGTAGCCAGAGGGAACAACAATTTAAGCAACAGTCTCAGCAAGCAGCCAACGATCAACGAGCCTACCAAAAAACAATGGAGAAGCACCGTCGCGTCCGTCAGCAAGTCGAAACCTCCTTACGAAATACCAAAGATAGCACTGCTGGACGTCTCCTGGCAAAGAAAATGAAGTCCCTCCTCTCACAAGAAAAGCGCTACGAGCGAGAATTCCAATCCATGACTTCCCAACCCTATGATGAGGAAATCATCAATCTACATTTCCCTTCCCTCACTCCCTTGTCTCCTCAAAAACTTGTCCTTCTCTTAGATCAGGAAGAGCTCATAATTGGTGATCGTGTCCTAGTCAAGAACCTCTCCCTCACACTTCAAGGGCAGGATAAGATAGGGATTATCGGTTCCAACGGTGTTGGGAAATCCACTTTCCTAAAAATGATCTGGGATCTTTTACAGGAGAATAAGAGTATCCGCACTGCCTATATGCCTCAAGATTACACTGAACGCCTCCCTCTGACTCAGACACCTGTTCAATTTCTACAGCATTCAGGTGATCGCGAAGAAATCAACACCATTCAATTGCATTTAGCCTCCCTCAACTTTACTTATTCTGAAATGCACCATCCTATCTCTGAACTTTCTGGTGGCCAGCAAGGAAAACTCTTCCTCCTTC
Source organism: Streptococcus sp. DFI.7.26 (assembly GCF_022240605.1). Lineage (NCBI taxonomy): Bacteria > Bacillati > Bacillota > Bacilli > Lactobacillales > Streptococcaceae > Streptococcus > Streptococcus sp. DFI.7.26. The sequence goes on along the minus strand of NZ_JAKOGN010000001.1, from coordinate 334,872 downwards.
AATTAGTACTCACAAGTCCCCAGTTTCTGCTCTTGGACGAGCCTACTCGTAATTTTTCCCCCACTTCCCAACCAGAAATTCGTCGCCTATTCGCAGACTACCCAGGCGGACTAGTCACGGTCTCCCACGACCGGACCTTCCTCAAAGAAGTCTGCCAAAAGATCTATCGTCTGACCGAAAATGGGTTGGTAGAGGTAGAGTCGCTTTAATGCAAAAAAAGATTGGCCAAAACCAATCTTTTTTTCTATTTCTTCGCTGCCTCTTGTCCCATTTCCTGGTTACGTTTGTAGGCTGCTTCCACTCCTGCAATAATGTCGCCCCGTAGGCCGACTTGCTCTAAACGGTTGACTCCTGCGATGGTAGAGCCACCTGGGCTACAAACCGCATCTCGCAAGCGGGCTGGGTGCTCACCTGTCTCTAGGACCATTTGACTAGCGCCTTGGAAGGTCTGGGCCGCCATTTGCAAAGCTTGCTCTCGTGTAAGTCCTAAGCCTACTCCTGCATCTGCCATGGCTTCGATCATCTGATAGACAAAGGCTGGCCCACAGCCTACAACAGCCGTTGCAGCATCCATTAATGTTTCCTCGATTTCGTAGAGAGCCGCTGCTCCTGCTAAGAGCCGGTTGACTTGGGCTACTTGCTGGTCTGTCACTGCTTGGGAGCGCGCCAGACTGATAACCCCTTGACCAATGGCTACGGGCGTATTGGGCATGATACGAATGAGCCCCACGCGATCATTTTTAACCACACCCGCCATTTTGTCCAGCTCTAAGCCTGCAGCCATGGAAACCAATAAGAGATTGGAGCGTTGAGATAGGACAGTTTGGTACTCTTCTAGAAGAGGACAGATCTGATAGGGTTTGACTCCTAGAAAGATGACCTCCGCCTCTTTAAAGGCCTCTTCAAGATCAGACGCTGTCCCCCCATACTGGCCGATAAACTCTTCCACCTTTTGAGGGGAGCGGTTGACCAAAAGCAGGTCTGTAGCTGCTACTTCTTTTGCGACCGCTTTGGCCAGACTAGCTCCCATATTCCCAAGACCGATAAATGCTACTTTCATGACTTACCTCACTTGACCATTTCCAGTGACCAGATACTTATAACTGGTCAGCTCACGCAAGCCCATGGGACCACGCGCATGCAACTTCTGGGTCGAGATGCCCATCTCACAACCTAGGCCAAACTCTCCGCCATCTGTGAAGCGGGTCGATGCATTGACATAAACGGCCGCCGAGTCTACCTGGTTACTGAAGAGTTCAATGGCTGTCGCATCTTCAGAGACAATGGCATCTGAATGGTGGGTACTGTGGGCTTCGATATGAACGATGGCTTCTTCTACAGAAGGGACGACCTTCACGGCCATGACATAATCTAAGAATTCCGTATCAAAGTCAGTCTCAGAAGCTGGTGAACCGTCAATGATTTGCTGGGCTTGAGCATCCAAGCGCATCTCCACTGGTACCGGAGCCTCGTCTACCAAGACTTTCTTCACTAGTGGCAGAAAGTCCCCTGCAATAGCTTCATGCACCAAGAGGACTTCCATGGCATTGCAGACGGATGGTCGGCTGGTCTTGGCATTCTGAATGATACTGAGAGCCTTGTCAAAATCTGCCGCTTGATCGACATAGACGTGGACAATCCCTGTTCCTGTCTCAATCACAGGGACAATTGCTTGCTCTACAACTGCCTGGATCAAGCCCGCTCCCCCACGTGGGATGAGAAGGTCTAGATCCCCCTTGGCCTTCATCATGACCAGACTACTCTCCCGACTGGTATCTTCGACCAACTGGAGGACAGCAGGATCAATGGTGGTTGCTTGCAAGCCTGTTTTTAAGGCACTAACGATGGCATGGGCTGTCTGATAGGCATCCTTGCCACTGCGCAAGACAACCGCACTCCCACTTTTCAGGGCCAAGGCTGCTGCATCAGAGGTCACATTAGGACGACTTTCATAGATAATCCCAATGACCCCCATGGCCACACGTTTCTTCTGAATGACCAAACCGTTCTCCAGGGTCTGCTCCTCCAAGAGTTCTCCCACTGGATCGGGTAGGGCAGCCACTTGGAGAATCCCATCAGCCATGGCTTGAATCCGCTCTTCTGTCAAGAGCAGGCGATCCAGCATGACCTCAGAAATCCGTCCCTGAGCTGCTTCCATATCCAATTGATTAGCAGCCAAAATGTCACCTGTGGCTTCAACCAAGGAGTCGGCCATCGCTCTTAAGGCTTTATTTTTCTCATCACTTGTTGAAGTATTTATACTTTTTTTGGCCTGTTTAGCCAGGCGAATCTGATCAATCGTCTCCATCTAATCCCTCCTTTAAAATTCTGTAAATAAGAGTTCTACCTCAGGTGTGATGGTAATCCAATCATCCCGGTGAATGACGATGCCCTTTGGCTTTTGCCCATGGAGCAAATCCTTAATAGCTGCAGCCCCTAAGCGGGTACGCCCTTTCCCAATGACCTGTCCAGTCTCTGCATCATGAACCGTGATAATATCGGAGAAAGAGAAGGCTCCCTCAACCTTTACCACACCAGACACAAGGATACTCTTGCCCTCTTCTTTGACGGCCTTAACCGCTCCTTGGTCCAGCCATACAGACCCTTGGCTAGGGGCATAGAAGGCCAGCCATTGTTTCTGATTACGCAAAAACTTGTCCTGAGCTGTAAAATAGCTACCATCCTGAGTTTTCTCTGACGCTTCAAGAAGAGCATCTTCTTTCAAGGATGAACAGATGTAAACAGGAACTCCTGATTCTGTAGCGATGGTGGCTGCCTTGATTTTTGTCAGCATGCCACCTGTCCCATTACTTGAGCCTGCTCCACCGGCCATCTCGATAATGTCCTTGCTGATTGAGTCAATCCGTTCCAAACGCTTGGCAGTCGGATCCTTTTGGGGATGGCCTGTATAAAGACCATCAACATCCGTCAGCAAGACCAAGAGATCCGCCTGGACCATAGCTGCCACTTGGGCACTCAGGGTATCATTATCTCCAACCTTGAGTTCTTCAATCGAAACTGTATCGTTCTCATTGATGATCGGAATGGCCCCTCTTTGCAATAGGACAGAGAGAGCCTGGTGGGCATTTTTATAGCGGCGTTGGTCGACAAAGTCATCCTGGGTCAAGAGGACCTGGGCAGATACGATGTCGCGTACCAGTAGATTAGAGGTATATTCTTCTAACAGAAGACCTTGGCCAACTGCTGCAGAAGCCTGCTTGTCTGCGATTTTGGACGGGCGTTTTTTAAAGCCAAGCGCACCAAAACCAGCCGCAATCGCCCCCGAAGAGACCAAAATCAATTCATGCCCTTGCTCATGCAAGAGAGCCAGTTGCTGGGTGATGGCCTTGACCTTGCTCCGAGACAAGCTCCCATCTTGATTGGTCAGGGAAGAGGTCCCTACCTTAAACACAATTCTCTTATTCTTCATCCATTCATTCTCCAGAGTATTCGATTGTAACATTATACCATGAAAGCCTTAAAAAATACTAAGAGCGGACCAGGGGAAACCCCCATTTGCCCACAAAAAAACGAGTTTGAACCACAAGAGTTAAACTCGTTTTGATGATCTGCTTATCCTTGGCGAAGCTGCTCCAAGGTTTCTTGGAAAATCTCTGGTACCTCCACTGAAAACTCCATGACTTCTCCCGTCCGTGGATGAGTAAAGCCCAGTGTTTTAGCATGTAGAAATTGCCCATGGCCTTTCAAAGTCTTGCGAGGGCCATAGACTTCATCACCAGCGACTGGATGGCCAATGTAGGCCATGTGAACCCGAATCTGGTGGGTCCGGCCTGTCTCCAATTGCAACTCGACCAAGCTATAATCCCCGAAACGCTCCAAGACATGGAAACGGGTCAGAGCTGGTTTTCCTTTGGCTGTCACAGCCTGCTTCTTACGGTCCTTGTCACTCCTCCCAATCGGCGCCTCAATGACACCCCGATCGTTGGGAAGATTGCCGTGGACAATGGCCCAATACTTGCGCAGGGACTTCTTAGCCTTGAGCTCATCTGCCAAGGCTACATGGGCCGCATCATTCTTAGCCACCATGAGAAGGCCAGAGGTGTCCTTGTCAATCCGATGGACGATCCCTGGACGAAGCTCGCCATTGATCCCTGACAAATCCTTAATGTGATACATAAGGGCGTTAACTAGGGTCCCACTGGTATGGCCGGCACTAGGATGGACCACCATGCCCTGGGGTTTATTGACCACTGCGACATCCGCATCCTGATAGACAATCTCTAAGGGGATATCTTCTGCCTCGTAGGTCACTTCTTCCACTTGAGGGACTTCGTAGCTGATAACATCCCCTTCTTTTACAGTATATTTGGCCTTTTTGACTTGACCGTTGACGAGGATTTTTCCTTCCTTGATCTGCTCATTGGCCAAGCCACGTGAGAGTTCAGTCAACTCTGAGACGGCCTTATCCAGTCGCGCTCCAGCGACTTCTACTCTAACTTCCATGGCTCTCCTCTCTCAAAAGATAAATCAGTAGCAGTCCCACACCGATGCTTAAATAGATATCCGCTACATTGAAGATGGCAAAATTCATAAAATCCAAGTGGAACATATCGACGACAAAGCCCTGACGGAGCCGGTCAATAAAGTTACCAATACCACCAGAAATAATCAAGGTCAATCCCAACAAGAGCCAAATGGAACCTTCGATATGACGATAGAGATAGACAAAGGCTGCTCCCATCGCAATCAGGGTAATGATGGTAAAGAACCACTGTTGGTTTTCCAACATGGAGAAGGCTGCTCCAGAGTTCTTGAGATAGGTCAGACTGACCACTTTGGGAATGAAGCGACGCATACCCCCTAGCGGGATCTCCTTGACGACATATCCCTTCACCGCTTGATCCAGAAGAATCAAGAGGAGGATACTAATAAAAATACTTACTTTTCTCTTCATTACCTACCTCTTCTCATCAAAGTAGGCTTCCATAACTTGTACAAACTTCTCAGCCACTGGCGAGAGATCTACCTCTTCCCGTTTGACATAGACCATTTTATTATTCAGATCATCGATCAAAGGGATAACGGTAATGCCATTCACTGACTGGCTATCCAAGAAGCCAGAACCGGTCGCATAAGCATCGGTCCGCTCTAAGATCCCATTCAAAGTTGCCCGGTCCGTCACATTGAAGAGCTGGGAACTGCTACTCGTATCGACGAAGTTCTCCGAATAGTAGAGGTACTCATCCTTTTCCTGGGTAAAGCGAACAGTCGGTAGGTGTGCCAAGTCCTCCATCACTAAGGATTCTTTCTTGGCTAATGGATGACCCTTGCGCAGATAGATATGAGTCTGGAATGGAATCAGGTCAACGACTTCCAAGCCCAGTTTATCCACCCGTTGCATGATCCCTTTTGTATTTTGCTTATTGAGGTAGATAATCCCCAGTTCACTATGACCCTGAGCCACTTCATCTAGGATTTGAACCGTGGTCGACTCAAAGATCCGGAAGTCTTTGTTCTCCGGATAAAGGACTGAGAATTGGGTAATCAAAGGGGGAAGGAAATCATAGTGCTGACTCGAGATCGAGAATTCCTTCTTTTCTTCCTCAGGATTGGCATACTGGTTTTGAAAAACATCAAAGCCCTTGACCAATTCTTGGGCCTTTTCATAAAATTCCATCCCGCGGCGGGTCAAGAAAGTCCCTGAACTAGTCCGACGGAAAATCTTAAAGCCCAGTTCCTTCTCCAAGTCTCTCACAGAGATGGACAGACTCGGCTGACTGACGTACATTTTTTCAGCTGCTTCACGAAAAGTACCACTATTGGCAATCGCGACAACATAGCGTAATTGTTGAATATTCATGTCTTCTTCCTTCTAACAATATCACTCCATTATACCATAATCTAGAGGATGAAAAAAGATGGGGGCATCAATCGAGAGAGAGATACTAGGAGTGGAATTTTTACTCATAAATATTATAAGAAAAGTGTTAAGTATTAAATAATTTCTATTTGATGGAGTATTTCAAGCAAATTTTGAAACTTTCCGCTGTGAGAAAAGTGCTTGAAACAATCATGTTTCAAGCACTCGGGAGTTTTGAAACCTTAGGTTCAAAACTAAGTCATGGAACTTCGTAGAAGTTCGCTGACGTCCGTACTCACCTAAGGAAAGTTTTAAAAATTTTTTTATGATCTGAATTTATGAAAAATAAAAAGACTTATTAGAAATCAGATAAGCAACTAATAATTTACACATAGCAAAAAAACTCTCTGATGAATCAGAGAGTTTTTAAATCCGTTTCTTCGCTTTTTATTTTGCGATTGGGTAAACAGAAACTTGTTTCTTATCGCGACCTTTGCGTTCGAAGCGTACTACGCCTTCAACTTTAGCGAACAAAGTATCGTCTCCACCACGTCCAACGTTCACACCTGGGTAGATGTGAGTACCGCGTTGACGGTAAAGGATAGATCCACCTGTTACAGTTTGTCCATCAGCTGCTTTAGCTCCAAGACGTTTAGCTTGTGAATCACGTCCGTTTGATGTAGAACCTCCACCTTTTTTGTGGGCGAAAAGTTGCAAGTTAGCAAGATTCAATTTCAACATAATTGTTTTCCTCCAGTTAGTTTTCTGTGATAACTCTTGTTTGGACGAACTCGGATGAGTTCTCCGATAAGTTTGCCATCCCTAAGAAAAATGATTCAAAGAATAGTTGGGTCATTTCTCTTTGATGAGGTGGAATGTCTGTCGGGATTGTGACCCGCATGAAGCCACCCTCTTCTTCGTTTAATTCTAGTTCCGGTTCATAGCCTGCAAATTTCTCAACTGAGTTGACAAAGTTAATGGCAAGCGTAGAAACCGATGCACACACGACATCTAAGCCGTATTCGCCACTTTCGGCGTGACCAGTAATTTCTGCACTCCTCAGCTCGCCATCTTCGGCTCGTTCAAAGACTGCTTGTATCATGTGTTCTCCTAAAAATTAAGCGTTGATTGCGTTGATGACAACTTTAGTGTAAGGTTGACGGTGACCTTGTTTACGGTGGCTACCTTTTTTAGGTTTGTACTTGTAAGTAACAACTTTCTTTTGTTTTCCTTGTTTTTCAACAGTTCCAACAACAGTAGCTCCTGAAACAAGTGGAGTTCCGACAACAGTGTTTTCACCACCAACAAGAACAACTTCGTTAAATGTAACTTCTTGACCAGCTTCAACGTTCAATTTTTCAACGTAGACTGCTTGACCAACTTCAACTTTAACTTGTTTTCCGCCAGTTTTAATGATTGCGTATGTGCTCATTATGCACCTCCTATGTATTTTTGGGTTTCCCCGTATTTTGTGAAGACTCGCCTAGCATCGTGGGACGAACCACTTACTCTCATGGAAATGAGCGACGATGTTCGAGCGGTTGCACAGGCATGTGCATAGTCAACTCTCTAAGTATAGCACTTCTACTAACCTTTGGCAAGTGATTTCATTTAATGAAAACGGATTTTCAAGTAAATAGCCTCATTCTTTACTTCCATTTATTTCAAATATACAATCTGCCCTTCTTGATTGACATGAACCTCAATAGCTATCGGAGGCTTCAAATGTTTTTTAGCTGATCTGGCAAGACTTTTATTACTATCTGAAACATTGACCTTTCGCTCTTTCCCATCAACCGTAATAGTGAAGGTAATTCGAGAATAGGTAGACTTGCTTCCTCCTGTCTCCGTATCAACACCAGTAACTAAAGCCGTTTTTAGCTCGGTTGTCTGATTAGTAAAATAATTATAGCGCCAAACACCATTGGTCACACGATATCCTTCATAAGCAGGAAAGATAATAAATATAAGAAGAGAGCCAATTATTGTAGCAAAAATAGCTCTGCCCTTACTTTTATGGCTTTGACGTATGATTTCCCATTTATTTCTCATGGCCCTCTTGACAGAGCCAGCTTCCTTAATACTTAAATGAAATCCCCAAAATAAGAGAGCATACAAGCTCAGAAAAATCTGAAAATGAACTAAGAGACCAAGTAAATAAGTCCAACTGGGCATTCCAAACAGCAAAGCATTATCTTGTCCATCTTTCCAAGACAATGCTCCCATGAGCCCACTCAAAAAGGAATCCCATTCGTTCATAAATACCCCCTCTTATCTTCAGCATTAATGGATACAATTCCAGATTCTTTCAGTAAAAAGCTACTTCTAAACTCCTACAACAGCCCTTCAATCAGCTCGTCAACTTCATCAGTCTCTGCTTGTGGTCTGATCTCAGTAATCATGATGCCTGCTACCGCACGCTCAACTAAAGCTTCCACATCCATACGTTGCTCATACTGCTCTGCATTTTTTAGTTTTGGATTAGTCTTTGGACGGTCAGGCGCAAAGATGGTACAGCAATCTTCGAAAGGCTGGATAGAGATTTCAAAGGTATCGATGGCCTGGGCGATATCGATAATCTCCAACTTGTCCATGGTCACCACTGGACGGATGACGGGTGTATTGGTCACGGCATTGATAGCCTGCATGCTCTCTAGCGTTTGGCTAGCTACCTGTCCAAGACTTTCCCCATTGATGATGACCAAGCCACCACGGATTTGACGGATGCGGTCTGTAATGCGCATCATAAAGCGGCGTGTAAGAGTCATGAGATAGGCTTCCGGTGCCTTAGCTTTAATCTCTTCTTGAATCTCAGTAAAAGGTACTTCGATAAACTGGATATTGCCCCCAAACTTGGTCAACTTACGAGTTAAATCATGGGCTTTTTTAAGAGCACCAGGACTGGTATAAGGTGGGCTAGCAAAGTGAACAGCCTCGATGTCCACCCCCCGCTTCAAGGCTAGGTAACCCGCTACTGGAGAGTCAATCCCACCAGATAGCATGAGCATCCCTTTTCCAGAAGTTCCAACCGGCAGACCACCCGCTCCCTTAATGGTTTCATAAGAGATATAGGCTGCTTCTTCCCGGATCTCTACTTGGAGGTTGATATCCGGTTTTTTCATTTGGGCTTGGATGGTTGGGATCGCTTCAAAGACAGCTCCACCCAAGGTTTGGTTGAGCTCACGGCTATCCAACTCAAAAGAATGGTCACTTCGTCTGCTGGAAATCTTGAAGGTCATCCCTTCCAGGTAAATGTCCTGCATGATTTCTTGCACCGCCGCTTTTAGAGCTGGGACTGATTTTTCAATCTTGTAAACGGGTGAAAAGTTTTGAATCCCGAAGACCTGTTTGAGTGATTCAGCCACCGGTTCATAATCCGTTCCATTTAGATAGGCATGGGCCCGATCCCGATCGGCTGTCACTTTGACAGCTGGGTAAATGGACAAAACATCTGAGATATTATTACGCAATTTATTAATAAAGCGCATCCGGTTCTTTCCTTTAGTAGAAAGCTCTCCATAGCGGATCATAATTTCTGAATAAGTTAATGGCATAGTAACTTCCTTTTCTTTTCCTTAACGCACCTTTCGCGTCTTTTCATAGATCAGTTTGAACTTGGTCAAAAATTGCTCGACCTGACTCATGTCATTTTCGAGATCGAGGCTAAGGCGGACTGCTGTTTGTGCCAGAGCCTTATCGACTCCCATAGCAATCAGGGTTCCAGCTGGTTTGCCAGCCTTGGAAGAGCAGGCAGAGGTTGTCGAGATATAAATCTCGTACTCTTCAAAAGCATGGACGATGACTTCTCCTCGCACTCCCTTGATACCGAAGGTCAAGATATGAGGCGCAAATCCTTCATCTCCAGAGAAGACAGTCACATCTGGATAATGGACTAGTTCTTCACGAATGACTTCCTTCAACTGATGGCATTTGCGTGCAAATTCCTCTTGACGCTCCATCGCCAAGCGCAAGGCCTTGGCTGTTGCTGCAATTCCAGCTAAGTTCTCAGTTGTCGAACGAAGGTCCTTTTCTTGTCCTCCACCGGTTAAGAGAGGGCTGATTTTTTTGCCTTCTTTGAGGTAGAGAAAGCCAACGCCACGAAGTCCATGGAACTTATGACTGGAGAAGGTGGCTAGATCCACCCGTTCTGGTAGGTAGAGCCCGGTTGAAACCTTAGCCAGCGCCTGAACCCCATCGACGTGGAAGGTGATGGTCGGACGATCTGCCAATAGGTCCGCAATGGCTTGAATAGGCTGGATAGAGCCCACCTCATTATTGACGGCCATGATCGAAACGAGGGTCGTATCAGGGCGCAAGAGTTTTTTCAACTCTTCTACTTGGACAAAGCCACGCGCATCAACTGGAGCAATATCCACTTCAAATCCTTGACCTTGTAGCCAAAGGGCCGATTCCTTCACAGCCGGATGCTCAATAGCTGAGACAATGACGTGCTTTCCATAAGGAGCTTTTTCAAAAGCAACTCCCTTGATTGCCCAGTTGTCCCCTTCTGTTCCACCTGAGGTGAAAAAGATTTCTTCTGCTTTCTTTCCTAGGAGGGAAGCAATCTGCTTGCGGGATGCCTCCAAAATCCGGGTCGCTTGACTTCCCAGGTTGTGCAAGCTAGATGGATTGCCCCAAATTTTGCTTGCGACTTCCGTGTAGGTAGCCAAGGCCTCGGGATAAGGTTTGGTTGTTGCTGAATTATCAAAGTAAATCATCTTCCACTCTCTCCTAGTCAATTTTCAATCATCTTATTGTAACATTTATAGGTTGGAGGGACAAGGATTTGGCAGGCTTCATTTTGTTCCTAGTTTCAGACAGAAAACTTGTAAATTTCTCAAAATAGCTTATGATGAAGATGGAGAGTTTTGTAAAACGCTTACAATATACCCTGTTGTTTTTTATGACCTACTCAAGTCCAGAACTGGAACTGATTGAAGTTACAAGGAGACAAGCATGAAACGACCGATCTATCTTTCCATTGCCCTAGCTGGAAGCCTTGCTCTTGGAGGACTGCTCGCTGTCCTACCACCACTTCCATTTGCCCTCCCTTCTGCCCAACTAGCCTGTCACGGTAAAGGACAGTGTGACCTACAACAGCCCTTGGAGAAGCCACCTTACTTTAGGGAAGATGAAGGTAGCCTTCGTGAAATGAGCCTTATCCAACCAATCCCAGGTGAATCCGATAGCCACATCGAATTCAAATGCTTGGTCGAATACAATGGCTGGTTCCGTCGTATCATCCGTGTCAAAGATGTAACAGTGATTTCAAAAACCAAGGAATTCAAGGGTAAGATTGACTACTCTATCCCGGATCCAAACAAGATAGAGATTCAGGCGAATGGCCAGTTTATCTCTCCTAATGACTCCTCTAGTTTTAATAACCATGAAATCATCAGCCAACCTAGTCAAACAAGCCAACCGATTTCCGTCTCTGAAAAAGGACAGGCAAACTTTGCAACGTCCTCTGAAGCCAGCGAGACTCAAAGCGTCCAGTTTGAAAGCAATTTGAAATTTTAAAACCTCTTTCATTTCTTCTTAGACATTTTCATAAAAATAACGTATAATGACTAAAGTGTTCACATAAAAGAACCAAATATGAAATGAAGAGGGAACAGATTATGTCACAATACTCACGAAAAGAAAAACACCAAGACAGCAACAGACCATCGAGAAGCGAAAAAGTGAAACAGAGCCTTTCTTTATTCCAGATGATTGTCGCAACGATTGCTAGTCTTCTCGGTATTATCGTTACTTCCTTTACTATTTACAGTATCATGAAACCGACGACTAAGACAGAGGAGAAAAAAGATGGCTCCACTAGCGTTGTTGTTGTCCATGAAAAGGATGGATCTGCTACTGATTCAAGTGCTACGGGAACAGATACCAGTGCTAGCAGCAGCCAAGCATCGGAAGCAAGCTCTGAACAAACTGACTCGTCACAGGTAGAAACCAGTGCCAGTGAAGCTCCTGCAGACACAACACCATCTGCTACAGATACCGAATCATCTGCTAATTAATAAAAAGACCAGTTGGTCTTTTTATTATAGAAAAGAGTATTTTTTAAAAGAACTTTCCTTAGGTGAGTACGGACGTCAGCGAACTTCGAAGAAGTTCCATGACTAATTAAGATACAAAGGGCGTCTGCGGATAAAGTCAAAATAGGAAGTTTGACGCAGAATCTTTAGATTCTAGGAGAACTTATCTTTTTGACACAATCCGCAGCCTGTGTTCAATTCGTTTTGAACCCCCTCGCTCTTTAATTTCCGGGCTCAGGCTAAAACAGTTTCCCAAACTGTTTTACTCCCAAAACTCCCGAGTGCTTGAAACACTATTGTTTCAAGCACTTTTCTCACAGCGGAAAGTTTTATAACTACATAAATGAATCGAACCATTAGACATCACTTTTTTTTAAAAAAATAACTAGTTATTTTATGCAAAAAAAGTTTGTATGCATTCTAAAAAACAGTATAGTCTATTTTAAAAATATAGAAAAGCCTCTGTCGACCAGAAATCCTGATCGATAGAGGCTTGTTTTTACTTGAGAACTTCTTGTGTTTTCGCGTAGTTGGCTTCGACAGCTTCTTTTTCAGCTTTCCACCAGTCTTGGTTGTCTGTGTACCACTTGATGGTTTCTTCTAAACCTGCTTCGAAGTTTGTAAATTGTGGTTCCCAACCCAATTCTTCACGCAATTTTGTTGAATCAATAGCGTAACGCAAATCGTGACCAGCACGGTCTGTTACACGGTCGTAAGCATCTTTTGGTTGTCCCATTTTTTCAAGGATGAGCTCAAGCACTTCCTTGTTATTCTTTTCACCGTCAGCACCGATCAAGTAAGTTTCACCGATACAGCCCTTAGTAAGAATCGCCCAAACACCAGTTGAGTGGTCGTTGGTGTGGATCCAGTCACGGACGTTCTTGCCTTCACCATAAAGTTTTGGTTTGATACCAGACAAGATATTGGTGATTTGACGTGGGATGAACTTCTCGATGTGTTGGTATGGACCATAGTTGTTTGAACAGTTTGAAATGGTTGCCTTAACACCGAAGGAACGAACCCAAGCCTTCACAATCAAGTCTGAAGCAGCCTTGGTTGATGAATAAGGGGATGATGGGTTGTATTTGGTTTCTGCAGTAAATTTTTCACCAGGACCTTCCCCATGTCCAGGAAGATCTTCTCGCAATGGAAGGTCTCCATACACTTCGTCTGTTGACACGTGGTGGAAACGAATATCGTACTTGCGAGCCGCTTCCAAAAGTGTGTAGGTACCAATGAAGTTCGTATGGATAAATGGTGATGGGTCATTCAATGAATTGTCATTGTGGCTTTCAGCCGCATAGTGAACGATTGCATCAGCCTTGGCAGCCAATTTGTCAACTAATGCTGCGTCAGCAATGTCACCCACAACCAATTCAACTCGGTCCCCAAGAATTTCTTCGATGTTGGCACGGTTACCTGCGTAAGTGAGTTTGTCAAGGACAGTCACATGCACGTCTGGATGGTTGTTGTAAACATAGTGTACGAAGTTTGAACCGATGAAACCAGCGCCACCGGTTACGATGATGTTTTTGTATTCAGTCATTTTTTCTCCAAATAGTTTTTAGTTTAGATTGTTCCTTTCGCTAGTGAGGGACGCCAGCAACCCTTCGGTTTCATGGCTAAATCCGGAGCCAATGTCTCCGGATTTCCCTACAAGATTCCCTACGGGAATCTTGTAGCCACTAGGGCAGGAACGATCCTACCAGGCTCCTTGCAGTCGCGATACTGCTATGCAAGGTTCATTTTTACAAATCTTCTGCTTTTAGGGGTTTGACGTCTTTGAGCAATGGGTGATTCTTGTCTGCTTCTGAGACTTCTGCTTCTTCCAAGTTTTCCCATTGAATGTCTAGGCTTGGGTCTGCATAGTTGACAAAAGCATATTTTGGCTTGAGTTCCAGTGCCCAGTAGTCATTAACTAAGTAAGTATAGGCAACTTTGTCAGACAAAACTTGGAAACCATTGGCTACACCACGAGGAACAAAGATGCCTTTTGAAGCATCGATCACGGTTTGGTAGGTATTCCCAAAGCTATCGCCTTCACGAAGGTCTACCCAAGTTCCAAGAACTTTGCCTTCATCTGCTACAGAGATGTACTTGTCCCAAGGCTCTGCATGCAAGCCACGCAAAACATTCTTACGAGAGAATGAAATATTGTTTTGCAACTTACCTTCTGCAAAAAAGCTTTCAGGGAAGCCAAGAGGAAGCATTTTCTCTTTTTGGAAGTTTTCTTTAAACCAACCACGGTTATCCCCACGCACTGGAATATCAAACTCCATCAAGCCTGGGATGGCTTCAATCTTGCGGGCTGCTAATTCTTTTTCGAAAAATTGTTCTGTCATTAAGCTTCTCCAATCAAACGGAGCAAGTATTGTCCGTATTCGTTTTTCTTCAGTGATTGCGCTAATCCATGGACTTGTTCTTTGTTGATATAACCCATGCGATAGGCAATTTCCTCAAGGTTGGCAACTTGGACGTTTTGCAAGCGTTGAACAGTTTCGATATATTGAGAAGCCTGCAAGAGACTTTCGTGAGTTCCTGTATCCAACCAAGCAAAGCCACGACCCATGAGCTCAACAGAGAGACCTCCACGCTCCAAATAAGCCTTGTTGACATCGGTGATTTCAAGCTCTCCACGAGGACTTGGTTTGATGTTTTTAGCAATCTCTACTACATCATTGTCATAGAAATAAAGTCCTGTCACCGCAAAGTTGGATTTTGGATGTTCTGGTTTTTCTTCGATAGAGATAGCATTCATATCTGCATCAAACTCTACCACACCAAAACGTTCTGGATCTTTAACTTGGTAACCAAAGACAGTCGCCCCTTTTTCTTTTGCTTCAGCCCGTTGCAACATCTTGGTTAGGCCATTTCCATGGAAGATATTATCTCCAAGAACGAGGGCAACATGATCGTCACCAATGAACTCTTCACCAATGATAAAGGCTTGTGCTAAGCCGTCTGGGCTTGGTTGCTCTGCATAAGAGAGGGAAATCCCAAGTTCAGAACCATCTCCAAGAAGCTCTTCAAAACGAGGAAGATCTTGCGGAGTTGAGATGATCAAGATTTCTTTGATCCCTGCTAACATAAGAGTTGACAATGGGTAGTAAATCATTGGCTTGTCGTAAATGGGCATCAACTGTTTGGAAGCGGCACGAGTCAAAGGATACAAACGAGTACCCGAACCACCGGCTAAAATAATACCTTTCATAATGTTAGGCCTTTCTACGTATTCATTACCCCTATTTTATCATGTTTATATAAAAAAGTCACCTTGCATTTGTGTTGCAAGGTGATGACCGGATATGAGAGTTGTAGAATTGTTAGCATTGGTCTTACTCATAATTCAAATAGATTACTGCTCCTTGACTGAGCCGTCTGAAAACCTTACCTTGTAGTAGAGCCCACTCAACCACTGCGTCTTGCTCGACAATCCAAAGACAATTGAGAGGCTAGGACTTTTGTCCCACTCTCTTCTTCACATATTGTTCAACTGGATAATCTGCTGGATCTAAGCGCACCGTTCCTCCTGCCACTAGTTGGGCTAGATGCCACCCAATGAGGGGACCTGTTGTGAGGCCGGACGAACCTAGTCCACTAGCGACATAGAGGCCTGCTTGATCAGGAACCGCTCCCCAAAATGGTGAAAAGTCACTGGTGTAGGCCCGAGTACCCACGCGCTCGCTGACAACTGTCGCTTGAGCTAGTTCTGGATAGTAGGCCAAGGCTTCTGTTTCCATCTGATTGAGCAGAGCTTGATCCGCCGTCAGGTCAAAGCCCATCTCATTCTCATGAGTGGCTCCCATACTGATCTTGCCCTTTTGGAAGGGAATGATATCCAGCTCTCCTTCCGGCATGACCACAGGATAGTCATCAGTATCTAGGTCTAGCTGATAATCCCGCAACTGTCCTTTTTGGGGACGGACATCGACTTGGTAGCCAAGTGGCTCGAGCACCTGACTCAGCCAGGCTCCTGTCGCTAGGATAACTTGGTCATAGCTTTCTCCTGCTATCTGATAGACATGATCCGAGACGGAGAGAGCAACCTCTTCCTTGATCACTCGTACCCCACTTGCCTTTAGAAGGGTTTCCGTTAGAAGGGCTCCCTCTACATGGGCCCCACCTGATGCATAAAGGAGCTGTTCAAAACCATTTAGACCTGGGAATTGCTCACTGACTTCTTCTTTGGTTAACATTGCCAAGTCTCCAATCAAGGGAGATTTTCCCCGACGGCTCAGCGCCAACTGATAGAGTTCGTCTAATTTCTCCTCCTTTTTCTTGAGGAGATAGACACCGGTCTGCTGGTAAAAATCTGTTTTGATTCCGTCCTTGGCCAGGTCTTCTACCAATTCTTGGTAAAAATCAGCTCCCAGACGAGCCAGGCGATACCAGGCCTTGTTTCGCCGTTTGGAAAACCAAGGGCTAATAATGCCTGCTGCCGCCTTAGTCGCTTGGCCGACTCCATGGTCATAGACGGTCACATCCACTTGTGCTTCTTTGGATAAATAATAGGCTGCAGTGGACCCTACGATCCCTGCACCGATAATGGCAACTTTCATCATGACCCCTTAGATATGGTAAAAAGGATTGGTACTGGCTTGACTGCCAATCACTTCAATCTCCCACGCTTCTTCAGCCTTCCACTGATTGAGCTTTTCTACTAGTTTCGAGACAAAGAGAACTTCGATATGGTGACCCGGATCCAAGGCCAAGAGCCCGTCACTCAGCATGTCCTGAGCTGTGTGGTAGTAGATATCTCCTGTGATATAGACCTCAGCCCCCTTAGCAAGAGCATCCTTGTAAAAGGACTGGCCACTTCCTCCACAGATAGCGACGCGCTCAATGACCCGTTCCAGGTCAGTCTGATCATAACCGACCAAGCGCAAAGCATCTAAGCCAAAGGTTTCTTTGACATTTTGAGCCAACTGGCCAAAGGTTTGGGTAGCTATCCGACCAATCCGGCCGATTCCGAGTCCTTCCCCTGTCATGCTGAGGGGCTCTGTATCTTCAATGTCCAAAAGCCGGCAGAACCAATCGTTGAGCCCATCTGGGACAATATCAATATTGGTATGGCTGACGTAGACTGCGATATCATGCTTGATCAAATCGATATAGATCTGATTTTGAGCCCGATCAGCTACCAAATCCTTAATCGGACGGAAAATGGGCGCGTGCTTGACGATGATCAAGTCCACCCCATGGGCGATAGCTTCAGCTACCGTCTGCTCGCGAATATCCAGGGCCACCATGACCTTATGGATGTCTTTTTGTAGCGTACCGACCTGTAGCCCACGGACATCTCCCTCCATGGAAAGCTCCTGAGGACAGTAGGCTTCATAGCGTTTGATAACTTCACTTGCTAACATGTAGGACCTCCTTGATTTGTGCGATGCGCTCTTCTAACGATGCTCTGGCAGATTGATTCTCAACTGGGACCTGCTCCAAGGCAAAGGCTAATTTCTCCACTTCCTTGGACCACTTCTGGACAAATGCTGGAGCTTGTTCCCGCATCAAATGGGGACCAAAGCGTAGTTCCTTGGCTGTCAACTCTTGAGGACCCTGTTCGACCACAAGGATCTCATAGAACTTCTCATTTTCTTCCAAGATAGCTTCATCAACAATGCGAAAATCATGGTCGACTAACCAAGCCCGCAGTTCATCTTCCCGGTTATTGGGCTGGAGGACCAATCGAGAGACACTGGCTATTTTTTCTAGACCTGCGGCTAGGATATCTGCAATCAAGCGTCCGCCCATGCCAGCAATGGTGATACAGGAAATGCCATCTGTTGGTTCAAAGGCAGCCAATCCATTGGCTAGGCGGACCTCAATCTTGTCCTCCAAGCCATTATCTGCGACATTTTGAAGGGCAGACTGATAAGGTCCCTCAACCACTTCACCAGCAATAGCAGCCTCAATCTTACCTTCTTGTAAGAGGGCGATTGGCAGATAAGCATGGTCACTCCCCACGTCCAACAGACGCGCTCCAGCTGGGACGAAGTTAGCCACCAAGTCCAAGCGATTTGATAATTTTGTAAATTCCATGTGCTACTTTCTAAACTTTTATTCCACCCCTAAGTATACCATGTTTGCACCATTAAAAAAAGGCGCGATAGCGCCTTATCCTTATGCATTAATTTCCTTATAGTCCACTTCCAAGCCACGTTTGACAGCTGGGCGATTAGCAATTTTCTCTGTCCAAGCTTGCAAATGCTTGTATTCCTTCACATCTAGGAAAATTCCTGCTCGGTCCCAAACCTTGTCTTGGGCTAGACGGCCATACCAAGACCAGATGGCAATATCCGCAATGGTGTAGTCATCTCCTGCAATATAAGGTTTGGTCGCCAATTCCTTGTCCAGTAGGTCCAATTGGCGTTTGGCTTCCATAGCAAAACGGTTGATGGCATACTCGATTCTCTCAGGCGCATAGTGGAAGAAATGGCCAAAGCCTCCACCTAAAAATGGCGCAGCCCCTGTCTGCCAGAAGAGCCAGTTGAGCACTTCTGTCCGTTTAGCTGGATCAGTCGGGATCAATTTGCCAAATTTCTCAGCTAGATACAAGAGAATATTGGCTGATTCAAAGACCCGAATGTCTTGGTCGCCTGATTGATCCAACATGGCTGGAATTTTCGAGTTTGGATTGATGGCTACAAAGTCACTGCCAAATTGATCTCCCTCACCAATCTTGATGCGATAAGCGTCGTAGCCTGCATCCACTCCCAGCTCTTTCAATTCCTCCAGCATAATGGTTACCTTAATCCCATTTGGAGTTGGAAGGGTATAGAGTTGGAAAGGCTGATCCCCTTTTGGAAGAGTTTGTTCAAAGCGGGCACCTGCTGTTGGTTGGTTCAGGCCACCCCAGGCTCCTCCCATCTGGCTCGGTGCTTCCCATACTTCTGGTAATTGATAATCTGACATCTCTTTTCTCCTTTGTCTATGTTACTACTAGCATATCAAATCCTGCCTCTAGTTTCAAAAATCTGCTACACTAGCTTTACTTGACTTTTCTTGGCAAAATGATAGTATAGAAAAAATACATTTTTGAAGGAGAAAAATCATGTCCACGATCGACTTTCATAGTTTGGCAAAGACAGAACTACACTGCCACTTAGACGGTTCCTTGTCTCTTCCGACCATTCGCCAATTAGCAGCCATGGCCAATATTGACCTTCCTGCTAGTGATGAAGAGCTCAAGCACCATGTCACTGCACCTGCCCACTGTGAGAATCTTTTGGACTATTTGGAGGCCTTTGACTACATTCGCCCTCTTCTTCAGACCAAGGAAGCCTTGACCCTTGCTGCTTACGATGTGGCCAAGCAAGCTGCTTTGGAAAATGTCGTCTACATCGAGGTCCGCTTTGCCCCAGAATTGTCTATGGACCAAGGGCTCACCGTTCCAGAAACTATCGATGCTGTCTGTGAAGGACTGCGCCAAGCCCAGGATGAATTTGGCATTGTTGCAAAAGCCCTCGTTTGTGGTATGCGCCAGTCTGATCAAGAACTCACTTCTCGTATCCTGGCAGAATCCAACCAAGTTAGGGATCAAGATTTTGTCGGCTTTGACTTCGCTGGGGATGAACACCACTACCCACCACAAGCCATTGATGCCCTCATCCAACAGGTTAAAAGTTACAACCGTCCCATGACCCTACATGCTGGAGAGTGCCACTGTCCAGCCAATGTCGCTCAATCCATGGCCTATGTCATCAAACGAAATGGTCACGTGACCTTGCTAGCGGATGAACCAAAGCTTCTAAAAGAGTTTGTGAAAAATGAGGTCACCGGTGAGCTCTGCTTGACCAGTAACCTTCAAACCAAAGCTGCTGCCACTGTGGCGGACTTCCCTTACCTCAAGATGAAAGAAGCACAAGCCCAAATTAGTATCAACACCGATAACCGGACCGTCTCTGATACCGATCTCACCAAGGAATATACCCTCTACCACC
Organism: Streptococcus sp. DFI.7.26; assembly: GCF_022240605.1. NCBI lineage: Bacteria > Bacillati > Bacillota > Bacilli > Lactobacillales > Streptococcaceae > Streptococcus > Streptococcus sp. DFI.7.26. The sequence goes on along the minus strand of NZ_JAKOGN010000001.1, from coordinate 315,070 downwards.
GCCACTTCCAAACAACGCCAGCTGACTTTTACCAGCACAATGTCGATGCCATCCAAGCTTCCTTTGCTAGTGACGAAGAAAAGCAAGAACTCCTTGCCAAACTAGAAAAAGCTTACGCTGATTATTTATAAACGCATTATCTTCTATTTGATTAAGCACTGGTGTAAGATTGACGACAGAGACTTATTTGAAACTTTCCTTAAGTGAGTACGGACGTCAGCGAACTTCATAGAAGTTCCATGACTTAGTTTTGAATCTAAAGTTTCAAAACTCCCGGTTACTAGAAACAATAATGTTTCTAGTATCTTTCTCGCGGTGGAAAGTTCCAATATTCGCTTATCTGCCTCCAAAAGCACCTATATATTTTACTTAATTATGCAAGGTTTTTATTCGAAAAAAGTTCGACTACATTCAAAAACTAGCACTTTTGTAAAGTGCTAGTTTTTTTCTATTATTTAGAAACTGATTCATACAAGGCTACGTCTCTAGGCGTTAGCAAACCGGTATAAAAACCGTCTACATTTACATTGGCATACTTGGTTAAATCATCATAAGTATGAATGGTGTGAACGTAAATTCGTTTATTCAGTCGATGAACAGCATCAATAAAGTCCTGATTGAAGCGAGGATCAGCAAACGAAATTGTCACTGCCTCGATCTCCTTATGTTTTGAAATGAAATCAAGCACTTCTTCTGCACTATCAGGAGACGCATACAAGGTATAAATAATATGTTGAAATGGATAAATCGAAGTAATCTCCTGATACATTTCTTGATTGTAAATCTGAGGAATGACACGATCCAACAGAGACTCATCTCGATTTTTAGCTTCGGTTACAATTTGCTCAAATTGCGTGATAGTATCTTCCTTAGGGATTTCCATCGATTTGGTATCTGTGATCAATACCATATCTGAGTTAATGACCATCTGATCTAAAACATCCCCAATCAACATAGTTGTAAAGCGACTTGGAGTCTCTGGAGAACCATAGGCTTGGAAGTTTTTCCATTCCTCTGAAGAAAGAGCAACATCATCTTTGTTTCCAAACTGATGCCAATCATGAACTGCGGCCAATTTTTTATCACTAGTCAGATAGAAATCCATTTCAAACAAGCGATGCCCCAGACCATAATTCTGTTGTAGAGCTTCAAGTGAGTTGGTATAAAAAGTATTGTATTCTTTCTCACGGATGGTACCACCCGCATGGGCAACCAATCTTGGCGAATCCTTTAACCAATTCTTTTTCTTGTTCTCCGTATATTGGACAAATCCAAAGGTGTTTGAAAGTTTCCCGTTGGTAAGCACTTCTAGACTTTCTTTATCCACATACTGAGAAGTCAATAATTTGGCTTCTTGCTGAGTAGAAATGAGGTAATGATTTTTATCAAATTGCTTTTTTTCTTTATTCCATTTAATTGTAATGGTGACATTGGATTGTTTCTTTTCAAAACCATCCGATGTCTTTTTATAACCTGCTTGGACCAAAGATTCTTCAACTGGATACAAGCCAGACGAAATCATGCTTAATTTACTAATATACAAACCAAGAAAAGCAAGAATGACTACTGTTCCTAATACAAATAAGGCTAAATAGATCCGTTTGTGCGAACTATTTTCCTTTCTATCTCCCCTTCTCATCTATAAACCGAATCTCCTCTTTTAATCTTTCCACAAATCCATGGCCTGTAAGAAATCATCTGAAACTGTGACATTTTCAGGCTGAAGGGCTTCGCGTTCTTGTTGTTTGATTTTTAATTGTGTCAAACTGGTAATGCCCTCCCGTCGCCAATTGCGCAGGATGGCCTGGATATATTTCCAGTGAGGCTTGCCATTAAAGACAGCTTCTCTCAAGGCAGCCTTTACAATATCAGGGTCTGTTTGGTCCTGCTTGACTGTCTGCGTCAAATCTTCGATTTCAAATGGCGTCAATAAACGTCCCAACTCCTGCTCAAAGGTTTTGACCAAATCAGCGAGTTCATTTTCTGCTTGCTTGTCTTGCCCTCGCTGTGCTACTTCTGTCTTGCTTTGAAGCAAGTCATCCAAGCGTTCAAGGGCAATGGTCGCATCAAAAAGAACTTCAATCTCCCCATCTAGCTCAATGGTCCGATATTGGAGCAAACCTTGGTTAGTCAGGCGAGACATGGACTGGTTGACTTCTGCGACAGACTTGCCAATCGCATCTGCAATTTGATTAGGTGTGAGGCTGGATTGGTTGGTCGTGTTTTGCAAATAAAAGAACTGCCAAACCAGAAAATCCTCTGCGTCTTTAAATAAATGGTGATAATGGAAAAGTAAGGCACTTGGTAAAACCAAATTGCCCGACTTAAATGCTTGTGAATATGTCATACTACCCCTTTATAGGTAACCATAAAATGAAATATCTTTTTCTAACTCCTCCAAACGATAAGGAGTTTCTTGGTAAACTGCATAATTGATCCAATTACTAAAGAAGTTGGCTGCCGCTAAGTTCCACCGCATCCGAGGGTCCCGACTACTGTCATCCTGATCATAATAATTCTTTGGAAGATCTGGATTCAAGCCTGCTTTGACATCCCGCTGGTATTCCTTGGCCAAGGTATCACGGTCATACTCCAAATGGCCAAAACTATAGACCTCCCGAAGGTCTGGACTGGCCAGGATGGATAGTCCTACTTCACCCCCCTGAGCCAGGACTTGCAAGTTACTCTTCTCTAGCACTTCCTTGAGGGGGACATCTGTATAACGTGAGTGAGGGGCCAAAAAAGCATCGTCAAAGCCACGCATTAAGCGATTCTGAGGATTCATGACTGTTTGCTCATAGATCCCAGATAGCTTGTCGCAGAGAGCTACTTTTTCAATCCCATAGCGGTAATAGAGACCAGCTTGGGCACCCCAACAAAGATGTAAGGTGGAAAAGACATGGCGCTTCGACCAAGCAAAGACCTTTGTTAACTCCTCCCAGTAATCCACTTCCTCGAAGGCTAATTTCTCTACTGGAGCTCCCGTAATGATCAAACCGTCATAATAGTTCTCTTTAATATCATCGAAGGATTTGTAGAAAACTTCCATATGTTCTGCCGCTGTCGTCTTGGACTCATGGCTGGTCATATAGAGGAAATCCACATTGATCTGCAAGGGAGTATTGGCCAGGAGGCGTAAGAGTTGAGTCTCAGTGGCTACCTTAGTCGGCATGAGATTCAAAATCAGAACATTCATCGGACGAATATCTTGGTGAGTTGCCCGAATATCATCCATGACAAAAATATTTTCTGAGCGAAGAATATCAACTGCTGGTAATTTCTTATCTAAGGTAATTGGCATAAAAAGCTCCCATCTTACAAGTTGTTACCTCTTATTATAAGACAGGAGCATATAGTTTTCAATTATGGTTTTTCTCTATCTAGATATAGCTCTAAACTATATTAGTAATGCATCAAGACCTTGTAATCGTAGTCTCCGATTGCTTCGCGGCCTTTGAGATCATCGAGCTCGATCAAGAAGGCACAACCTGCAACCACTCCACCGAGTTTTTCGATCATTTCGATGGTTGCTTTAACGGTACCACCTGTTGCCAAGAGGTCATCGACGATGAGAACGCGTTGACCTGGTTTGATAGCATCGGCGTGCATGGTCAAGGTATCCACACCGTATTCTTTTTCGTAGTCAGCTGAGATGACTTCACGAGGCAATTTGCCAGGTTTACGAACAGGCGCAAAACCAATACCGAGCTCGAAAGCGACCGGACATCCAACGATGAATCCACGCGCTTCAGGGCCGACGATCATGTCGATTTTCTTATCCGTTGCGTATTGAACGATTTCACGAATCGCATAACTATAAGCATTGCCATCTGCCATCAAAGGGCTGATATCACGGAAGGTAATTCCTTCTTGTGGATAGTTCTCAATGCTTGCAATGTAATCTTTTAAATTCATTTCTAACTTCTTTCAAAATTTATGTTTACATTTCATTATACCATGAAAATTTATGAGATGCACTTGAAAGTCTTAAAAAAGCATACTTTAGTGTAATTGTTGACAAAACCTTACTTATCATCAGAAAGCAAGTAATTATAAATTTCTTGCACAGATCCTAGAGCCATGAGTTCCTGGTCTTTGACCGTCTGCACCAAGTCCTGATAGGTGGAACTAGAGGCAATCTCCTTCTTCTCTGCATCCTTGTTGACCGTCATGATGCCATTTTCAATCTGGACAAAGCCCAACTCTTGGAAGATTTGGATCATCTTGATCAACAAAACTTGTGGAATCTTGAGGTAGTCAGATAGTTGGCTGAGCTTATGGCGAATATCAAACTCAGGGAACTGATACAGCGTTTTGTAGAGTTTAGCATACTGATCCCGACTGCCGTAGCCCGTCAGGTAATAGGCCTTGTCTAGTTCATTTTTAAAATAGACCGCTTGGAAGCTCTGTTCTTGGAAGAAGGCTTTTAAGTCAGCCAGATCATCCGGGATGCGATCGATGACAATAGCAGGGCAATCTTCCCCTTCTTCAAACTGACTAAAGAGGGGGAGGGCTTGTGGGAGAGGAGCATTTTTCCCTCGAATATTGTAGAGTTGAACTCCTTCTACACGGGCGTCCACGACCATCAGTTGCAGGGTGGTCTGTCCATTCCACTGATTGACGGACAAGGATACCACCAACTCCAAGTTTTTCGCTTGGGAGTACTCCAATTCCAAATGGCCCTGGCCAAAAGCCACCACATCAAAATGGGCATCGCCTTTTTGAATCTTCAACTTCAGATGGCTATTACCAGCCCCGATGGTCCGACTAGACTCCACTTGAAAATCACGAATGTAAAAGACTGGCTTCTTATGGTCCATCCCAAAAGGAGCGAGACGGTCAAAACTCTTTAAGGTATCCAAGGTCAGCTCTTCTAGGTCCAACTCCTCATCCACGAAGAGTGTGGATTTGGCCGTCAGGTCAATCCCTTTTCCTACAATATAGTCAGAAAAAATCTCGGTCAAACGAGGGAGCTTGTCCACTTCCAAAGTCATACCAGCTGCACCCGCGTGGCCCCCAAAGGCGATAAAGAGATCACGATGGGGATCTAGGGCTTCAAAAATATGGACACTTTCGGGACTTCGTGCACTTCCCTTGGCCTTGCCTTGGTCTATGGTGAGGACGATGATAGGCTGATGGAGCTCTTCAAGTAGGCGACCGGCTACGATCCCTAGGACACCAGGATTCCAGCCTTCCTTGGCCAAGATTTGAACGGGAAGACTTGGGTCGACCATGGCTTTGGCCTCATCGTAGATGGTTTGGACGATCTCCTTGCGCTCTTCATTCTTGGCTTGAATCATCAGCGCAATTTCCAGCGCTTCTTCGTCGTCAAAGCCCGTCAAGAGCTCGACCGCTGGATTTGGGTCATCCAAGCGACCCAGCGCATTGAGACGAGGGGCAATCTGAAAACCAACCGTTTCTTCATTTACATCTTGAGGAGCGATGGTGGCCAGCTTGAGCATTTCCTGGAGACCGATCCGTTGGGTTTGACGAAGGACACCTAGGCCATACTTGACTAGGATGCGGTTTTCGTCTGTCAGACTAACCATATCCGCAATGGTTCCAATGGCTACCAGATCAAGGAAATCTAGGGGCACCTCTTCTAGGAGGGCACAAGCCAACTTAAAGGCAACCCCACAGCCCGCTAGGTGCTTGAAAGGATAATCAGCATCTGGATGCTCGGGGTGAATGATGGCATAGGCATCGGGCAAGACTTCTGGCATGGCATGGTGGTCTGTCACAATAACATCTACTCCCATGCTTTGGGCCAATTCAATGGCTTCGTGGCCTGCTACCCCGTTGTCCACCGTGATGATGAGGGAAATCCCCTGCTGTTCAATAAAATACTTGTAGACACTGGCATTGGGACCGTAGCCATCCGTAAAGCGGTTGGGTAGATAGACAGCTACTTCCGCCCCCATCTGCTCCAGGGTTTCCTTCATAATAGAAGCGGCCGTCATCCCGTCCGCATCATAGTCTCCATAAATTAGGATTTGTTCATAGTCTTCAATGGCTTGGCGAATGCGATCCACTGCCTTGTCCATATCGTGAAGCAGGTAGGGATCATGCAGATCTTCTAGCCGAGGTTCAAGAAAACGATCCAGCGCCTCTTCCGTCTGGATCCCTCGTTCTCCCAACAACTTGGCTGCAGATGCTTCTAATCCTCTCTTCTTTGCTTGCGCCAAAAAAGTATCATCTGAAAACGGCGCAGCAAACTGCCATTCATATTTTGACGTGATCATCTGTTTTTCTTTTCTCCCTGTCATCTAGTCTTCTTATTATAACATGAATTATTTTTTCAAATGCGAAAAAATGATTTTACAGAAGAAATGAAGAAAGGATTCCCTATCCGGAAATCCTCTCCATCAAATTTTATAAATCATCCCTGTACAGGCTTGCTCTGAAAGTTCGACAAATCCTAAGGACTGATAAAAGGCAAGATTTTTCTCGCTCCGTTCAGTGACGAGAAGCCGTTGATAGACGGTGGGGAAGGTCGCTAAAGCCTCTTCTAAAAGTTTCCTTCCGATACCTTGGCGCTGGTGATCTGGTCGTACCAGGAGATCCTGCACAAAAATGACAGAGTGGCCATCACCTACCAAGCGAATGTAGGCGACGAGCTCTTTCTCATCATAGACTCCCAACTGCCAGAGACTGGCTTTAACAGCTTCTTCTAGCATAACTGGGTTGTTGGTATAATTGGTCCAGCCGACCGAGCTGTAGAGTGCGACTAGGTCTGTCATCGCTGGAATCTCTTGTTTGTACTCTAACATCTTAACTCCTTTTTAAGGTATAGTGCTGGAAGAAGGCTATATCCCGATAAGGGGAGTCCTGACAAACAGCACGCTCCATCTGAAGCATAGACTCTCGCCAGCCTTCTTGGCCTTTGAAGCGATTATCCTGTAAGCCATAAAAGACACGAATTCCTTGGTAGTCCTGAACTTCGAGGGCTAGATCTTCTACTGCTGCACCGAGATCATAGGCCTGGGCCAAGCCCATGGAGTGGGTTTCCAGGTCTTGGCCGGCTAAGAGATCAAGCGCCTTCTGAGTATCATTTTCAAAGACGACAGTCTGCAGGACGCGGCCAACTTCATTGTGCTTGACAATGGAGAGTAGGCCACCTGGTTTCAAGAGGCGGGTGAATTCCCTGAGAATCACCTTGCGATCCTCCACATACTCCAAGACATTGTGGCAGAGGATAACATCAAAGCTGGCATCTTCAAGACTTGCCAACTGATCTAGACTTCCAACTACTTGCTGGTAGGGATAATCCTGGGCCCGCAAAGCCACCATTTCCTCATTGGGCTCCACAGCAAGAACATCATTGTCTTTCGCTAGGTGGTTGGCCACCAGGCCAAATCCACTGCCAAAATCAAGGACCCGCTTTCCCTTGATGTCTTTTAATTGTTCAAAAAGGATATCATAATAGATCTGTCCCCAGGGTTGCTGGAGATTTTCTAAATAAGCTTGAATATTCGCGGCCATCTGGTTCCTCCTATTTGAAATTAAACATCTTGCTAGCCAGCTTGTCTGAGATGCGTGGGAAAAGGGTATAGAGATTGTGGGTCAAGTTCAAAAGCCAAGGCAGATTGAGCTCACGTTTTGCTTTTCCAAAGTTCTTCACAATCTTCTTGGCTACAAAGTCTGGTTCCAAAATGTAGCGGTCCACAGCTTTGACATAGCTTCCGTCTGGGTCTGCCTGATCAAAGAAAGTGGTCCGGATAGGGCCTGGATTGACCGTCGTCACATGGACACCAAAGGGCATCAGTTCTAGCCGCAGGGCATTGGAGAAGCCAATGGCCGCAAACTTAGTAGCTGAATAAAGGCTGGATTTGGCTGTTGCGACGAGACCCGCCATGCTGACGATGTTGACGATGTGCCCCTTGCCTGCTTCCTTCATGTGCGCACCCATCAAGCGTGAAAGCTGCATGAGGGCAAAGGTGTTGACCTCAAACATGGCATGGATCTGCTCATTGGTAATCTGGTCAAACTCTTCAAAGATCCCATAGCCTGCATTGTTGACCAAGACATCAATCTGCCCATAGCGCTGATAGAGCTCTTGGACGAGCTTTTGGACAGATGATGAATCGGTGATATCGATCCCGATGCATTCGGCTTGAGGATGGTCAGCATAGAGTTGTTCCAGTTTCTCTTGATTTCTCCCTAGGAGAATAAGCCGGTCCTCAGGAAGGAGCTTAACCATTTCCTGTGCCAGGCCTCCACTCGCGCCTGTAATGACGATAGTTTGCATCTTAGATCTCCACTTCTTCCAAGTCCTTGACCACATGGACCTTCTCAAACACAGTCGCCGCATCCTTGCGCAATTGACTGACGTCCTTGGAGAGGAAGCGGGCACTGATATGGTTGAGTAGAAGATGTTTGGCTCCTGCTTCACGCGCCACTTCTGCTGCCTGCATATTGGTCGAGTGGCCATGCTTACGAGCAATCTTCTCATCGCCCTTGCCATAGGTAGACTCATGCACGAGAACATCTGCATTGACGGCAAGTCTGACGCTGGCATTGGTCTTCCGGGTATCGCCCAAGATGGTGATGATCTTACCCGGTCGAGGGGCTGAGATATAATCCGCAGCAATGATCTTGGTACCATCTTCCAGGGTAACATCCTGCCCATTTTTGACCTGGCCAAAAAGTGGTCCAAATGGAACCCCTGCTGCCTTGAGCTTGTCTGCGTCGAGGGTCCCTTCCAAATCCTTCTGCATGACCCGGTAGCCGACACAGAAAATGGTGTGGTCCAAGGCCTCGGCATAGACCGTGAACTTATCGGTCTCCATGATTTTCCCAAGTGAACCTTCATCGAACTCATGAAAATGGATCTTGTAAGGCAGGCGTGAACCGGAAACTCGAAGGCTGGTCAAGACAAAGGATTTGATCCCAACCGGTCCATAAATCTCTAAATCCGTCTGCTCTTCATTGGCTTGAAAGGCGCGACTAGAGAGGAAACCTGGCAAACCAAAGATATGGTCCCCATGTAAGTGGGTGATAAAAATCTTGCTGACCTTTCGAGGACGGATGCTGGTTTCTAAGATTTGGTTTTGCGTTCCTTCCCCACAGTCAAAGAGCCAAACTTCATTGATTTCATCCAAGAGTTTGAGGGCTAGACTTGAGACATTACGAGATTTGGACGGCTGTCCCGCACCCGTTCCTAAAAATTGAATTTCCATTGTATTCTTTCTAACTAATATAGATCATAGCAGTCCGATTTTTTGATCGAACGGCGATTTTTCCTGGGTAGGCCTTAGCTAATTGAGCCAATTCGTCCTGGTTGTAGCCAGTCAGGCGGATGCTGCCATCTGCCAACTCTTCAAGATTAGATAGAGGTGACAACTCCTTGGTATCCACCACCTCTTGATCCGTAACATGACGCATCAAGATGAAGCCTTCCTCATCATATACCAGATAGTGAGGGAAGATTTGCGCAATCTCAAACAAGAGGTCCATGCTGATGGCTTCTGCTTGCTGGGCAAAGACTTGAGCTAATCCCTTTTCTCGGTAGCAAAAGCCATAGGCCTTGCCAGAGAGATTGAGACGGACAAAGGGTTTGTCCTCCTCGAAGCTGGGACTGGTCTGATAGAGATCAAAGACCTCAGTGACTTGTTCATAGTAGTCTGTTGCTGCATCGGGGCTCTTCTTTTGGTAAAGCTCAGCGAAGTAGGCATTGATTACACTGGGCGGTGGCGTGATAAACTGGAGCTTTTGCTCTTCTGTCAATCCCGCTAAGACCCGCTCCAAATAGACCTTGTCTAGACTGGTATAGCCCCCATAGCTGAGAGCGATATTAAGATAATCCATGATGATAAAACTCCTCTAGTCTCCATGCATTTTTAGGGGCGATGTAGCCTGTTATGACCTCACCAGTCTCCTCATAGGAACGCTCAGCCAATATGGCAATGGTCTCCAATTCATGGATGCGGTAGGCTTGATCAAAAGGAACCTGAATCGTAAAGGGATGGAAGAGCTCCTGCATCTTTTCAAGTAGAATGTCCTGCAGTTTAGTCCGACTATCGGGATCCTTGGCCGAAACCAGGCGGTAAGGTGTCTGGGTCGGTGTAAAGTCCTCGACCTTATCAGCCTTATTGTAGAGAGTCAAGCGTGGAATCTCCAGCATCTCCAAATCCTTCATAATCTGAAGAACTGTCTTTTCATGCTCTTCATGGTTGGGATCAGAGGCATCGATGACATGGACCAAGAGATCCACATTCTTGCTTTCTTCCAGGGTCGACTTAAAACTGGTCACCAACTCTGTCGGCAAGTCCTGAATAAAACCAACTGCATCTGTCAGAGTTACTTGTAGATTGCCTGTTAGATGGATGCTCTTGGTGGTGGCATCCAAGGTCGCAAAGAGTTCATCTGCCTCGTATTGGGTCTTACTGGTCAAGGCATTCATAATGGTTGATTTGCCAGCGTTGGTATAGCCAATCAAGCCAATCTTAAAGATGGGGGATTCTAGGCGTTTTTCCCGGACCACTTCACGGTTCTTCTCGACCACCTTGAGTTGACGCTCAATATCAGTGATTTGATTGCGGACACTCCGGCGGTTTAACTCCAGCTGACTTTCCCCTGGACCACGGGAACCAATCCCCCCGGCCTGCCGGCTGAGCATGATTCCTTGACCAACGAGACGGGGCAAGAGGTACTTGAGCTGGGCCAAGTGCACCTGCAACTTCCCTTCGTGGCTCCTTGCCCGCATGGCAAAGATATCCAAGATCAGTTGCATCCGGTCAATGACCTTAACACCCAAAATTTCTTCTAAATTCACATTCTGCCGAGGAGTCAAACGGTTGTTAACAACAACTGTCGAAACCTCATCTGCATCGACCATTTGGGCAATTTCTTCTAGCTTTCCAGAACCGACAAAGGTCTTGCTGTCGTATTTTTCTCTCTTCTGAGTGTAGACACCTACGACTTCTGCCCCGGCTGTCTTGGCTAGACTGGCCAACTCCTCCATGGACATGTCAAAGTTTTCCATCCCTTGGAGCTCGACACCGACAATGAGGACCCGCTCCTGTTTTTTCTCAGTTTCTATCATCTAAAAATCTTTCTATATCATGAAGAACCCGCTCCTTAAAGCCTTCTTCTCCAATCTGGTAAAAATGGACCATCATCCGATTGCGGAACCAGGTCAACTGGCGTTTAGCAAAACGGCGTGTATTTTGTTTGAGTTGCTCCAGGGCCTCTTCTAAATTTTGCTCCCCCTTGAAATAAGGGAAGAGCTCCTTGTAGCCAATCCCTTTGGTTGCCTGAACCTCAGGATGGTTGTCATAGAGCCACTGGGCTTCTTCAAGCAAGCCCTGCTCAACCATAAGATCCACCCGTCGGTTAATGCGGTCATACAAAGCTTGGCGATCATCGTCTAGACAGATGATATAGGGCTCATAGGCTGGAGCTTGATTTTCCAAGTCCTGACCGAAATGGGCGATCTCCAAAGCTCGCATGGCCCGTCTACGATTGATCTGCGGGATCTCCATTCCCTCTTTCACTACTTGGTCAAACAGTTCTTCATCTGTAAGAGGAGACAAGGACTCCCGATAGGCTAGGATATCCTCATGAGCAACATCCCCTCCTAGATGATAACCTTCTAGCAGACTTTGGACATAAAGACCTGTCCCTCCAGCAATAATGGGAAGATGGCCCCGTTCTTGAATCTCTTCGATGGCTTGGCTGGCCTCTTTGACAAAATCATAGGCTGAGTAGGTCTCTGTCACCTCACGCACATCAATCAGATGATGGGGAGCTGCTTCCTGCTCCTCTGAACTAGCCTTGGCCGTTCCAATATCTAGTGTACGGTAGACTTGCTGACTGTCCCCACTGATGACCTCGCCCTGAAAGCGCTGGGCCACCTCGATAGCGAGGGCTGTTTTTCCAACAGCGGTCGGCCCCACTATCACAATTATCTTGTTTTTCATCGTTTTTCCTTGCAAAAATCGCATTTTTTCGTTACCATATATTATAACATAAATATTTAAAGTTCAGAAAAGGAGAAATTCTCATGGCTAAAGGATTTGGTAAAGGTTTTGTTACTGGTGTTGCTGGTACAGTTGCGGCTGTAGCAGGTGCAGTTTACACATTCAAGAAAAAAGTAATCGAGCCTGAAGAACAAAAAGCAGCTTTCATCGAAGAAAACCGCAAAAAAGCAGCACGTCGTCGTGTATCACACTAATCAAAAGAAAAACTCCGGGAAACCGGAGTTTTTTTGTGTTCTTATCGTTCTTTTAACATCTTAGTCGCAAGGTCTAGCATCTCCACTGCCTTTTGGTAGTGTTCGTCCAACAAATCGTAGACGGCATCTTCCGACAGGACACCACAATAGACCTCTTCAGGAAAGTCTGGTTGATTGGACAGTTCGACATCCTCCATATAGACCTGGCTGGTGTAGTAATCGCGAAGGGCGATATAGCGAGATTGGCCAGCTTCCACTCGTTGCAAACAGGCTTCAAGCTCTTCGATTAAGCCTTGGTAGGCGTTGAGATGGCCTTCCATCTCTTGGATTCGTTCGATAGGGGTCATGATTGTTCCTTTCTATCTGATAGAGAAACGACTTGCAATTGCTCTCCTCCTAGTAGGATCAAATACGATTCGATGCAGTCTACACCATAGGAGCGACGGAGGGCTTCTGCGTAGAGTTGCAGTTGGGCTTGGTAGCGACCCAGCATGTCCTGAGGGTTGCGGTAACGGTCTGTCTTGTAGTCAAAGAGAAGGATCTGATCTTCCAAAAGGAGGTAACCGTCTAAGATCCCCCGGACCACAAAATCCTGACCACTAGTTGGATCCGTCTTGAGCATGGCAAATGGGGCTTCACGATGGACCTTGTCTGCCTCCTTGAGCATGAGTTGGCCCAAGTCAGTCTGGAAGAAGGCCAAGACCTTCTTGAGGTCGATCCGCTCCTTGACTGCTGGGCTGGCATTGACCTCTTTGAGAACCATTGCTAGGCTCTCCATCGTTGGCATCATCGTTAATGGAATCCGTTGCATCAGTTCGTGTAGAGCACTACCGACTGCTGCTCCTGTTACAGCTTCTTCCTTGCCAAAGTTTGGAAACTCAAAGCTTGGTAATGGGACGTCCGCTTTTTCCATGAGATCCACTCCTTCCATATCTTGGATGGGTTCATAGAATTTTTTAATTTGACTCGGTGTCCGTACACTAGGGAGTTGGATAGCAGCTTGGTACTGGGTATTGAGCCGGTCCACAGATTCTAAGACATCCAAGGCACGACGAATCTCTTCTGATTGGCGGTTGTCCTTGAGGTCATCGACTGGGAGAGATGTCTTCAACTCCAAGTGACCGATTTGCTCCGGCGTCAAGTCTTGGTCGGTCACAAAGTGGGTCTGATAGGCCAAGTGTTGCTGGGCAAAAACTGCCTGAATAGCGTAGAGCCAGTCTTGGAAACAATTGATCTCCTTGCGAAGAGCTGGGCTCAAGCGTCCATTGACACTGGCTCCCCATTTTCTCTCTTCCAACTTATCCTGCCGCCCCTTACCGACCAAGTAGAGCTTGCGCTCTGCCCGGGTCATAGCGACATAGAGGAGGCGCATCTGCTCCGACAAGGCTGCCAGACGAATTTCCTCGACATTTCGCTGGTAAGGCAGGGTCTCAATGACCAAGCGTACCGACTCAGGGAGACCTGCTTGATCAGACTCGACAGGAAGATTCGCAATATACTTGATGCCCACTCCATTCTTCCGGCTGATGACGGCATTGGTAGACAGTTCCTTGCCGACAAACTTTTTGTCAGTATTGAGGATAAAGATATAAGGAAACTCAAGCCCCTTGCTCTTATGAACGGTCATAAGCTGGACAGCATCCTTAGGAACTGCCTGGGCAACATTGGCCAAGTCGTGCTGATTTTCCAAAATCTTATCAATCATGGAAATAAAACGAGGCAACCCCTTGAAGCTAGAGCTTTCAAAGTCATTTGCCCGAAGGGTCAAGGCATAGAGATTGGCCTGCCGTTGGGCACCATTTGGTAAGGCACCCACATAATCATAATAGTGGCGATCTTGGTAAATCTTCCAAAGCAGATCGTAAAGGGAGTGCGTCTGGGCATAGTCACGCCAGGCATCCAGTGTCTCCATAAAGCGAGTGAGTTTCTCTTTTAAGCTCGCATCGATCAACTGAGGAGCACTTCCAGTCTGGTCTAAGGCATGTTGCAGTTTCTCATAGAGATTTTCTGCTTTTTTGCCTTCACCTCTCTGTAAGGCTAAACGGGCCAACTGGTCCTCGTCAAATTCAAACATGGCTGATTTCATGAGGGCCACCAAAGGATAGTCCTGTAAGGGATTGTTAATGGTGCGGAGGGTATCCAAGAGGACCATGACCTCAACGGACTGGAGGTAGTTTTCCTCTCCCCCGTCCGCAACGATAGGAATCTGATAGGCTTCAAAGGCTGAAAGAACCTTGTCGTTCCGGGTCCGAGAAGCCGTTAAAAGCGTCATATCCTTGAAAGGTACCCCCTCTTCATTGTGGAGGCGGATGATCTCCTTGATGACCAAAAGGACTTCACCTGAGGATAGACTATCCCCTTCTTGCTCCTCGTCTTCACCTGTTTCATCCACTTCCTGACTGCCATCATAGAGCAGAAACTCTGTCTCATAGGCCGGTGTCGGCTCTTTCTTATCCGGATTTCCTGCAATCAAGCGATGGCTCTGGTCATAGAGAATTTCTCCAACTTCCTCATCCATGAGGCGTTCAAAGACATGGTTGGTCGCTTCTAAAACCTCTACATGGCTCCGGAAATTCTCCTTGAGCAGGATCAACTTGCCATCTGCCCCTTCTTCTTGGTAGGCCTTAAACTTGTCATTAAAAATCTGTGGGTCTGCCTGACGGAAGCGGTAGATAGACTGCTTGATATCTCCCACCATGAAGCGATTGTGGCCGTTAGACAAGAGCTCCAACATCCGCTCTTGGGTGTGGTTGGTATCCTGGTACTCATCGACCATGACCTCGTGGTAACGCTCCTGATAGAGACTACGGATATGGGGGAATTCTTCAAGAATCTGGATGGCAAAATGGCTGATGTCGCCAAATTCAAAGGCATTTTCCTGCTTCTTGCTCTCTAAATAATCGGTTGAAAAGGCTTGGACAAAGTCCCTGAGCAAGACCAGCAAAGGCAAGGGTTCATCCTTGAAGCGAATCTGATAGGTTAGCTGGTAGTGCTGGGAAGCTGCTACCCGCAAAGCTTCGATGCGTTCTTTGCGTTCATCATTGAATGCCGTAGCTAGCTCTTTCAGGTCTTCTTTTCGTGTCGTGATGGTCAGGCTTCGTCCTCCGCTGGCACGGGAGATCAAGACCACCCGCTCCAAGACCTCAAAGATGGTTTCCTGGCTGGATTTCTCATTGAGACTAGCGATCAAGTCTTGAATAGCGGTGACATTCTCTTGGTACTTGGCACCTGAAAAGGCTTGGCCTTCATTAGCCAGGTGGAAGGTAAAGAAAGATTCCAGTTCAAAAAGCTGCTCTTTTACTTCTTGGGCCAACTTGTCCAAGGCTTCATTATAGTCCAGATCCTGATAACCTTTGAGGAAGGACTCCTCCAACCAGGATTGGGGATCCGCAGTGGATTGGAGGAAGTCTACTAGTGCATAAACCTGCTCCTTAAAGCCAGCTAGCGACTTGCCCTTTCCTGTAAAGTTCTTAACTAGACGACTAAAGAGGCGGTCAGGACCTTGCTCCTCATAAAAGCGCTCAAAGACTTGTTCAAAACAGTCATTCTTGAGTAAGGACTGCTCGCTCGCACTTTGAAGGATGCGGAAAGTCGGCGAGAGGCCTAATAAATAGCCGTATTTGGAGACCAGTCGCTGCGTGAAGGCATCCATGGTCCCGATATCACTAGTTGGTATTTCTGCGATTTGTTGAGCCAAGTGGCGCATGAGCTCCTCATCCTTGGTAGACTTGAGGCTCTTCTCCAACTCCTTTTCTAAGCGTTCCTTGAGCTCAGTTGCTGCCTTAACCGTAAAGGTCGAGATAAACAATTGCTGGATGGAAACCCCTCGGTGCAATTGATCCAGGATCCGTTGGACCATGACAAAGGTCTTCCCAGAACCAGCCGAAGCTGATACTAGGATATTGGTTCCTGACGAATAGATGGCTTCTATTTGCTCAGGGGTCCGTTTTTGTTCCTTGTCAGACAGGGCCTCCTGGATTTGGAGGTCTTGAATCTGACTATGACTTAAAAATTCAATTGGTTTCATTGATTCAATTCCTCCTTCATTTTTTCTATCCAGGCCTGACGGAGCTTGTCACCGACTGGGCGTTTGTCATACTGACTTAGGTCCAGTTTCTTCAAGAAACGGGCTTGTCCTAGGTGGCGATTGGCTTCAAATCCCGTAATCGATTTGTATTGTTCTACATATGGAGCAATGCTTCGACCATTTTCAGTATAAGGGTTGATAGCAAAGTCACCCGATAAGATGCCCTGGGCTACTTGTTGATAGAGATGGGCATTGTAGAGCAAGAGCAGATCTAGCTCCTCTTGACTCAGCAACATGGCCTTGTTTTTCTCATAGCTCTCCCCTAATTGACTGGCTTGGTCTGCCAAGAAGAGCCCCTTGTATTGTTGGGATTTTAGAACCGCTTGGACAGCATCTTCGACCGCCTTGGTATCCTTGAGAGGCACCAAAGGATCCGTCATCTGCAAATACATGGCACCGAAAATCCCCTTGTCAGGATCAAACGCCTGAAAGTCTTTGATAGCAGACAGATAAGTTGGCAACTGGGAGTTGAGGCCATTATAGAACTTCTCAAAGTTAAACTTAGTCTCACTGGACTTATAGTCCACCACTCCCAAGGCCCCTGTCTCAGACAGCCGATCAATCCTATCAACCTTGCCCTTGACCAAGAGCGGACGACCATCTTCTAAGGTTAAGAAGGGGCGATCTTCTCGGCCGAAGAGAGCTTCCTCTCCAATGGTTTCAATACTGTCATTGTGGGCGAGGACACGACCAGTCGCCCGAGCTGTATCCAGGAGCAATTCTTTTGAAAAAGCGGCCATGGCATTCTCCTGATAAAGGAGAGCGAACTCTGTCTCCTGGCTGGTTTCGCGAATGGCCTTGGTCAAACGCTCATCAAAATCCCCTCCTGAAGGATCTTTCAGCACCCGTTCAAAAATACGGTGCAAGAAATTCCCATGGCTTCTCGCGTCTGGGCGCAAGTGCCACTCCTCCTGCAAACCTAGGACATAGTGAAGATAATAGCTATATTGGTTTTGGTAGTAGGTGTTGAGAGCTGAGGCAGATAAAGACAGAGCCTGCCCTTTTGGATAAAGGACTTCCAGCGTCTCATCCTCTAAGACCTTGGTCGTCAAACTGTGGCTGATTTGCGGGATATTCAAGCCTTCTGAAGCCAATTTCTTCCGAAGGACGCGAATGGCAACTGCCCAGAAGGTTGCTTCTTCCTTGCTCAACTCCTGGTCAATTTCTCCCTGGTGCAATTCGATCAGTCGAGCTAAGAGGGCCTGGTAAGACCCCATATCTTTACTAGAAGTCCTTGCCTTCTTCTCAATGACGGGTAGAGCAAGCGGTGCCTTGGTCAGCTCGAACAAGTAAGGGGACATCTTATCGTCCACCTCATTGACAAGGATAGGACTGGACAAGACTAACTGTTTGGTGGCCGCATTGAAGAGAGATAGGGCGACGAAGCGATTCTTCCGTAAGTTGTCCTGGCTGGCAATTTGGAGATTAGCCTGTTGGTCTGAAGCTTGGTTCAAGACCTGACGCTCCTCATCTGTCAGCAAGGATTGGTCCTTGGCAATCTTAGGGAAGCGCTCCTGGGTCAAGCCAATGGCATAGACATAAGGAGCTGATAAAGGCTCAATCAAATCATAGGACTGGACTGTCACTACATCCACAGTCGCCGGGACCGTTCGATAACTTGCCAACAAGATCCCTGACAAGAGAAGGCTAAGAAAATCATCTAAGGTCACCTTGATTTGATCAAAGACCTGGACAAATTGTTCTAGCACATGGCTAAAAGACTTCCATACCTGATCATAGCGTTCCATTTCCTGTTCAGAGCCACGACTGGCTAACTGTTGCATGTTTTGCGTCAACTGGGCATCTTGACAAAACTGGGCAAACTTTTTCAATAGGCCCTGGCTGGTCTGGCTCTTGGTCTTATAAAAATCCTGAAGGGGACCGATGACCTGCTGGCGAATCTGGTTGAGACGCTCTAGGTCAAATTTATCCTGGTGGTTGGCTGTAAAGTCACGTGAAAAGGCAGCAAGACCCTTGATCTCTGCAAAGCGAACATATTGTTCAAAATGGTCGATGTCCTCTCGTGTTAGCGTCCCATAGAGCCCCGTCTTCAAGAGATTGACCACATCCTCGGTCAAAAACCGATAGCGACGAAGACGGTCCAAGGATTCCACCCATTGGACCAGGGGATGCTGGGACATGGACTCACTCTTTCCAAGATAAAAGGGAATCTGGTACTGGTCAAAGATGGTCTTGAGCTGGAGCTGATAAGCATCCACATCCCCCAAGAGGACTCGAATATCTTTGTAACGAGCGCCCTCATACAGGTGCTGACGAATGGAGCGGGCTACAGCCTCAAGTTCTTCCTTTTGATGGTTACAGGTCCAAATCTCTACTGCTTCTCTGTCTTGATCAGACAGCTCACCTTCTACCTCTGTAAAGTCATAACGAGCTTCCAAGATCCGCGTCATACGACTAAAGGCATCCTCTTTTCCTTGACCAACATAGCTTGGCGTGACCTGGTAGGTCCTAGCCAAGTCTAGCAGGAAGTCGACACTGGCCTGGTAGAGGTTTCCCTCACGAAAGGTCGAGCGATAGGCTTTCTCACTGGCGTATGCCCCAATAATGATCTCGACGCCCTTGTCGTGCAGTAAATGAACCAGGTAGTCCTCCTCGGCTGAGAAACGCGTAAAACCGTCAATTACTAGGGCCAAGTCTTTCAACTCCTCATCCAAATCTCCCTTGATAAGATGAGAGGCAAAACTAGCCAACTTAGACTCAGACTCAAAAGAACCTGCAACTAACTGGTCTTGAACAGCCTTCAAGATATGGATCAAGTCTTCTCTCTTCTCCTGATCAGGCAAGGAATCCAAGTCGGATGCTGTCATCTGGGCTGTCTGCAACTCATGAAAGAGCTGGATCAATTGTTGGATAAACTGGGGATCCTTCTTAAGACGGGCATAAACCTTGAGCTCTTCATCCGGCATCTGAGAAAGCACCTTAAAAAAGAGCATGCCAAGACCGATATCATCTAGCGCTTGCTTCTGGTGGCTTTCATTAAGTGTAAAATAGCGTGCCATCTGAGCAAAGCGCGTAATGGTGATGGCAAAAGAAGCCTTCTGGTCTATGAGTTGCAAGACTTTGCGCTCCTTCTCAAAAGATAGAGAGTTGGGTGCGATATAAAAGACCCGCTTCCCTTCTTCAACCAATCGATTGGCCTCATCCACCAAGACCTGGGTTAAAGGGGTTCGAATATCTGTATAGACTAATTTCATAATGTTATGATTCCTGTAAAATGATAGTTCTATTATACCATCTTTAGTCCTTTTCTACAGGGATTTTCCTAGAGTTCAAGCAAGTCAAAGCAGATAAAAATGAGGCTGGGACAAAAATCCTAGCCTATCAATTGTCTTTGAATTATCGAGCAAGACGCAGTGGTTGAGTGGGCTCTTCTACGCTGATTTTCATCAGCTTTTACAGCCCTACTCAACTGTGCGGAGGTGGGACAACGAAATCGAATTCTATCGAATTACCGATTTCTGTCCCACTCTCTTTTCAACTATTTTTTTAGCTTCCCCAGTTGATCAAGAGATAGAGTATGCTAGAGCCAAACATATCGGCCAAAGCATGCATGAGGAAGAATGGCAAAAGGTTTTTGATCACCTTCTTGTAGAGGACATAGTAGAAGAGTCCATAAATCACTCCGATGACCACTGCCCAAAGCAAACCTTGGTAGGTATGGAAGGAAATCCGAATCAAGGTCGAATAAGCCAGTGCCCACCACTTGTACTTCTGATTAACAGATGTCATGACTCCTAAGAAGAAGAACTCTTCGTAGAAACCATTCAGCAAGGCATAAGCAATCGCCATGGGACTAAGCGCTAAGAACTTGTGAATAATCTGCATGGGATCGATAAATGGGAGGAGATTGATATTGAAGTAATCATACTCTCCACTCACCGTTGTCACGATATCCCCAAACAGACCGACGATGGCAAAAATCAAGGGTACCCAAAAGAGGACGGACCATTTAAAGCGAATCGGAAGCTGTTTAAAATCGAAATTCCGTAGAATCAAGTAGGCCAAGGCGAGAGTTAATAAGATGATCTGCAGGGTAAAGTTGCTCGAGTATGCTGCCCCATCCCTAGCTGTATTGGTAGCCGTTTCAGTAGCTGCGGTGACGGTTTGGGCGACTGGCTGAAGACTGGTAAGGAAGAGTTCTGTAGACCAAACAATAAACTGCCCAAACATGATCGCAGTCACAATAGCGATATCAAACCAATTAAGCTCTTTTAAAGGCTTTTCAGGTCGTATCAACTTTAAAATTTTCATCATTCATCCTTCTATTCCCATAATGGAAGTGTTTTTGATAGTTCTACTATAAAAGAAATAGCTTAAAATAAATTTAATTTTTAGCTAGTAATAATTTTTTTATAAAAAACCTTCTGTTATTTCAACATGAAGATAAATCTTCTTAATAACTTTCCTTGTGTGAGTATGGACATCAGTGAACTTCTTCGAAGTTACATGAATTAGTTTTGAACCTATTTATATTTTCTCACTTCTTTCAAAAAATTAAGTGGGATACGATTTTCTATGTAGAGCTCATCCGATTTAGTAATATTGGTATTTGAAATATATATTATCATTACACACTCAACTCAAACAACCTATAAAACTCACCTCTCCTATCCATCAAATCACTGAAAGAACCATCTTCAACAATAACGCCATCTTTCATAAAGAGAATTCTATCGTATTTTTTCAAAATGTTCTCATTCAACTTGTGGGTTACTACAAGTGCAGTCAAATTTTGAATATCCAAGATTGAACTTTCAATTTCAGTAGTTACTTGATTATCCAAAGATGAAGTAGCCTCATCCAATAATAAGATTGGTGTTTTTCGAATCAAGGCACGCGCAATACTAACTCTTTGTTTTTGTCCGCCAGATAAATTCGATCCATTCTCTCCACATAAAGCTTGTAGACCTAATTCATTTTCTAAAACATAACTTTCTAAACCTGACTGCTGTACAGCTTTCTTTATTTCCTCATCAGTGAAGGATTGATTAAGAGTAATATTTGCTCTTAAAGTATCATCAAAGATATAAACATCTTGCTGAACAATCGTCATCAAGTTATAAAGACTCTCTGCTGAAATAGCTTGTATATCTTGATTATCAATTGAAATATGTCCACTTGTTACATCATAAAAACGCAGCAATAGATTGAGCAAAGTTGATTTTCCACTCCCTGACATTCCTACAATTGCAATTTTTTCCCCTTTTTGAATCTTCAAAGATAAATGATTAAAAATCTTTTCTTCAGTATTAGGATAAGAAAAATCTATATTTGAAAAAGAAATAACATCATCGAAATATTCTTTCGTTTTACCAGTTTGAAGTTCGATTACATCTTTTACCTCAAATGCATCTAGTGTTGCCTGACCTTCACGGAATTTACTCATTCCCATACCAACTTCATTTAGTGGCATTACTACAAAATTGACCAGTTGAACAATAGCTGTCACACTTCCAATTGTGGTATAGCCATTAAAAACAAGATACATTCCTCCACCAAAGGCTACCAAAAAAACAATCATCCCTGAAAGCTGCGAAATAACATTAGCTAAGACATCAAATTTTCCTTTCATAAAATATATCTCATCCAATTTTTCGCTTTCATTTCTGTAATCTTGACGGATAGCCTCTTTCACATTAAAACTTTTTATAACTAGAAACCCTGCTAAAATATCTTTAACCTTCGCTAAATACTTCTGATCGGTAAGCATAGTTCTCTTTTGAATATACGCTGATTTTTGTCCAATGAATCCAGAAATCATCATTGGAATGATGCTAGCAATGATAACCAATAATGTCAAAAACCAATTACCTATAAACATAGCTAGGAGTGAAAAAATCATTAAGGAAAAATTTTTTGAAATATTAAAATACTGGTGTAGATAATCTTGCTCAATTTTCTTCATATTTTCGGTTAATACAGAAATAAATTTCCCTGATTTTTCTTTAGAAAAGTCTCTATAATCGCTATCTAAAATAGATTGGAACACCTTGTTTTTGTATCTTGACATGATTTGCCTAACAAGTTTATTTCTCAATCGAAGAGATATAAAGTTGAGTGCTGCATAGACGAAAATAACAGTAGCTCCTACTAGTACTGGTTGAGTTAAGGCTTCTTTATTTTGGGACATGCCACTATCAATAATACCTTTAATAGAATAAGCAAAAGCAACGTTAGTTAAAGGGACCAGTATATTAAATATCATGAAAGCATAAAAAGCCTTCTGATGGTTCTTTATCAATTGTTTCATCCTTAATCTACCTCATAATTCTTAATTTCATTTAGAAAATGTGACATAAAATATTCTTCTAAGTCAATATTCTCTCTCCTAATCTCTTTCATAGAAACCTGTTCTACAATTTCTCCATTTTTGATAAAACCAATTTTATCTGCTATCTGTGAAATTTCCGATAATATATGACTAGATATTAGAATAGTAATTCCATGCTCCTTAGAAAGCGACAACAAAAGATTTCGAATTTCTTGAATCCCTATTGGATCTAAACCATTGATTGGTTCATCTAAAATTAACAATTTAGGTTTTGTTAGAAAGGCACGAGCTAAACCAAGCCTTTGCCTCATTCCTAACGAAAAATCTTTTACTTTTTTAGTCGTATTTTTTAATCCGACCATTCTTAAGGCTCTTATTATATCTGATTCAATAATATTTTTTCCCATATACTGAGCGTGAATTTCCAAGATTTCTTTTGCAGTGCAATTATCATAAAAAATTGGTGATTCAATAATACTTCCAATCTGACTTAGGATTTCTTCTCTGTGTTCTTGTAGATTTTTCCCAAAAATTTCAATACTACCTGATGTAATTGTTGATAAGGATAACATACATTTCATTAACGTTGTTTTTCCAGCACCATTCGGTCCTAAAAAACCATAGATTTCTCCTTCAGCAATTTGAAGGTTGATACCACTTAAAATTTCTTCTTTATCAATTGTTTTAAAAACTTCTTTTATTTCAACAATATTTCTCATTTCTATCTCTCTTTCTATATCTAGCTTTAAATGCCAGGATTTTTCTTCCGGTGCATAAATACCAACTTATACAGTCTCTTTTTTATAGAAATCATCAAGGAATTATCACTTTTCTTCAATTAAACTCAGGTATGCTACTTGATACTAAGATCTTGTCTTGAAATACTAGAGATTAAAAAAGAAGTAATCATTAAACTTATGAAACTTGCAAATATCAAAAAGAATAGGTTATCAGCAATATTATTAGATAAACTTCCTGGACTGGCATTCGAAAGTAATGCTGCTAAACCAAGTCCAGTAAATATTGTTATAGCTGTCGAATGCTTAATCATACCTAAAACAAATGGTAGTAAGCCTATTAGTACTGTTCCAAACGTTATTCCAGCTAAGTTAATCAATTGATTAGCTACTGAAATATAATTTGATTCAGTTAAAATTGCTACTAATTTAATTAATAATTGAATAACTAAATATGCAGAAAATTGGGCAATACATGCTATTAGAATGACTGAAATAATTTTTCCCCATAGTAACTTTCTTTTAGGAATAGGGTAAGAAAACAACTGAAAAATTATTCTTCGTTTAAATTCATCAATAATAATCCTAGATAATAAATAAGATTCGAAAATCAAAAATGCTGCTTTTGTAAATAAAGATGAAAACAATGAAGCTGCAATTGCCCAACCTTCCCATTTATCAGCAATTCTAAAATTCTTAGAACTCTGCCCTACAAATTCACCCAGTTTATTATATGTAGCTAACCCCATGATTATGATTCCTGAAATACCTAATACTATAAATATAGTACACAACCAAGCAAAAAATAATTTAGATTTTGAAACCTTATTTAATTCTATTTTAATAAGCGACAACATAGATTTTTCCTCCAAAAAATTTTGTTAATATTAATTACACTATTCAAAAAACACTTTACATACTTCTGGTATGTTTAAACTTAAAAATTATACATACTAAAGGTATGTATAATAAAATTTTTAATACCATATCTAGAGTATGGTATTATTTTAAAATTCTATACGTAAAACTTATTTACTACTTTTTAAGTGATCAAATAATTTGAAAATTACTTCCATCATTTCATCAGTAATCAACTGCACTCCTAACCCTTCAAAAGTAAGTTTAATGAAATTCATTTTCCGCTTTAATTCTTCTACTGAAAAAACAGAAATTTGGAATCCAATCCAAACATCTAGAGTTAAAATGATTAAATCTGCTAGTTCTTCTGGGTATTCGGTTTTTATTGATTCATCTTTAACACCTTCGTGAACTTTTTCTCTAATTTCGAGTAAAAAATCAGAAAATAGACCTAGATACTGCTCTCCTAACAAACGTGGACTTCTTAGCATGATTGAGGCAGAGTAAACGAGCCTTTGGTGCTCAAAATTAGAGAAAGAGTCCATCAAAGAATTTTGTATCTTTTCTAATCCAGTATTTCCTCTCCAATTATAATTTAAAATTTCTTGATTATTTTCGCTAATGATTGTTTGCAGTATATCATATTTAGACTCAAAATGATGATAGATAACACCTTTTGTTAATCCACCTAAGCCATCTATGATATCTTGTATTGACGTATTATCAAATCCTTTTTCTAAAAATAGATTTTTAGAGACCTCTAGGATTTTTTTTCTAGTTTCATGTGAGTTTCTATTCCTTGCCATTATAACTCTTCCTTATCATACTAATGGTATGTTTTTTTATTATAATCTAACAAATTAATGTTGTCAATTTTTTGTTGTTTCCAATAATACTTTGGAAATTTTATAAAACCTAAAAACGACCTTTCGGTCGTTTTCCTAGTTTGTTTCCTCTAAGAGGTCTTGGATTCTATCCAGATACTGGTTGTCTGTCACCGCCATCACGCGCACCCCTTCTGGCCAGATAAAGTCGGGACCAATCTGACTTCGCAAAGGCTGATCTTCCGCATCTCGATAGCCAATAATATTGAGTTGATATTGGTCTCTGATTTCCAAGTCTCGAATGCTTTTTCCTACCCAGCTAGCTGGAACTGTAAACTCGACCACCACCACTGCTTCATCCAACTGGAAGACTTCAATCCCGTGTTGGAAAAGGATCATCTTGGCCAGAGACATCCCCGCTTCTACCTCTGGTAGGATGACCAAATCAGCCCCAATCTTCTCAAGGACTTCCTTGGTCACTTCATTCTTGACCTTGACAATGACTCGCTCAACACCAAGGGCCTTACAATGCATGACCGCCAGCACACTGGACTCCAAGTTTTCTCCCGTCGCGATCACGACTGTGTCACAGGTACCGATATCAGCCGCATCCAAGAGGTCCATTTCTGTAATGTCTCCAACAATTCCAGTCGAAATCATGGATTCATATTGGTTGATCACATCTGCGTGATCGTCAATTGCAATAATATCCACATCCTGATCCTGCAGAGTTTTCAGGATACTCTGTCCAAAAATTCCTAATCCTAAAATTCCAATGGTTCGATTCTCCATAAGTTTCTCCTATCCAATAATGATGTCTGCCTTGGCATACTGCAAGGTATCTGCTTTCTTGGCTTGGTAATTGTTCAAGCTAACCATGAGGGTCAAAGGACCAATCCGTCCGATAAACATGAGGACCATGATAATGCCTAGTCCCGCTCCATTTAAGGTTGAGGTTACATTGGCGGTCACTCCCACTGTCGCTAGAGCGGATACCACCTCAAAGACCAAATAAATAAAGCGTTGGCCATCCGGCGTCACCAAACAGATTCCTAATAGCCCCACTAAGAAGGTCAACTGGAAAATCACCGCCGTCCCAAAGGAACGTTGAACAATGTCTGGTGAAATCGTACGTTTTCCTAAATTGGTATGTGGTAGCCCCAATAGTTCCTTCCGAGCCAGGAGCAAGAGGACCAGGAAGGTGGTGATCTTCATGCCCCCTGCTGTCCCTCCTGGTGCTCCACCTAAAAACATCTGCAAGAGATAGACGAAGAGCGTCACTGGCCGGACTGCTGTATAATCTAAGGAAGCAAAACCAGCTGTCCGCATGCTGACGGTTTGGAAAAAGCTGACTAAAATTTTCTCTCCCAAGGGGAGGGCCCCAATGGTTGCCGGATTATCAAACTCGGTCAAGAGACTGGTTACTGTCCCAAAGAGAAGGATCGCAGCTGTTAACCAGAGAACCACCTTAGTATGGAAGCGAAGAGTCCGCCGTCCTGATTGGTTACGGGCCTTGGTAGCGAGGTCAAACCAAACCATAAAGCCCAAGCCCCCAGTAATAATAAGGGCAGACAAGGTCAGGTTCACCAGCCAATCGGTCTGAAAACTCATCATACTATCGCCCCCAAAATTATCGAAGCCCGCATTACAAAAAGCTGAAATCGCGACAAAGATGGAGTTAAAGATTCCATGCCCCCAGCCGAAGCGAGGAATGAAGCGAATCATGAGGAGCAAGGCCCCCAGTCCTTCGATGGTAAAGGTGGTTATGAAAATAGAACGGACAAAACGGGCCAAGCTCTGGTTATTGCTAAAGCTAAAGCTGTCCCGAATGGTCTGTCGGTCCTTGTAGCTGAGCTTTTGACGACTTTCCATAAAGAAGAGACCGATAAAGGTCAGGATCCCCAGGCCACCGATCTGAATCAAGAGCATACAGATCAACTGCCCCCAGGCATTGTAGGTCGAGGCTACTGATTGGGTAAAGAGCCCTGTCACACAGACCATGGAGACTGCTGTAAAAAGGTGGTCGACATAACCTGCTTTTGAGTTTGCTTGCTGGACAAAAGGCAGACTCAATAAGAGGGAGCCAATTAAGATAACCAAGACAAAGCTGAAAAAGATCCTCCTTGCTGGAGACAGGCTTTTCATCTTGGACTGCCATTGTTTTAAAAATAATTTGACTAACATAGCTTCATTGTACCATAAAAAGTGAATAGACCTACAAGTGATGAACCATTTCTAGGCACAATTCTAAGGCTTTATCGAATGCTTCAGATCCCCAGTCACGCTGGTCATAATTTTCCCGGTCTGCAAGAGAATCTGCGGTAAATAGGAGCAAGCCCCAAACCGCATCACGAAGCTGGGCTACTGCTGCCAATGAGGCGCACTCCATCTCCACAACACTACACCCTTCTTCAATGCGATAGGCTACCTTGTCGGGCGTTTCTCTATAAAAGCCGTCCGTCGTCCAAGTCATGACCTCTTGATAGGGAATGGACTCTTGTTTTAGGACCCTTTCAATAGCATTCAGTGCGCGACGATCCACTTCTATATAGCGAGAAGGCGCCACATAATGGTAACTAGCTCCCTCATCTCGCAAGGCTTTTGTAGGGATTAAAAAGGCATTTTCTTCTATATCCACCAAGACGCCACAGCTTCCTGAAGAAATGATTTTCTTCACCCCATAGCCAATCAACCAATCCATGAATTGGGCAGCTGCTGCAGATCCAACTGGCGCTTGCGCCAAGCAGATTTCCTCTCCTTGGTGCTCCATGACATAAACCGGATAGGTCTTGGTAGCTGAGACAAAACTAGCTACTTGTTTGGCTCCAGCAGCTTTGGCAAAGCGGTCAATCTCATCCTCTAAGAAAGCATAAACGCATTTATCAGGCAAATGCAGATCTAACCCCTCATGAGTCGGCATAATGACTGCCTGTGGGTTGTCATCAAACTCTAAAATAGGTATTTCATGTTTATGGATCATCAGCTACCTCCAAACTTGTTTGTAACATTATATAAGTCCATCTAGCCGGTGTCAAGAAGAGATTGCAAGAATGGCGATTTCGCTTATGAGTCAGTTCAAAATGAAAAAGGTGATATTCACTTCAAGGCACTATCCAACAAACAAGAGCGCACCTTCACCAAGAAACAAGTGATGTCGAATTTGAAATAAGAATTGATTTCACTACAAAAAAAATCTAGTAGATAATTTCTACTAGATTTTTTCGTTAGTTAATCACAATCATGGCCTTAATAGTCTTGCGTTCATCCATGTCTTTATAGGCTTGATCAATCTCGTCCAAGCTATAGCTATGGGTGAAGACGCGTCCTGGATTGATGTCGCCATCAAGAACAGCCTTGAGCAAGAACTGTTTGTCATAAGTTGTTACGGAAGCTGCCCCTCCTGCAACAGAAATGTTTTGCGCAAAGGTCGAACCAAGAGCACGGTTATTGTAGTGAGGGACACCGACAAATCCTAAGCGCCCTCCATTGTGAAGAACCCCAAGGGCTTGATCGACGGCTGCTGCAGTACCGACACATTCAAGGGCAACATCCGCTCCTCCACCAAGGATTTCACGAACCTTGGCAATGCCTTCTTCCCCACGCTCTGCTACAACAGCTGTTGCACCAAATTCCAAAGCCATTTGCTGACGGTCTTCATGCCGACTCATGAGGACAATTTGCGATGCTCCTCGCATCTTGGCAGCAATCACAGCGCATTGCCCCACGGCTCCGTCCCCGATGACAACCACTTTATCGCCTCGTTTTACATGAGCCACACGCGCTGCATGGTAGCCTGTCGGCATGACATCTGCTAGCGTCAAGAAGGATTTGAGCATAGCTTCGGTATAATCTGATGGTTGCCCAGGGATTTTGACAAGGGCCCAGTTGGCGTATTCGAAGCGCATGTACTCCGCTTGAACCCCATCAGACCAGTTGGTGCCGATATGGTGGTCACAGGTCCCATCATAGCCAGCACGACATGCATCACACTCCCCACAACCATGAGTGAAAGGGGCGATGACAAAGTCTCCCGGTTTCACCGTTGTAATAGCTTCTCCGATTTCTTCAACGATCCCAATAGCTTCGTGGCCACTATTTTGATGACCCGCTTCAATATCTGGATTGCGGTAGCGCCAGAGATCAGATCCACAGACACAGGTACGAACGATGCGGAGAATGACATCATCCGGTGCTTCTATGTGTGGACGCTCCACTTCTACAAGGCCCACTTGCCCAGCTTTTGTATAGACTGTTTTCTTCATAGGAACAACCTACTTTCTATTGCTTACTTACCTATAGTATACACTTTTTGTCGAGCACTAGCCCACTTCCTGCTTTCAAACTCCATCATTTAATCATATTTTTTTCCATACTTCTTTTCAAGCATTTTCTTAACTAGATAGGGCATCTTGACATTCTCTCGACCTTTTTTAGCAATCAATTTTTTGACGAAATCAGGCATCTGAATATCTTTTTCTGCTTCCAAAATCTGACCTATACTTGAAGGAGCTTCCAACTCATCAAAAGTCTCTAGCTGAGGTTGATAGTCACTATAGTCACCATCTATATGAGACTGAATAGTTGACAGAAGGGCTTTAATCAGTCGTGAATCGCTATTTGGCATAGGAGGTCGGTGATAAACCACTCCGAGCTCCTGACATAGCTCCTTACACTCCACATCATTATCAAAAAGAACTTCAATATGCTCACTAATAAAGGCAATCGGAACAAAAATATAGTGGTTCGGGTGTTCACTCTCATCTCGCAGATATTCTAAGACATCTGGTTTAATCCAAGGAATACCTATATCACTCTCACTCTGCCAAGTATTGGTGTACTGATCCTCTTCAAGCCCTAAAATCTCTACAATCATGCGACTATTGTCATAAATCTGGTCGATATAGGGGTCACCGAAATCTATTGCCAAAACTGGAACACTGTGGGCTGAAAAAATCACCTTATAACTGTCGTCTCCAATCTGATCTAAAATCTTTTGGATTTCATCAGCCCAATAGTGGAGTAGGTCAGGTTCGCGGTACCAGTCCTTGATAATTTGGAACTTTATCTGCTCACTTTCTAAAAATTTCTCATACCCCATGACAGAATAGTAAGAATAATGAGGCTCTAAAATCAAGCACAAACATTCTTCAATTCCGTCATTCTCCATCTCTTTGATTACATCAGTGATAAAAGGGCGGGAAAATTTATTAGCAAAGTAAACCGACGCTTGATTTCCAAGAGTAGTAGCAACCATGTCCACTTCTTCTCTAGTTATCCTTTGGAGTGGGGTTCCACCGATTCGGACGTAATTGTCATATAAAGTCTGAATTTCATGTGGTTCAGGACGAACCCCACGGCGTATATTTGTGAAAAATTCCGCTACTCCTTCATAGGTAATCTCTTCTGGTGACCCAAAAGTCATCATCAACACAGCTCTTTTACTCATTACTACTCCTTACTATATGCTTTCCACTATTTTACCATGAAAAGGATTTCTTTAGGAAACTCTTTTATAAATCATTTGGAAGAAGAAACTAATTTTCTAGGTAAATACACAAGCTATTAAAAGAAATCATTCAAAGAAAGTGGAACAAATATCTTTTTATGTCCAATCCGATACTGTATTATTCTTTGAAAACAACATCTATTTGAAATGACCATCTTTCATGTAAGAAGAGAAGGTTTGAATCCCTTTCTAAGAATTTCTACACAATAGAAAAAGTGGATAAAGAAACATTCTTCTATCCACTTTATTGTTTACAGCTTTTATTCGCTACGTAAAGATTCCACAGGGTCTTTCTTTGCGGCGATGCGTGAAGGGATGAGACCAGCTAACATGGTAAGGACAATGGAGATACCGATCAGGATGAGCGCTGCTTCCCATGGTAACTGCGCCACGTTTTCCACGTTGGTCATTTTCGCAACGACGGCATTGATTGGAAGTGTTGCAAGTAGTGTAATGGCGATACCGAGCACTCCGGAAATAAATCCTTCGATGGCTGTTTCGGCGGTGAAGATGCGACGGATGTCTTTCTTCGATGCCCCCATTGCACGTAAGATTCCGATTTCTTTTGTACGTTCGAGAACCGAGATGTAGGTGATAATCGCAATCATAATCGATGATACGATGAGCGAGATGGCTACGAAACCGACAAGTACGGTTGTAATCACGCCCACCATTGTCGTAATCGAAGACATGATGGTTTGAATATCGTCGGAGTAGGCGAGCACTTTGTCGTCTTCGCCAGCGTCTTTTTTCGCCGTGTTGTAAGCGTTGATGAAGTCCTTCAACTCTTGTTTTTGTTGGAAGGAAGAGGTGTAGAACTCGATGGCAGCCGGTTTGGATTTGTCGATGACACCCAATTTCGCGAGATTTTCCTCATAAGTGGCAGCCGAGTTTTCGTTGTATTGTTGGATATATTGTGCTTGTTGTTCAGGCGTCAATTTGACCAACTGTATTTTTTCTTCTTCGGTTAAATCAGCCGAATTGAATGGTTTTGGATCTTTAGCAAATTCTTTTCCAGTAAATACATTGATAGTTGGGTTAGCTTCTTGCTCCTTCACGATGTCACTGTTTTGAATTTGTTCAGAAGTGTAATCGATCAGGGCGCTTGTATAAGCCACACCGCCAGAAGGAGAGTTCACACCAGAACTTGTGCCTTCTTTTTGACGAAGAACGCCGACGATTTTAAGCTCGATGCCATTCTCGATTTGCGTCTTCATATAGGCTTCGTCGTTAATTTTATTTATCCATTGGTTGTTTTCTTTGACGAAGCGGTTCGTGTTGACAACAGCTTTGAAAGTTTTTCCAATGAAATCCCTATACTGATAGGTTTGGGATTTGAGTTCATCCAGTTTCTTCGCATCGTTTAATTCGCTAGGGTCTTTGATGCGTAAGCTATAAAGGAGGAGGTCACTGATTTGGTTCTCTTCATCCACGATCAGGACGATTTCAGATTTATCCTTCGGAAGGCGACCTTCTAGCACATCATATTGCGCCTTAAGCATCTCCTGGTCGCTTGACAGTTGGCTCCAGTAGTCGATGTTTTGCAAATAGCCTTTAATTGTTTGGTTGGCCGTATCGACTTCGTCCGCGAGGTTAGACGGAAGAATACTCTTTGGACCGTTGGAGGTGTCACTGGCGTAAATATAGGGTTGTAAATTGTACTGGTAACGAATATCTTTTGTAAGTTGTGCGACTTCTGAAGCGTGTTTATCCAAGTAGGTTTTGAAGGACGCGAGGTCATTTTTCCCGATTTGTTTTTTCAATAGATTCGTTAAAAGCGTATTGACACCGAGTTCGTTTTTATCCCTATAAGGCTTTTCACTCAAATCTGGAGAGGTTGCCATCAGATTACTCTGGTTCTGCTCGCTAATCGTCAAAGGCAAAGAGACGAGAGTGTCTTCTTGCACCTTTTTCACATAGTCGCTCACACCATTTGAGAGGGCCAAAATCAAGGCAATCCCGATAATCCCAATGGAACCAGCAAAGGCAGTCAGAAATGTCCGACCTTTCTTCGTCAATAGGTTATTAAACGAAAGGGCCAAAGCCGTCAGAAAGCTCATCTTTGTCTTTGTGAAATGAATGTCCCCTTGTTTGGGTTCTTCGGTTGGTTCGTATGGATTCGAGTCGCTTAAGATATTTCCATCTAATACTTGTACGATACGTGTAGAGTAGGTTTTCGCCAGTTCTGGGTTATGCGTCACCATGATCACTAGACGTTCCTTGGCGATGTCTTTTAATAACTCCATGATTTGAACAGAAGTCTCAGAATCGAGCGCTCCTGTTGGCTCATCGGCTAAAACGACTTTAGGATTATTGACAAGAGCACGCGCAATCGCGATTCGCTGCATTTGTCCGCCAGACATTTGGCTTGGTTTCTTATATAAATGATCTTTTAGGCCAACGCGTTCAAGTGCTTCGATGGCACGCCTCTTGCGTTCCGATTTAGAAACGCCAGAGAGCGTCATCGCAATTTCGACGTTTGAGAGTGCCGTTTGGTGACCAATCAGATTATAGGATTGGAAGACGAATCCGATAGTGTGGTTTCTGTAGCTATCCCAATCGCGGTCTTTAAATTGCTTGGTTGATTTTCCTTGGATGAGTAAATCACCCGATGTGTATTGGTCGAGTCCACCGATGATATTTAAGAGGGTGGTTTTCCCTGAACCCGATTGTCCGAGAATCGAGACGAACTCATTTTCACGGAAACGAATCGAGATATCCTTTAAAGCGTGAAACTCTTGATTCCCCGTATAATAAACTTTTGAAATACGTTGTAGTTGTAACATATACTCGATCCTTTCATAAATATGAGTAGTCTATCACAATTTGAATTGGGAGTCAATATATTAAATCGATGATTTCTAAAATATCCTCAACAAAGGAATGATCGATGTCCATTAATGATGGTGATGGTGGTGGTGATCATGTCCATGACTTTGACTGGCTTCCAGCTCTTCGATATTTCGCTTGTGGGAGCGGTGGGTTGCCAGATCTTCATCCACTTCGATGGTGACATTTTGAAACCCCCTCTCTTTGAGCAAGTCTCGGATAGACTCTTTACAGACTTCCATCTGCTCCATCTGATTGAGACAAACATGAACAATAGCATTTTTCTCTAGTCCATCCATGGTCCAAAGATTAAGCTGATTGATACTTGCGACATGGTCCAACTGCTCTAAATCACCCTTAACTTGATTGATATCTACCCCTTCTGGCACAGCATCCAGGAAAATCTTGAGCGTGCTCCAAAAACGTGGAATGGCTTTGGACAGAATAAAGAAGGAAATAGCAAGAGACAAGAGGGGATCTAGGATATACCAGTCAGTAAATCGGAGGACAATGGCCATCAAGATGACAGCCAACCAACCTAAGGTATCTTCCAAAAAATGCAGGCTGAGAATGGATTCATTCTTAGTTTGCCCCTTGCGAATAACCAGACTCGCCAGAACATTGACACTGATAGCAATCATTCCCAACCAAAGAAGCCCTTCGTCATTGACGGGCTGAGGGTGGAAAAGCTTGCTTACATTTTCTAAAATCACCATACCAGACCCGGTCATCAGAATGACTGCCGTTACTAAAGCCCCTAATAAGCTAAAACGCTTGTAGCCTAGGGTATAGCGGCTATCTTCTTGACGATTGGAGATCGTTTCTAGAAAGGCCGAGAGGCCAATGGCTAGAGCATCCCCCAAGTCATGGACAGAATCAGCGAGAACAGCACTGGAACCAAAGATTCCCCCTGCAATAAACTCAACAATGGCAAAACTTAGATTCAAGAAAAAAGCCAGCCAAACAGCACGTTTTGAACTCATTTTTTTACCTTCCTTTGGTATAATAGTAATAGTATTATCTTCTCACTAGTATTATCTCTAACTCTAAAAAGAAAGGATAGGGGCAAACTGTTTAGGATGTACGTTACTGAACAATTTGTTCAAAGTGTCCATATGACAACACAGGATCGTCGTATTACCAAAACTAGAAAAGCTATCTATCAGGCTTTTTTACACTTACTCAACCAAAAAGACTACGAGGCCATCACTGTTCAAGAAATCATTGACTTAGCCGATGTGGGGCGATCAACCTTTTACAGCCATTATGAGAGCAAAGAGTTACTACTGGATGAGCTCTGCCAAAAGCTCTTTCACCATTTGTTTGAGCGTGCTCAACACCTCTCTCCACAAGACTACCTAGCCCATATCTTTCAGCATTTTAAGAAAAATCAAGACCATGTAACCAGTCTCTTGCTTTCAAAAAACGATTATTTTATCCGGCAGCTGCGAAAAGAACTGGAACATGACGTCTACCCCATGGTAGCTGAGAAACTTATTCAATCTCACCCCAACATCCCCCACTCCTATCTCAAACACCTGGTCGTAACCAACTTCATTGAAACCCTCAGCTGGTGGTTGAAAAAAGGCAAGACTTACACCGAACAAGAAGTCATCCAGATTTATTTGGAGATTTTAAACGTCGCTTCTAACTAAGGTGCGACTTTACATCATATATCATAGAAAGGAAAACTATGCTCCTCCCCATTCTTCTCGGCTTTTTTACAGCCTTATTTGCCCTTGCTTTTGCTCTTATTCATTTATTGGTCAGCCTTTCCGAATTTAAAAAGGGCAAAAAGACCCTTGGAATTTACCTACTTTTTCTAGGAAGTAACCTTGCGACCTTCTCTCTCATCCTCTACTTCCTTTTGCCAATTGTTGCTTTATTCATTTGGCTGATCGGAGTTAGCTTGATTTGCTACGGAGCCTATTGGAATGGCAAGCACAAAGAAAACTTCCATCTAGCCCACCATGTCATTCGGATCGGAATTGCTCTGATTCTTACCATTTTATTAGCCCTTATCTAAGAAAAACACAAGTTTTATCAATGAAAACTTGTGTTTTTTTGTAGTTACGAAATCAGTAAGGAATTAAAAATCCTGCTTTTCTTTAAACAGTTTAATCTTTTCTTGGCAGTAATCCATTAATTTCTGTGTTTTTTCAAATGTGTAGCCTTTTTCAGATACCGACTTCACTTTCTTTTCCTCAAAATAGTAGCCTGTCAAGCCCCTGACTTCCTCTGATAAGGTGAGATAATAACCTGTTTCGATTCCCTGATCTAGATCTTTTGAAAGAGACTTCATCAAGCGCCCGAAGAGAGACTTTTTCGTCTTTTCATCACTAGAATTATTCCCTAAGTTAGTCGAGATAAGACCAGGATGATAGGCATTAATAGTGATATTTGAACCTCTTAAAAAGAAATCTCTTGCCAGATAACGTGTCATCCAAATGATATAGAGCTTCGAATTATTATAGGCTAATCCTGGATTGTATTCTTTCTCAAATCCAAAGTCCAAATCCTTGACCTTGGCAAAATGATGCATATAGGAAGAGGTATTAATGACACGGCCGTCAGCCGATTTTTCTAACAAGGGACTTAGCTCAGTTGTTAACAGATAGGGAACGAGAACGGATAACATAAAAGTCATCTCGACATTTTCAGCACTCGCTTTTCGTTCTTTTCCTGCATACAGTCCTGCGTTGTTAAACAAGACATCGATCCTTTGAAAGTCACGCTTGATTTCCTCCACAAATCGATAAACATCCTCTAATTTTGAAAAATCTGCCAGGTAGCTCGAAACTTTGCCTCTCAAGGAAACAGCTCGAACCTCTTGAAGCGCCAATTCCAGTTTTTGAGGATTTCGACCATGGAGGATGACCTGATGACCTTCACTGGCCAGTTTCTTTGCCAAATGTTTACCAATACCGTCAGTAGCACCTGTTATTAGAATGGTTTTGACCATATTAGTCCTCCAAGAAAGCAATGAGTTCTTTTGAAAACTCCTCTGCATATTGGAAGATCGAACCGTGACCAGCATTTGGATAGATGATAAGCTTACTATCTTTTATTTTCTCATGCATGTCATAAGAATTTTCCGTTGGAACTTGCATATCCTTGTCCCCGTTGACGATTAAGGTTGGTTGGGTGATAAATCCTAGGTCGTCTTGAGAATCTTTCCCCCAACGTTTAATGGCTTTGAGTTGAGTCAAGAAACCAGGCACACTCATGTCTTTGTCCGCAAATTCCTTGGTTCGGATTCCCATTCGTCCGAGAACTTTCAAGGCTTCGTTTTTTCCTTGTTCATCATGGTTATAGAAGATATAGCGTTTAGGATCGATGCGCTCGAGTCCAGCTTTAAACATATAGTTAAATGTTTTCCCTGTGACCTTATCGACCTCTTTTCCTCCTCGAGGTCCTGTTCCTGCCAAGATGAGACGGTTGACCAAATTAGGCTTGATTCGGCCCATTTCTTGGGCAATCATACCTCCCATAGAAAGACCTAGGAGATTGATTTTATCGTAACCAAGAGCTTCTATAAAGGCAATTGTCTGATCAGCCATTCCAGGAATGGTTGGGGCCACTTTTCCTTGACTGGTTCCGACACCAGGAAGGTCGACCACAATCACATGGTGCTTTTCAGCAATCAAGTCCAAGAGTTTTGGATCCCAGTTGTCGAGGGTTGCTGTCAAATGGACCAGCATCAGAAGAGGTAATTTTGATTTGCCTTTGCTGAGTTCGCGATAGGCGATTTTGTTCCCGTCGACAGTGATGTATTGATTTTTAGTTGTAAGATATGACATTGTATTTTCCTTTTTATTTCTTAAGGCTGAGGACTGTTTT
The DNA here is from genome assembly GCF_022240605.1 of Streptococcus sp. DFI.7.26. Lineage (NCBI taxonomy): Bacteria > Bacillati > Bacillota > Bacilli > Lactobacillales > Streptococcaceae > Streptococcus > Streptococcus sp. DFI.7.26. The sequence goes on along the minus strand of NZ_JAKOGN010000001.1, from coordinate 277,922 downwards.
TCCACGTGAGCGACCATTAGCGACCTTGTCTAAGGCGCGATTCACTTCTTCAAATGGATAGACTGTATCGATAGATGGTTTGATTTCCAATTTGCTAAAGAGGTCTGCTACCTCTTGTAATTGAGCACCATTGCTTTCTACAAAGATAAAATGGTAGTGAACGCCGTATTTGTCAGCCATCTTATCAAATTTGCGACCGGCTAGTCCAAGTAGGATCTGTTTCCATTTTGGCAGGTTCATCCGTTTGGCAAAGTCACCATTTGGCATAGCACGGAGGGAAACAAGCTGACCACCTTTTTTCATGATAGACATTTGTTTTTCAGTCTCAGCACCCCCAAGGGTATCGAGGACATAATCAACCTGGCTAACAGTTTTTGTATAATCCTCTGTTTTGTAATCGATAAAGCGGTCTGCTCCTAGCTTCAATACACGCTCAGCGCTATCTCCAGCCCCATTGGTAATGACTGTCAAACCTTTAGCCTTAGCAATCGGAATGGCCATACCGCCGACACCGCCTGTACCACCAGAGATAAAGATGGTTTTGCCAGCTTGAGCACCCATGAGTTCTAAGGCTTGCATAATAGTCAAGGCAGTCAAAGGCACAGCAGCAGCTTCCTCGTCTGACAGATAGTCTGGAACCTTGGCTAAGGCTTGGCTATCGACAGCTACGTATTCTGCAAAGGCCCCAATATGATCAAGTGGTAAACGTCCAAAAACTCGGTCTCCGACTTTGAGATTTTTGACTTGTATACCGGTCTCTTCAATGATACCGACCACTTCATTACCTGCAGTTTGTGGTAGTTTATAAGGGACGATCATCTTGACTTCTCCTCGGGAAATCATGTTATCCAGAGGATTAACACCAGCAGCGGTGACTTTGATCAAAACTTCTTTGTCTGTGATACTTGGTTTTTCGATTTCTGTGTTCTTCAGTGTGATATTCTTTTTGTTGTATGATGTATGTTGTGCAGCTTTCATTGTCTTCTCTTTTCTATTTTTTTGTTGTATCTGACAAAGATACAAGTATAGTCTTTTTAAAACTGATCTGCATGCAAATCAGTTTCGTTTTTGTTTGGCATCTTTATAAAGATTGTTAATGACATCTTCTAAGGTTTGCTGGGCTAGTTCCTTCTCAAGTTGAGCTTCAGCGCTTGCAAATAGTGGTGAGACGGCAGCCTGGATATGTTTCCCTACTGGGCAATCAGGATTGCTATTTTGGTGAACGGGAAATAAGCTGATGTGGCTGACTTCTTGTGTTGCAAAATAAACTTCAAGTAAGGTCACTTCCTTTGGGGACTTACTGATTTGGTAGCCCGTTTTTCCTTGATGAGACTGGATTAGTCCAGCATTTTTCAATAAGGCGATTACCTTTCGAATGTAACTCGCATTGGTGCCAACGCTAGTTGCTAGTGCTTGAGAACTTAAGGTATCCTTGCTCTCACTAATCATGGTTAGGATATGTAAAGCTACTGAAAATTTTGTATCCATATAAACTCCTTTAGATAACTTGTATCTAATACGAGAACAAGTATAACACAAATAAAAATAAAAGCAAGACTTTTGCTTCACTTTTTTTAAACGATCAAGCCATCAACACCATGAGTATCGGAATGACCACCATGGTAACAAGGGTCGTCTCTGTCACCATGACTGCTGCGTAATCACTATCGGCTCCGTAGAGTCTGGCAACGACTGGGGCATTGGTCATCACTGGCATAGCTGACTGGATGATAAAGACTTGCTTCATCAAGCTTGGAAGAGGGAACCAGTAAACAATGGTCGCCATCAAGAGAGGAGCAACCAGGAATCGCCCTAATAGAATCAGTAGCTGATCTTTTCCAAGCACCAACTGCTTCACGCCTACATGAGATACCGACAAACCGATGAAAATCATGGATAAGGGGGTTGTTAAATTGCCCAGATACTGCAAATCACTGGCTAGAAATGCAGGGAGCTTTATCTGCAGCATCACCATGACTAGTCCCAAGATGAAGCCTATCAGAGGAGGTGAAAGAACTTTTTTCACACTATTTTTGAGATCAAACCGAGCTTCTACTTCGCCATCCCGCTGGATCAAGTAGGTCCCCAAAGTCCAGAAAAAGGTCGTATTACACATGTAATAGATCAAAACATAAGAAATACTAGCATCCCCGAAGAGGGCTTGGTTAATGGGGAGCCCCACAAAAATCGTATTGGAGTTAAAGAACATGGAAATAAAGAGGCCACGACGGGCCTGTCTCACTGCAAAGATCTTAGCTACTGCTGTTGCAATGCCAAGCAAAATAACCATAGACAGGGCCGGAAACCGCAATGCCGGAAACATTTTAAGCAGATCTCCCGACGTGAAGCGCTGTGTAATGGTATAAAGCATATAGCAGGGCAGAGCGATTTGAGTAACTAATTTTGCGATCAAGCCACGTGACTTGTCATCAAACCAGCCTTTTTCACCTATGACAAAGCCCACTAATATCATCCCCAGAATGACCAGGATCCCCGATATGCTCTTAAGAAAGATATCCATGTTCTCTCCTCTTCTTTTTATAAATTTGAACTAGAAAACACATTATTTTCAAGTCTCAAAAACTACTCTAGTATATCACAAAAAGAGCTCGATTTTTCAAACAAAGAGGACCTCTCGGTCCTCTTGATAAATTAATTCAAACAGTTATTAAGCTTTCTTAGCCGCCTTGCTCCATTGGTACCAACCAACCAGACTATTGATTAAGTAGATAAAGTATTTCCCTTGAATTTGAAGGCTCTCTCCCCACCAAAGGTAGATAGAGAAAACGTTGGTCGCTGCCCAGAAAATCCACTGTTCACGGTAAACAGCTGTCATTAAGAGTTGGCCGACCCCATTTGTTGCATCCGTAATGGAATCCCGATACGGACGATTGGCCCCAATTGACTGATAAATAAGCCCGAAAACTAACCACCAAAGCACGCTAATAGATAGATACTTGGTCCATCCGACCTTATCTAATTTACGGGCAACAAATTCTTGTTGTTCTTTTTTGAATTGAGCTTGATAAATCCATACCAAAAGGCCAATCGGCTGCATGACTGTGAAGTATAGGGTTGTCAAAACCTCACCGTAAAAGCCTTTTTGTAGGGCCAATATCAGATAGATAATAGAATTGATCAAACCGAAGAGATAGTTACTAGCCCGACCTTCCGATACGAAGATCACACAGATAATCCCTGTTAAACTACAAATCATCCCAGTCCAATCTACTATGCGGTGCTCGTATATAAGCTCCAACCACAGTGGGAAACTCCCCAAAACCAGGAGGTAGATCCAGGCTCCAAGACTTCGATGGGCAAAGAGGTCCTCCCAGATTGCTTTTAAGCTCCCAAGAAAGCCAAGCTTCTTCATCCCGGCAACCATCCTGTGATAACCACCTGACATCTCACCAAGAGTCAATTTGGCATTTGCGAGTTTCTTTTGGAAATAAGTATTCATTTTTTCTCCTTTTGTTTTTAAAGAGCCGTGTCTATTTAGACTTTCGGACGCAACGCTCTATAGATTTTTGTTTTAAACTGCCTCCCCTTTCACAGATCCCTTAGTCGACATCAGGAACTATATTGAAAATGATTGTTCAACAGTTCACAACTAATCATACACCGATTTCATCAGAAGTCAAGAATTTTCTGAATTTTTCTTGAAAACGTTCGGGTATTAAAAGCTCCTCAAGGCTAGAGGATATTGCCCCTACAAGTCTCAAAAACTACTCTAGTACATCACAAAAAGAGGTGGGCAACATGCCCAACCTCTAGTGGTTTGTAAATCATTAATTCTAGTCCTTCTTGCTAACCTTCAACAACTCAATTGATCCGGTTCATGGAGATAAAATTAGAAAGTAACTTAAATAACGTGACTTATATTTCTAGTTTAAGTGACTTTATTTCTCAATCATCCCTTCCTGAGTCAAAAAGTCACGCGCCACTTGATTAGCTGACTTGCCTTCTACTCCGACTTGGTAGTTCATCTGGCTCATTTGCTCTGCTGTGATTTTTCCAGCTAGTTTATTAAGAACAGCTTCCAACTCCGGATGTTTTTCGAGTAATTCAGCTTTCATGAGTGGTGCCCCTTGATATGGCGGGAAGAGTTGCTTGTCATCTTGGAGGACCACGAGGTCATAGCGAGCAAGCTCGGCATCCGTTGAATAAGCATCTGTGATCTGGATATCACCAGACTGGATAGCCTGGTAGCGAAGGGCTGGTTCCATGGTGGAGACTTGTAGATGGAGTCCGTAAACTTTCTGCAAGCCCTTGTTCCCATCCTCTCGGTCATTAAACTCCAAGGTAAATCCTGCCTTGAGATGTCCTTCCACCTTTTTCAAATCTGAAATGGTCTTGAGGCCATACTCTTGGGCAATTTTCTTGGGCACTGCGACAGCATAGGTATTTTGATAAGCCATGGGTTTGAGCAAGGCCAGGTTGTCTTGTTTCTTGATCCCATCTCGGGCTGCTTGATAGACTGCTTCTGGATCATGGTTGACTTGCGGCGTCGGCTTGAGGAGACTTTCGGTCACGGTCCCTGTAAACTCTGGATAGATTGCAATATCCCCTTTTTTCAGAGCTTCATATAGGAAAGTGGTTTTGCCAAAATTTGGTTTAACAGTCACTGTCATGTCTGTCTTTTCTTCGATCAAAATCTTGTACATATTGGCTAGAATTTCCGGTTCAGGACCCAACTTCCCAGCAATGACCAGGTTTTCTTTTTCCGGTTTGGCAAGAAGACTCGGCGTATAAGATACTCCCAATCCGATAACCATTACCGCAAAAGCCGCAAAGATGGTCCGCAATTTGGCCTTTTCCATCCATTTGAGAAGAAGATTAAAGGCGATGGCTAAGAAGGCAGAGGACAGGGCACCAATCAAAATTAGACTGGCATTATTGCGATCGATCCCTAGAAGGATAAAGGAACCGAGTCCCCCTGCTCCAATCAAGGCAGCTAGGGTAGCCGTCCCGATAATCATCACAGCTGCTGTCCGGATCCCAGACATGATGACAGGCATGGCCAAGGGAATCTCAAACTTCTTGAGTCGCTCCCACTTGGTCATCCCAAAGGATATTCCCGCTTCTTCAAGGCTTGGGTCAATCCCCTGCAAACCGGTGATGGTATTTTGAAGGATGGGGAAAATGGCATAGATGACGAGAGCTGTCAAGGCCGGAAGTGTTCCGATCCCCATGATGGGAATGAAGAGCCCCAAAAGGGCCATGGAAGGAATAGTCTGGAAGATCCCAGCTACCTGTAAAACCCAGTTGCTGGCTCTCTTTCGTGTACTTAAATAAATAGCTAGAGGGACCGCCAGAAAAATCGCAAGGAGCAAGGTCAGTAACGACAGTTGCAAATGTTGTCCCAGTGCAGTGAGCCAGTCTCCAAGGCGTTCTTGAAAGGTTGTATGTAGTTTAGACATGGTGAGCACCTCCAAATAGATCTGCGACAAAGTCGTTGACTGGCTGGGCTAGGATGGTTTTAGAATCCGCTACTTGTACAATCTCTCCTTCTTGCAGCACTGCAATCCGGTCGCCTAGTTTCAAAGCCTCATCTGTGTCATGGGTCACAAAAATAGTGGTCATACCGTATTCTTTGTGCAATTCTTTGGTAAGAGCCTGCAACTGCTTGCGAGAGATGGCATCCAAGGCTGAAAAAGGCTCGTCCATCAATAGAATTTTTGGTTCCCCAATGATAGCTCGCACAATGCCAATCCGTTGTTGCTCCCCACCCGATAACTCACTAGGCATGCGCTTTGCATACTCTGCAGCAGGCAGACCCACCTTGTCCAAGAGTTCTTCTGTTTTAGAGGTGATTTGCTCCTTACTCCAGCCCTTCATCTCAGGAATCAGTGCAATATTTTCAGCAACCGTTAGATTTGGAAAGAGAGCAATGGCCTGCAAAACATAACCAGTAGAAAGACGTAACTCCCGTTCATCATAGTCCTTGATCCGTTTTCCATTCATGTATATATTGCCATCAGTCGGTTCCAAGAGACGGTTAATCATCTTGATCATGGTGGTCTTTCCAGATCCTGAAGGACCCACTAGCACCATGAATTCTCCATCTTCAATACGGAGATTGACATCTTTTAAAATGTTCTTATCCGTGTAGCGCAAGGCTACATGTTTGTATTCAATCATGTTCTTCCTCACCATCTCCTTAAAAGCTAAGATCCTTATCTCACTTTTTATAAGAGTGTAATCATATCATAACATTGTAATACTAGATATTACATCTGTCAACGATTTTGATTTGATATTATATATAAGAAAAAGAGTTTGGGATAGCCCAAACTCACTTACGTTTTATTGTTTACTCTTCTTCCACTAAGCGTTTGAACTCTGCCTGGAGTTCAGCATTTTCTGTCGGTTTAAGATACATTTGTCCTCCATTAGTTGTATCTGAATGAAAGACGATAGGCTCTCCCGTATTGGTGATAGCGAAAAAGTAACTATGAACATCCGGGTATTTGTCCCAATTGCTATAACGCTCTACAATTAGGTACTGGGCATTTCCTAGACCTGTATCCGTATACTCGGCATTCATTTTCTCACTTGGTCCATCCCCAAGAATATAGAGATGATCGGCCCCAACGTCTCCTCCTGCGATTCCCTTTTGGTAATTGGGTTGTCCTAGTTTTTCTCCCCAGTCCTTTATAAAAGCTTCCAATTTCGCTGATTTGTTAGCGTTCCAAGGAGCTTTTAGTTGTGTTTCTGATTTAGTTGTGCGACCAGGAACTTCAAATTCCTGCCAATCAAGGCCTCTTAAGTCAATTTGATCCGATGCATTTTTTCCAAAATCAGCAGCAATATCATTTGCTTGTATTTGAATCTCTTTTTCTTGGAGGATAGTTACTTGCTCTTGCTTAGCATTAAGCTGATAAAGAGTTCCATAACCTTGACCCGTTCCTGAAGACCAGCTAAGCTCTAGGACTTCTCCTCCTTTATAGACAAGCGTAGCATTTCTTGCTCCACCATGACCTGCCACGAACCCTTCTGCCAAAAGGATAGGTTTCCCAGCTTGCAAATAGTAAAGACCGGTTAAGAAATATTTGCCACTCAAATTTAGGTCCGCAATCAGAAGTTCCTCTATCCCATCGTTATTTAAATCTGCAAAGGCATAACGCATTTCATCTGCTTGGTTAACTGCATTCTCGATTGCCCAACTATTGATTGGACGCTCTGTGGCATGTAATTTTTGAGAAAGACTTGCGATGCTTGCTGTATCCTTTGGCGAGGTCAAAATCTTTTGGTAATCCTCAAATATAGGCTGGTACAACTTCTTGTAATCCTTTTTCACCTCTTTTTTAGTAACTTTTTTACCGGAAGATGATATCGACGATGTTTCCGAGCTGTTTTTCAACTGACTAGAATGTCGAGGAGTCCGTTTGCTACAACCAACCGTAATAAGTCCTGCTAGTAGTAGAATAAATGCTCCTAATTTCTCTTTTCGTTTCATAAGTTTCTCCTTTTGTGTCATCCTTGACATTTGTTCTTTTCTCTTTATATTATACCAAAAAAGAAGGCTACACCTGATGATTTGTGTAAAACCTTCTTATTCCATTTCATTTTGATCTAATTTGGGTCCTTTTGCTCTCGACGACCCGGATTGTCCTGACTTTCGATATGCTGCTTGATCAAGGCGACCACTTCATCATTGGTTGGAAGATCCGAATGCTGGGCATCCTCTCCCGTAACGGTAATCTCCGTGTAGGTCTCCGCTTGGTTTTGATAGATGTACTTCCCAGCTGACACACTAGCATCCGGAACCAACTCATCCGAGTCATAGGTGATAGTGCCTGCTACTGAATACATATGAAGGGTTGTTGGGATAGCTTCTCTAGCCTTGATAAAGTCCGCCAACATCTCTGATTTATTTTTGATATTGATCTCGGTAAAGTTATAAGGGGTCCCAATAGTCATGAGCGTCTTAAGATCCACATCATAATCCCCTAAATAATTTTCAATAAAGGCTGTGTAGATCAAGCCTCCATTTGAGTGACCTAATCCTTTAAAGTTATTGAAGTTGTATTTCGATTGTAGAGCTTCAAAGGCTTGGTTAACCATCTTGGCTTGTTTTTTAATATTGCTGTAGCCATCCTTGTTGTTTTCAAAACCAATGACGATAATCGGTTCATTGTCTTTGGTATCAATACTCCCACTATAAGTCATCCTACCATCATTCCAGATCTTAACCTTGAGCAAGCTGTGCTTGGTCCCTTGCCGATCTTGGTTGAGCTTGGCCACCAAGCCATCAAAACGATTTTCCGTCGCGGAACTTCCAGGAATCATAATAATTGGCGATAGTTTTGAATTATAGAATTTTTCGATTTTCTGGACATTTTTTCGAGTCCAGCTATAAGAAGGCACAGCCAAGCCAATCAAGAAAAGGCAGACCAAGGTGAAGACAAGCACTGTTTTTTTAGAGATTTTCATGGCTTCCTCCTTCTTCTAGCAAATCTTTCCGAACTTGGTTGCCCATGCGGACAAAGGGAATATAGAGGGCCACATCTAGGGCAAAGCAAAAGAGACTCACAGCTAAAGCCCTCATGCTTCCTCCTGTCCCAATAAAGGCATAGAGAAGGCTAGGTGTCCCATCTGGCACTGGATAGACAGCTGCTGGCATCAGTTTAAAGCACAAAGCCAGAGCTACAATTGCCATATTCACCAAGGGAATCAATAAGAAAGGAATCACATATAGCAGGTTGAGAAGAACCGGGATTCCTACCATAAAAGGGGCGCCATTGTTAAAGAGGCTTGGAAAGATACTAAGAAAACTAACCTTCTTGTCCTTTTGACTTCGTGAAACCAATAAGATCGCAACCAAGAATGCTAGGACTGCACCTACTCCTGCCACCATGCCATAACTGCGGTACAAATTGGTCAAGGTATAAAGATAAGGAATTCCTGTCGTTGTATGATTGGTAACAGCATAAGTCAGATTTTCCAAAGCAAAACTGTCATCCGCAATCGAGTTTAAGGCAAAGGCTTGACTATTGCCTACCCAAGCAGATAGACCACTAAAGAGTCCCATGACAAAGGTCGACAAGAGATGATGACTGCTGACAGTTAGAGAACTGAAGAACTGCCCAAGTGTTTGAAAAACACGGTACTGATTGCTCAGAACTAAGAGGCCATTTAAACTGACTCCTAAGAGCAGAGACAAGAAAATCGGACGCACAGTCTTGGGTTGATAAATGAAGTCTTTATTCACGATTTGGTCGTCACTGGCTTTGGATAGGCGAAAAATCTGGCCAATTAGATAACCTAAAAAAATCGCTAACACAATATTGGTCGTCGCAGGTAGATTGATGTGAGACAATTGTCCATCACGAAATGATCCCAGCAATAATCCCTGGGAACTAACAATAAAACTGACTAAAAGAGCTGTCACACCAGCCGTACCTGTGCTTCTTCCATAATGTCCAGCTGTGTATTTCCCTGCAAAATAGGTTGCTAAAGGGCCAGCCAAACCTCCTGTAAAATTCGATAGATTGGACAAGACCTGACCCGTGAGCTGAAACCCTGGGAACCAATCCGAGACAGAAAAAAGCATATTTATATATCCTCTATCTGAAAAGAAGGACTGGGAAATCACTCGAACAATTGCTGAAAAAAGTAAAAATGGAAAGAGAGAGACCAAGGTCTTCTGGGTGATTTGTACGAATCCACGCTCTCGAAACCAGAGAAATTTTTGCACCAAATATTTTGTCATTGTTGCTCCTACTATCCTTGTTGACCCATTAGGTTACATTAGTTGTGTGCATCCTTCTATTTACTTCATTATAGCATATTCCCATACACAAAAACTCAAGCCAACTGACTTGAGTTTTCTTCTTATCGATCATTGTAGCCGTCTGGGTGGCTGGAATGCCAAGCCCAGGCTGTTTGGATAATGGTTTCGATATTGTCAAATTTTGGTTGCCAACCGAGGATGGCACGCGCCTTCTCAGATGATGCGATCAGGGTATCAGGATCTCCTGGTCTACGATTAGCCAGCTCAAGTGGAATTGGATGTCCCGTCACCTTTCTGGCTGCTTCTACGATTTGAAGATTGGAGAATCCAGTTGACGAGCCCAGGTTAAATGCAGTCGATTCATTCCCTTTTCGCAGATACTCCACTGCTAAAAGATGGGCATCCGCCAAGTCAAATGGATGGACATAGTCCCGAACATTGGTGCCATCTGGTGTCTGGTAGTCATCTCCAAAAATAGAGATCTTCTCGCGTTTTCCTTGGGCCACTTGTAAGACGATCGGTAAGAGATGGGTCTCTGGTCCATGGTCTTCCCCGATGGATCCGTCTGGATTAGCACCCGCAACATTAAAGTAACGAAGGGGTACATACTTGATGCCGTAGGCTTGATCAGCCCAACGCATGATGGTTTCCATCATGAGCTTGCTTTCGCCATAAGGGTTGATTGGTTTTTGCGGAGTGGTTTCAAGAATCGGAATTTCTTCTGGAATGCCGTAGGTTGCAGCAGTTGAAGAAAAGACGATGTAGTGCACCCCACATTCATGCATGACTTCCAAGAGTTTGACCATGCCTGCTGTATTGTTGTCAAAATATTTCAATGGATCTGCCATGGATTCAGCGACCAGTGAGTAGGCCGCAAAGTGGATGACCGCATCAATATCTGCATGCTCCTTAAAAACAGTGCGCATAAAGTCTTTATCCGCCAGGTCTCCTTGGTAAAAGACGGCATCTGGATGCACCGCTGCACGGTGGCCTGTGACTAAGCTATCGACCACGACGACTTTTTCCTGTCCTTCATTGACCAAGCGGTCCACCATATGGGAACCAATATAGCCAGCTCCTCCCAATACTAAAATTGCCATTTTTTCCCTCTCCCTCTTTCTCGTTCATTTCACTTCTTCTATTGTAGCAAAATTTCTTAGGATTTGCTTTTCCCAAGACTAGTTACAAAGCGTCTAAAGGCAACCTGTCCTTCTTCTGTCCGCTTGTAAACACCAGCATCCTCAAGGACACGCGCAAAAATATTACCAACAGATACGCGAACCACTTCCTGAGATTCTTCTTCTGAGCTAAGGTCAGGGTGCTGAGTTTTCAAGTCGTCTGCCCATTCTTGATGGTACTTGGCTACCCCATTTACTTGACCAAGGAGGTAATGCTGGACCAGTTTGAGTTCTTCTTTCAGACGTGGTGGAAGAATCGCCAAGCCCATGACTTCGATCAGACCTATATTTTCCTTCTTGATATGTTGGACGTCCGCGTGTGGGTGGTAAATGCCATCGGGATGCTCATCTGAAGTCTGATTATCCCGAAGGACCAAGTCCAACTCAAACTTGCTCTCGCGAATCCGTGCAATCGGCGTAATGGTATGGTGGGCCTCCCCATTCGAAGAGGCCAAGATCTGCACAGCTGGATCCGAGTAACTCCGCCAGCTTTCTAAGATATGGTCCGCCAAGTCAATCAGCTCTCCCTTATTTTCAGACTTCAGACGCAAGACTGACATTGGCCAACGAACGATGCCCACTTGAACCCCTTCAAATCCAGGAATAGTAAAGGCTTGGTCAAGTCCTGCTACCTCCATAGGGAATGTGTGCCGTCCGCCTTGGTAGTGGTCATGAGTCAGGATAGACCCCCCTACAATGGGCAGATCTGCATTAGACCCCGCAAAATAGCCTGGAAAAGTCTCTACAATGGTCAAGAGTCGCTCAAAGGTCTTGCGGCTAATGGCCATAGGAACATGCTGGCTATCGAGGAAAATGCAGTGTTCATTGAAGTAGGCATAAGGGGAATATTGAAATCCCCAATCATGACCGTCCATGTCAAAGCGGATGATCCGATGATTGGCACGGGCAGGATGGTCTAGGCGACCTTGATAGCCTTCATTTTCAAAGCACAGTTGGCAGGCCGGATAATGACTAGCTTTAGCCAGCTTCGCCGCTGCGATGTCTTTAGGATCTTTTTCAGGTTTTGACAGATTGATGGTGATTTCAAGGGAGCCATAGGGAGTTTCTGCCTCAAAAGCGATATTTTGCGCAATTGCCTTGACCTTGATGTAATCATTGCGCTTAGAGAGGGCGTAGAAATCAGCAATCGCGTCTTCCTTGGACTGAGGGTAAGTCTCCCAGAAATAGCGGTTGACCTGACTAGGACTGGGGGTAATCCAATCCATCAACTCCGCTCCCAAACTGTCCTTTGCGGCCATGCTATCTTGGATTTTGCTATTCGCAACAGCGATTTCCACCAGCTGATCTTTGAGTGCGATCAAGTCAGCCTGATGAGCTGGTAGGTCTAGCCCTTCTTCTCCAATGCGACTCCTAACGCGGTTTTTTAGATAAATCCGATCCATCTCTTCATAGTCACTTGCCGCAATGACGGCTGTGACAAATGCATCTAATACCAGTTCTGTCATCCTATCTCCTTTTTAATCAAGCACCCGTGTCCCCGCAGCAACCTCTGCAATGTAGAAACTTGGCGCATAGCCAACGATTTCCTCATAGCGTTTGCCGACAGCTTCTTCAAAGTCTTGGACCTTATCCTTGTTGACAAGGGCGATGGCACACCCACCAAAGCCGGCTCCCGTCATACGAGCACCAAGCACCCCTTCTTGTTCCCAAGCTGTATGCACCAAGGTGTCCAACTCAAGTCCAGTTACCTCATAATCGTGTTCTAAGGATACGTGGGAAGCATTCATGAATCGTCCAAAAGCTTCCAAGTCTCCTTCTTCCAGAGCCTTACGAGCTTGGAGAGTCCGTTGGTTTTCGAGGACAGCATGGCGAGCTCGTTTGATGCGATTTTCATCCTTGATCAAGTAGCTATAGGTATCAAAATCCCAGACATTCAATTCACCCAATGTTTGGATGTCTAGTTTAGCTTGCAATTCTGAGACAGCTGTTTCACATTCCGCACGGCGTTCATTGTATTTTGAATCAATCAATTCCCGACGTTTGTTGGTATTCATAATCACGACGACATTGTCTTTCAAATCAAGTGGCACCAAGTCATATTCCAAGGTGTTGGTATCCAGATAAATGGCCCGTTGGTCAGCTCCCATCCCAATAGCGAACTGGTCCATGATGCCCGAGTTGACTCCGATAAAGTGGTTTTCTGTTTGTTTTCCAATTTTAACCAAGTCCACTCGATCCACTGTCAAACCGTAGATGGTTTCTGCAATGACGCCCGTCAGCATCTCTAGTGAGGCTGAAGAAGAGAGACCAGATCCATTTGGAATATTACCGTAGACATAGACATCCATCCCCACATCAATGGTGTGACCAGCTTCTTGCAAGAAATGAAGAACGCCTTTTGGATAGTTGGTCCAGTTGTGTTCCTCTTCAAACTGAAGGTTTTCAAGAGGAACTTCAATGATGCCCTTGTCTTCAAAGTTAGCAGAGAAGAAACGAAGAAGCTTGTCCTCGCGTTTGCGAGCTGCTCCGTAGGTACCAAGGGTGATAGCTGCAGGGAAGACATGACCCCCGTTATAGTCTGTGTGCTCACCAATAAGATTGATCCGACCTGGTGAGAAAAAAGTATGATCCGCTTCTGCTCCAAAGACTGTTTGAAAAGCGTTCCGAAGTTCTTGAGTATTCATTGAGATTACCTCACTTATATAGTTATTTATCTTTAGTGTAACCCTTTTCATCAAGTAAATCAATTATTTTACTAAAATTTTAGTAAAATTCACTAACCAGGCCAAAGCTATGATATACTAGAAGACAGAAGGAGAAAACTTATGGCTACATTAAAGGATATTGCCAGTCTCGCTAACGTATCCATCGCCACTGTCTCACGTGTGCTGAATCAAGATACTAGTCTTTCTGTAACGGAGGAAACCCGCCACAGAATTTTGACCGTTGCTGACGAACTAGGCTACACCAGACATCAGAAAAGTGGGAACTTTAAGAAAGAAAAACAACAAATTGTCATCATCCAATGGAAAAGTGAAGAGGGAGAGCTGGACGACCTTTACTACTACAACATCCGTTTAGGCATTGAAAAAAGAGCACAGGACCTCGACTATGGCATCCTCCGCTATTTCAATGATATTCCCTTTCGATTAGGGGAGGAAGTTGTTGGGGTCCTTTGTATTGGAAAGTTTAGTAGAGTTCAGATTGTCGATCTAGAAAGGTTGACCAAACCTCTGGTTTTTGTCGATAGTAACACTCTTAACCAAGGACATCCTTGTGTCACGACTGAATTTGAAAATGCTGTACAGACTGCCCTTCACTATTTACGAAAACAAGGGTGTACAACGATCGGTCTCCTAACCGGTGAGGAAAAAACGACTGACCTATTGGAAAGTATACCCGATCCTCGGCGAAGAGCCTATCGAAACTATTGTATTGAAAGAAACATTTACCACCCTGAACTCATCCTCACAGGTAGTTTTACAGCTCAATCAGGCTATGACCTCATTTCCTCTAAGCTTCAGTCTGGCTCACCCTTTCCAGATGCCTATTTTGTTGCCAGTGATAGTTTGGCCATTGGGGCTCTCCGCGCCTTTCAAGAAGCCGGCATCAAGGTCCCTGATGACATCCAACTCATCTCCTTTAATGATACCAGTTTAGCCAAGCAAGTCTTTCCTCCCCTCTCGACCATCACTGTTTTTACAGAAGAAATGGGACGTACCGCTATGGACGTCCTCAATAAGCAAGTCCTAGCACCGAGAGAAATACCGACCCTCACCATGCTAGGAACCAAACTCACCTTAAGAGAAAGTACCAAGAATGGATGATCTTCCATCCTTTTCGAAAATAAGAAACTATGAAAACACACGAAATTTTATACCAAACTTTGGCCCAAGCCCAGGATTATGTCAACGGCGAGCAACTAGCCCAGGAAATGGGCCTGTCTCGCACCTCTATCTGGAAGGCCATCCAGCGTCTAGAAAAAGAAGGCATCGAGATTGAGTCTGTTAAAAATCGAGGCTACAAGATCCTTGCTGGAGACCTCCTAATCCCCCAAGTCATCGAGGAGCTTAGTCCATTGACAGTCACCTATAATCCCCAGTGCCAATCCACCCAGTTAGACGCTAAGAATGCCATGGAAGCGGGTGGCCAATCCGCTACCCTGTATCTGGCTCCTTTCCAAACAGCTGGTAAGGGTCGTTTTGGGCGTGACTACTTCTGTCCTTCTCAAGGGGGAATCTACATGTCTCTCCACCTTAAACCCAACCTCCCTTTCGATCAAGCTCCCGCCTATACCCTCATGGTCTCGGCTGCTATCTACAAGGCTCTGAAAAATCTAGCCTTATTGGATGTCGATATCAAGTGGGTCAATGACATCTACTACAAGGGGAAAAAAGTCGGAGGCATTCTGACTGAAGCTATCAGCTCCATCGAAACAGGCCTTATCACAGATGTCATCATTGGTGTGGGTCTCAATTTTGCCATCACCAATTTTCCTACGGAACTGAAAGACAAGGCTGGTTCCCTCTTTGACTCCCAGCCTCCCATTAGTCGCAATGAACTGATTGCTGAGATTTGGAAGGAATTTTTCACCACTCCAGAAGAGGAGTTGATCTACCTCTACAAACAACGCTCACTGGTCCTAGGTAAGGAAGTCCGCTTCGAACAAAATCAGACCAGCTACCAAGGCCTGGCTAAGGATATCTCAGACAGTGGACAACTTCTAGTCCAACTGGAGGACGGCCAAGAACGCTGGCTCAACAGTGGCGAAATTTCCCTCAAACAGTGGGACCTGTAAAACAGACCAACAGCTCAAAAAAATAAGCACCTCTCGGTGCTTATTTTTTATACTTATCTCGTTTTTTCTGATTGAGCTGTTGATCGATACTTTCGACCAATTTCCCTAAGATATAGCTGACTTGCAAATTTCTCAGTATTAAGAGAGCCCAGAAGATAGCTGCCAGGTAGCTTTCTCTCATCACTGCATCATTGAAAAAATAGGTTTCAAAGGCTGTAAAGATAGCCATAGTCCAAAATTGACGTTTATTCATATTGATATTCTACCACGATTTTCTGGAAAAAGCACATCCTAGTCTTCCTGAACAGTAATTTTGTCAGAGAGGAAATCGAAACCTTCCGGAATGACAGAATCTTCTGCTACCTCGACTTCTTCCTTGTGACCACGCGCTTTCTTCGAGAATTCCGCCCGGACCTGGGTCCACTCCTCCATGGAAATGGCCAAAATTTCAGGTGAGAATCCGGCTGCATTGCTTAAAATATTGCCAAACATGGTATTGAGGTTATCTCGCTTCATTGTCTGTTCGGCATTAAAGGCAGACTCAAAAGCAAGAATCGCATGGCGTTCATTGGCTGCAACCGGTTGAGAACCAACCAGCAAGGCCTTATCTGCCCCTGCTAAGCTTTCAATAATTTCCCCCCAAGCATTTTGCAGGCGGATGAGATTGTTACGGGCTAAATCTGGATTTTCAACCGCTTCTTGTAAGATGGCTTGAACCTTATTGCGATCCACTCGATAGCCCTTGCTGGACTTCTGAGGACGGGCTGGAGCCGACTTGGCTACAGGAGCCCCGCTCCCTACTTGAGCTAATTGACTTTTCAGTAACTCCACTTCTCTTTTGAGTTGGTCCATTTGTGCCAAGAAATCTGCTGGAAGAGCCGTTTGACTAGCTGAAGAGCCCTCACCCTTGTATTCTGCCAAGCGAATGGTCATCATCTCTGTATAGATCTTGGGCTGCAGGCTGTTTTTAATATCCGCTAAGCTCCTTGTCGCAAGATCAATCCAAGCAAAGAGGGTGGCTTGCGGAATGGCTAGATTCTGGTTAAATCGTTCACTGACATGGAGATTTTCTCCACCTGTCTGAACGATTAGAAGATCCCGTAAATACTGTAAGAGATCTGTCACAAAGCGGGCCATATTTTTCCCATTATCAAAAATGAGGTTCAACTGGTCCAAGGCAGCTGTTGCATCTTGTGCCGACAAGGCTGCCACATAGAGATCCAAAGCTTCCTGACTGATGGAGCCTGTGATTTCTTCTGCCGTCGCAGTGGTCAATTGGGCACCAGCTGTCAGGCTGAGGGCCTGGTCCAAAATGGACAAGGCATCCCGCATCCCACCTTCTGCCCGACGGGCAATAATGGCTACAGCTTCTTCTTCGTAATCAATGCCTTCTTTATCCAAAACAGCTTTTAGGTGGTTTTGAATGGCTGGCGTCTTGATGGATTTGAACTCAAAGCGTTGAACCCGCGAAAGGATGGTTGCTGGAATCTTATGCAATTCCGTTGTTGCTAGGATAAAGACCACATTTTCTGTCGGTTCTTCCAAGGTCTTGAGAAGGGCATTAAAGGCTCCCGTCGAGAGCATGTGGACCTCGTCGATAATATAGACCTTATGAGGGGCCAGGCTAGGCGCATAGGTCGATTTATCGCGGATATCGCGGATCTCATCCACCCCATTATTAGAAGCAGCGTCAATCTCGATGACATCCTCTAAACTGCCATTAGTAATGGCTTCACAGATATAGCATTCGTTACAAGGCTCTCCCCCTTTTTGATTGGGGCAGTTCATGGCCTTGGCAAAGATTTTCGCCACACTGGTCTTCCCCGTCCCACGAGGGCCAGAAAAGAGATAGGCATGGCTAATTTTTCCCTGTTCGACAGCTTGTCGTAGGGTCGTCGCAATAACCTCCTGCCCTACAAGCTGGCCAAAGGTCTGGCTTCGGTATTTACGATAGAGGGCTTGATACATTAGTCTACTACTCCAAACATCCTAAAATTCCAATTTGTTTTTTCGAGCAAGATGGCTACAAAACGTTCCAAATAAAGGCGATCCAGGTCGTCATAATCTCCCACCCGGTCCGAATCTAGATCCAACACTCCCAGCAACTGGTCCTTCAAGACCATAGGGACCACAATCTCACTCATGGCCCGACTGTCACAAGAGATATAATTGGCATGCTGGGTCACATCCTCGATGACCAGCGTCTCTCTTTTCTCCGCTGCTTCTCCACAGACACCTTTTCCTAGAGCGATACGGACACAAGATACCTGTCCTTGAAAGGGGCCTAAAATCAACTCTTTTTGATCATAGAGGTAAAAACCTGCAAAGACTGAATGAGGTAGAGCTTGATTGAGCAGAGCACTGGCATTGGCTAAATTGGCTAAGGCATTGCTCTCTCCTTCTAAAAGAGCTTCTAACTGGGCTAGTAAGAGTTTGTAATTTGATTCTTTTTCTTGCGTATTCATAACCTTTATTATACCAAACTTTGGCTAGAAAATTAAGTATTTACCACGGAGCAAGCCTTGATAAAAACCCGACTAGACATCAGAAGTACCAAGCAAATGTTCTCAATAAAAAAGCCAGGGAGCAAGGTCTCTGACTTTGTAAAAATTCATTTAAGCGTCTCTCCGAACATATTGAATAGCCCGATATGTCAGAAAGATGGTCAGAACAAGGGAAACAAACCAAATGGTCCGAAGTCCATAATATTGGATGAGGAAGGTCGAAAGAATAGCCCCTCCGACAAAGCTCCCAATCAAAGAAGTCATAAAGAGAGACTCCCAGAAAAACTCCATCTTCCGCTCCCGTACAAAATTTCCATATGCGACCATGGTCTTCTTGAGATTCCCTGTCATAAAAGAATGGTTGTAAGCATAGCCATCGACTTCTCCAAAGGAAATGGCTACAATCCCCAAGCTCAGTCCAAAGAAAGGCACAATCAGAACATTGGGCACTTCTTTTGGCAGAAAGCCAGCCACCAAGGTCGTCAGGACCAAGGGCACCAAGGTACTGAGCCGCCAAACCGAATGACTAAAGAAGCGTTGAAAGACGGTCATCAAGAAAATCCCGATCATAAAGGCCAACATGGTGGCTAGTTTGACCTCCACATCCGCGATTTCATGGCCAATTAAACCAACAGATAGAAAGACCACGTTTCCCGTTTGGCCCGCGGCCAAGGTCCCTCCTCTTTCGATAAAGGTGTAGGCATCTGAAAAGCCTGCACACATGGTCAGTAGGCAGGCAAAGGCCTTACTTCTGGAGTGAAACTCCCTTCTTAACTTTTTCATATTTCTCCCTATTTGTCATGGAAAAGAGGCTGGGACACTACTTCCTAACCTCTCTCACTTGTTATCTTATCCTTCACGTGATTCGCTCAAAATCTTCTCAATCTTGGTCGTAATCAAATCAATGGCTACAGTATTGGTCACGCCTTCTGGAATGATAACATCCGCATAACGCTTGGTTGGCTCGATAAACTGATGGTACATCGGCTTCACCACTCCCAAGTACTGCTCGATGACGCTGTCCAAACTCCGACCGCGCTCTTCCATATCTCGCTTGATCCGGCGAATGATCCGCACATCATCGTCGGTATCAACGAAAATCTTGATATCCATCAAGTCACGAAGACGCTTGTCCTCCAAGACCAAAATCCCCTCAACGATAAAGACATCCTGAGGCTCTTGACGATAGGTCTTAGAACTACGCGTGTGCTCTGCGTAGTCATAAGTAGGAATATCAACTGGACGGCCAGCCAACAACTCATTGATTTGCTCAATCATGAGGTCTGTATCAAAGGCAAAAGGATGGTCATAGTTGGTCTGAATCCGCTCTTCAAAGGTTAAATGGCTTTGATCCTTGTAATAAGAATCGTGCTCAATCATAGCAATCTTTTCATCTGGAAAGTGGGACAAAATTGCACGAGAAACACTGGTTTTCCCCCCACCAGAACCACCTGTTACACCGATAATAATTGGTCTGTTTCGCATCTTCTTCTCCATTTTCTATAATCTTATTTATTCTATCACAAAAGCGGTCTCTTGACCACGACTTAAACCTTTTTTCTAAGGATTTTCATCAACCTTCCAAGAAGAACTTCCCTCCTATCCTCCATCCCAATTAGAAAAGCCCATTCCATCTTTTTAGGATGAAACATGATATAATGAAACCAGTAAATACCTGATTGAAAGGAGCTGCCATGCTGAAACTCGGTATCATCGGCACCAGTGCCATTTCCCACTCCTTCCTTGCTGCAGCTAAAGAAACAGACCAGTATGAGTTAAGAGCGGTCTATTCACGGACCTTGGAGAAAGCTCGTAGTTTCACCCAACCTTATGGACAAGTGGCCCTCTATGATGACCTGATTGCCTTTTTAGATAGTGACCTAGATGTCATCTACATTGCTAGTCCCAATTCACTCCACCATCCTCAGGCAAAGTTAGCCCTCTTGGCTAAGAAACATGTCATCCTTGAAAAACCAGCTGTCACCACTCCCAAGGAATGGAAAGAGCTGGTCAAATTAGCTAACGAACACCAGGTCTATGTCTTTGAAGCCGCTCGCAACTATCATGAAAAAGCCTTTGCGACCACCCAAGACTTTCTCAAAGACAAGACCATCTTGGGTGGCCACATGACCTATGCCAAATATTCTTCTAAGATGCCCGAGCTCTTGAAGGGGAATACTCCCAATATTTTCTCCGACCAGTTTGCAGGTGGAGCCCTTATGGATTTGGGTGTCTACCCTCTCTACTTTGCAATCGGCCTCTTTGGTCAACCTAAATCAGTAACCTATCGGGCGCGGCAATTGCCGAATTCAATCGATTTGAACGGTCAGGGTAGCTTAGTTTATTCTGACTTTGTCATTGGCATTCAAGCCGGCAAAGATGTGACCAGTAATCTTCCTGCGGAAATCTATACGACAGACGGTACCCTCTTTCTGAGTGGCATTGAAGCCGTTAACGAGGTAGTTTTTCAAGATCATTCTGGAAACAGCTACCAGCTTCCAATCACTCCCGCCCCTCATAACATGCTAGAAGAAGCCCAGGCCTTTGCTAGCATGATGACAGAGGGCGACCAGATACTTTACCAGACTTGGCTTCAAACCGGACAGATGGTCCACCAAGCTCTCTACGCTATGCGCCAAGATGCTGGAATACACTTTAAGGACGAAAACTAATATGACACTAGCATTCCCACCGCTCTGGCAAGAGCAACTCAAAACCCTCGGCTTTGAGCAACTCACTGAAATCCAAGAACGCCTCTTTGAGCCGATCACCCAAGGGGAGAACGTACTTGGAGTCAGCCCGACAGGAACTGGGAAGACTCTGGCCTATCTCTTCCCTAGTCTTCTCAAGCTAAAACCTAAAAAAGCGCAACAATTGCTGATCCTCTCCCCCAATACAGAGTTGGCCGGACAAATCTTTGATGTCACTAAACAATGGGCAGAGCCTCTTGGACTCAGTGCTCAACTTTTCCTTTCTGGCTCTAGTCAAAAACGGCAAATCGAACGTCTCAAAAAAGGACCCGAAATTCTCATCGGAACTCCAGGCCGTATTTTTGAGTTGATCAAGCTCAAGAAAATCAAGATGATGAATGTCGATACCATCATCCTGGACGAATTTGACCAACTTTTCAGCGACTCTCAGTATCACTTTGTCGACAAGATTTGCCACTACGCGCCGCGAGATCATCAATTTATCTATATGAGTGCAACGACTAAGTTTGATGCAGAGCAAATCGAGCCCAATACCCTGACCATTCAGGTAGAAGGGCAAAGCTTGGACAATATCCAGCACTTCTATATGGAAGTGGACAAGCGAGAAAAGGTCGAACTCCTCAGAAAACTCTCCAATGTCGAAGACTTTCGTGGCCTCGTTTTCTTCAATAGCTTGTCCGACCTAGGGAGCGCTGAAGAAAAACTCCAGTACCGAGAAGTTAGCGCTGTCTCACTTGCTAGTGACGTCAACGTCAAATTCCGGAAAGTCATTCTGGAACGCTTTAAGGATCATCAGCTGACACTCCTTCTGGCAACAGATTTGGTAGCGCGGGGAATCGATATCGACTCACTAGAATGTGTCGTCAACTATGAAGTCCCAAGAGATGCCGAAACCTACATCCACCGATCTGGGCGTACCGGACGCATGGGCAAAGAAGGCTATGTCATCACCTTGGTTAGCCATCCAGAAGAATTAAAAAGTTTGAAAAAATTAACCCCTGTTCGTCCTTTAATCCTCAAGGGAGCTCAACTCTATATAGGGGAAGAATAAGAAAATCGTTCGTAACATTACGAACGATTCAGATTGAAGATAAAGTCATTTTTAAAACTTTCCTTCGGTGAGTACGGACGTCAGCGAACTTCGAAGAAGTTCCATGACTTAGTTTTGAGCCTAAGGTCTCAAAACTCCCGAGTGCCTGAATCAATAGTGTTTCAGGCACTTTTCTCACAGCGGAAAGTTATTCATATTCTTAAATGACTAAAAAATAAAAGTCATTTTTTGATAATCATCCAGTTTTTTTATGTAAAACAATAGTTTGTCTATATTCAAAATCGTTCGTATTTCTACGAACGATTTTTTTAATTCCGATTGTAATAGAGGCGATGACTTTCCACTTGGTGGTTTAAGAGTTCATCAACCGTGACGATAGTGTAGCCTTGCGATTGAAGGTATTGGATCACAGCTGGGAGAGCATTAATCGAAGTTTGGTGAATATCATGCATCAGGATAATTGATCCTGGTTTGACTTGTTTTTTCACCTCTGCTAAGATCGCTTCGGTGTTATGACTCTTCCAATCCAAGGTGTCCACATCCCACATGATAAAGGCTTGATCCACTGCATATTGAATGGCACTATTAATCGAACCATAAGGAGGACGAGTAATCTTCGTTTGCACTCCAGTCACCTTTTGAATCACTTCTTTGGTATCCATGATTTCTTTTTGAGCTGACTCCAAAGGCAACTTAGTTAAGACAGGGTGGTTCCAAGTATGGATCCCGATTTCATGTCCTTCCTGACGGACCCGTTTAGCCACTTCTGGATAGGCAGAGACATTCTTCCCAAGCATAAAGAAAGTCGCTTTAACATGGTACTTGTTGAGGATATCCAGGGCTTGAGGAGTCGTCGATGGATCTGGACCATCATCAAAAGTCAAGGCAACCATTTTAGCGTGACGTTGGGTTTGGTAGGCCTCATAAGCATCACGATCTCCAGGATTCAGGCGAGCAGAATCAATCACATCATAGAGCTTCGAAAGGGGCATATCGAAGGTTTCCATGCCCTCAATAGTAACTGGAAGGGTGATAGAAAGAACCCCTTGATTGTAGGTGAACTGCCAGCTTGCCATATCACTTGCTGAGACAGCTTGCATCAGCTCTTCAATTCGATCTTCCCCTAACTGTAGGAAAACCAGCTGAGAGCGCAACTCAGTTAAGAGGGTTTCTTTGGCTAGATCAGCATCCGTAAACAATTGGGAGAATTGGAAGACCGTCCCCTCATCCGTTAGATAAAGGAGGGGAAGTTTGTCGATCCCATCTTTGATGAACTTGCCGTTTTTCCACTTGTACTGGGTCTTCTTCACCTGATAAGGGTGAACCCCGACAAATGGGTCTTCTGAGCGTTCGGTATGATAGAACAATAGCTCTTTTGCTTGCTGATTCTTCTTCTCTTCTTGGGGAAGAGAGCCTACGTCAGCCAAAATTCTCTCTTTGACTACTGCGATGGGTTCTTCGTTATTATTCGGGTAGTAGGCAGCAACATAAGATTGACCGACCATTCCTTTTTGAAGAATGGTATCTTTGTCTTTTTCAACTGCTTCTTCTTCCTGGATTGCTTTGGAAAACTGTTGATTATAATTTTTGATAGCGCGTGCTTCCTCAATCTTCTGATAAGCAAGATAAATCCCCCCGATAAAAAGGAGATTCAGAATGATGAGAATAAGTATTTTCAAGTAGGATTTCTTCATACTCTTATTATAGCAATTTTATCACCAAAAAACAGTAGAAAACTCTAGAATCTAGAAAATAAAGCCTAAAATATAGTAGGGAAATTAAAGTAGCTCAGTCCTATCTCCTGTCACTTTGAGCCGGCAACTTTCAAGCAGAAAAAAAGAACAGGTGTAGTCACATCTGCTCTTTGTCACAAGTTTTATGATGCTGATTATAAGGACTTTTCACGAATCACTTCTACTTTGTAGCCATCTGGGTCCACAATAAAGTAATAGTTTGGAAGCGTTCCTGGCAAGCCTTTAGGATCTGTTACTTGGTAACCTTTTTCCTTATGCTCCGCATGAAGGGCTTCAAGGTCTGGCGTACTCAAGGCAACATGGGCAAAGCCATCTCCAATGACGTAAGGACCATGATCATAGTTGTAAGTTAATTCTAACTCATAGTCATCCCCTTCTAAACCAAGATAAACAATCGTAAATTTGTATTCAGGAAAATCTTTGCGACGCAATTCCTTAAAGCCAAACGCATCTGCATAAAAGGCAATTGATTTTTCTAAATTCTCCACTCGCAAACAAGTGTGTAACATTTTTGAAGCCATACGACACCTCTTTCTTTTTTTCTATTATACACTAGTCAGGCAAAAATAGCGATTATTTGAAATAGCTAAAAAAGCTGAGGATTCCTCAGCCTAAATTATCAAAAAACTTATGTTATATAAAATAATCCAAGTCATTCTAAAAAATAAGAACAACTCCTTATTATGAGCGCCATCCATGTAGGTTCTGAAACTTTCCGCCGTGAGAAAAGTGCTTGAAACAGTTATGTTTCAAGCACAGGGGAGTTTTGAAACCTTAGGTTCAAAACTAAGTCATGGAACTTCGTAGAAGTTCGCTGACGTCCCTTCTCACCTTTGGAAAGTTTTAGAAGTCTTTTGCTTCATCTAAGTTAAAGATTCCTCAGCTTTACTTGTTTTTCGTTGATTTAGAAGTTGATTTCTTTTTACTATCTGACTTGGTTGCTAGTTTAACCTCGAAAATAGCACCTTTCGGCTTGTTATCTCGAACAGTAATGGTGCCATTAAAGGCTTCTACGATTTGCTTGGCTAAGGACAGTCCTAACCCAAAACCACCCTTTTGACGCGTACGCGCCTTATCCACTCGGTAGAATCGATCAAATATCCGCTTTTTATCTTCGTCTGCAATCCCTGGTCCATTATCCTCTACCCGAAGATAGAGATAGCGATCCTTGAATTGGGCGACAAACCGTATCTTTCCTTCTTCCTCTGTGTATTTGAGGGCATTGTCATACAAAATGGTCATCAGCTGTTTCAGTAGGACCTTGTCAGACACCAGACTCCTTTCGACATGATTCTCATACTCGAAAATTTTATCATTTTCCTCGGCAATGATTTCATAATTGGCAAAGGTTTGGTCGAAAAAAGAGGGAGGGATTTCACAAAACTCAGGTTTAATCCCATCATCCCGACGGGCTAAGTTTAAGAGATTGGTCGTCAGTAAGCGCATATTGCGAACCTCATCCAAAGAGGAGGCGATATTCTCACTGGATTCCATAATTGTTGCCTCTGGCTTTCGGAACAGGGTTTCCAAACGATTTTGCAAAACGGCTAAAGGTGTCCGCAATTCATGAGAAGCATTTTCGACAAAAGCCTTCTGCCGGTTCATGCTCTCTAAGAGAGGTTTCACACTCATTTTAGCCAGGAAGATACTTGCAAAGAGGGAAATGCCCCAGAAGCAAATCATGACCAAGGCGATTTGGCTCTCGTGTTTTTCACTGGTCTGCTCCAACTGGCTGATATTGGTCATGATCACGGCATATTTCACCCCATCGATATAATCATCGGGGTCAATATCCACCAAATAAGCCCGGTAGCTTTCTTTTTGCTTATAATGGTTGGTGATTTGAATCTGCTTGATCTTGTTTAAATAGCTGCGACTAAAGGTCACTGTTTTTAAATCCAGAAAACCATTGTCCGTCGTCACATTTTCAAAATTATCATTCAAGAGGATGGCTGTACTATTGGAAGTGACCGATGGTCTAGGGCCATCCTCGGGATCAGGTTCATTATCTTCTGGTCGGTCATCATCTGGTTCGTCTCTTCCCATCCCATTTCCGGTACGATTGGCCAAGCTAATGATGGAATAACGATCTTTACTCAGTATCTTTAAATTTTCATCAACCGTTGTATACAGACTTGACCGCATTACTTGAATAATAATCAAGGTCATGGTTGAGAAAATCAAGGTAAAGAGTCCGAAATAGCGGATGAAATAAGAAAAGTCATCCGCATTGACAGTTTTTTTAATTTTATTGAGCATCTTTCAGAATGTACCCCACGCTACGCAATGTTTGGAGATTTTTTGCAAATTCTGTTCCTTTTAACTTCTTACGAATCTTAGAAACATACACTTCAACAACCGAGATAGTCGTATCGCTATCAAATCCCCAAAGTCGATCAAAGATTTGTGTCTTGGGCAGGATAACATTTTGATTTTGAAGGAAATAGACCAAAAGATCAAATTCTTTCCCTAATAGCTCCACTTCTTTCCCTTCAACAAGCGTAGAGTTTGTCGAAAGATTAACGGTTACATTCCCATAAGAAAGGGTATTTTCATTGACCTTACCAGAGCGCTTCAACAATGCTTGGATCCGCATCTTGAGTTCTTCTAGGTAGAATGGCTTGGTCAGATAGTCATCTGCCCCTAACTCAAACCCATGGCCCTTATCGTCCAAACTCTCTTTGGCTGTCATAATCAATACTGGAGTGGAGACACCCTTATCTCTCAATTCTTTCAGAACTTGGAAACCATCTTTTTCAGGGAGCATGAGGTCTAGCAAAATGAGGTCATAGATGCCACTTTCAGCCTCATAAAGACCTTCGTCTCCATCAAAGACTTGCATGACATCTGCAAAGTCATCTAAAAAATCAAATACTGAATTAGACAAACCGAGGTCGTCTTCTACTAATAAAATCTTAATCATGTGTACTTTCTCCTTCTCATTCTTCCATACAGGGATGACGAGTATTTTCTACTCTATTATAACATGACCAGGCTTCATTCAGTAGCATTCAGATAGCGATTTCAACTTTTTTCTTAGCCTGCTGTCCCTGTCTCATCCTTTGATGAATTGTTTGTATTGCTAGACGATTTTTTCGAAGAGGATTTCTTGGAGGACTTTTTACTCGATTTACTATTTTGTTGCTTGTCTTGTTGACCTTGAGGGCCTCCATTTTGTGGTGGTTGGCCATTCATGTCTCCTTGTCCTGGTCCACCGTTTTGGCCATCTTGCGGTGGCATACCGCCTGGTCCTCCACCAAATCCATCTTGTCCTTGACCACCTTGCGAGCCCCCTCCTTGAGGTGGTTGACCGTTCATTTCTCCTTGCCCTGGACCACCATTTTGGCCATCAAAACCTTGTGAGTTAGAAGGTCCATTTTGATCGTTCCCATGGCTATTTTGTCCTTGATGGTTTTGGGCAGGCTGGTTACTATTTTGTGTAGCTACTGCTGCTTGTTGGCGTTGGGGAGTCGTATTGGCTGTCGCCAACATTCCCAAGCCAAATCCACCAGTCATTCCTACGACAAGTCCTCCTGTTGCTGCGGCAGTTGCCCACCACTTAGGACTTTTCTTAACGACAATCATTTTTTCAGTTCTTTCTTGCTTTTGTTCATTCGAAGCTTGCATTCTTTCCATTCCTTAAATTATTTAAACAAGGCCTTTGTTTAGATAGGGATAGTTTACCGATTCTTCCTTAATCGTGACTAAATTTTTTCTTAAACTTTCCTAAAATGAGGATGGAGACAATTGTCACAGCTGAATAGAGGACTTGACAGGCTTGCATTCTTTTTTGTAGAATAGTTACCATAAAAATAAAGCGAGGTTTACTGTTTTGAAAAAAATAGAATCAATGACATTAATTGCTCTTGGAGCAGCTCTGATTGCTGCCCTATCTCCTTTTACAATCCCACTTGGACCCATTCCTATCACGCTTCAGACTTTAGCGATTGGATTGATCGCCAGCATCTACCGTCCAAAAGAAGCCACCCTTTCTGTTCTCATTTACCTCCTCTTAGGTGCCATTGGCCTCCCCGTCTTTGCAGGTGGTCACGGAGGCATCAGCTCCTTCTACGGTCCCACTGCTGGATTCCTTTTCTTCTTTCCCCTTCGTGCTTTGGTTACCTCTAGCCTCGCTGGCCAAAAGGGACAGCCCATTCGTATCTTCCTAGCTAACGCCTTGGGGGAAGTCGTCCTCTTTATTGGGGGTGCCTTAGGTTTTATGCTCATTACCCACCAGAGTTTGGATCTCACCGTAAAACTGGTCGTCCTACCTTTTGTATTACCAGATTTGATTAAGATCACGTTGACAACGGTTTTCGCAGTTATTCTCTATCGCAATCTCAAACATCTCCCATATTTCAAAAAAGCAAAATAAAAACTCTTAGAGAGGCCTACAAACCTGTAGGTTCCTCTCTAGGAGCTTTTTTTTCTTTATTTAGTTGCTAGAAGGGCTGTTTCAACCGCTGCTTTCTCCCGCTCGATAAGATCGATACGAGCCGCGATCTCTTTAATTCCCATCTTGATATTACGGCTGATCGCCATATCATCCAATTGAGGCTCAAAGAAGGCCTTGTATTCATTCAACCGTTCACGGGTCTTGAAACAATTAGCTGGGTAGATGACAAACTTATCAAAGCTCATATCACCACCGAGTGCTTTCTTGATCCAATTCCAGTTTTCACGCGCCCAAGTCCAGGTTCTTCCTTGGGTAAAGTCATGGTGCAAGAAATTGAAGTACCAGCTCATAGCCAAGTCCTGAGGTTTCACCACATCCTTGTTCTTCCACTCCTTCAATAGAGCTTCCAAAGTTTCCTCATCCTTGGTATAAGAAAGGGCAGCCGCCAACTGGCGTTTAAAGTTTCCATCAACTGTCTTCACATAGGTATCCAGATATTGTTGGCTAAGCGCCTTGGTTTCCTGGTGTTTGATTTGGTTGACCAAGATTTGCAAGCGAATGGCAGCTGGAAGTTTTTCTAGATCAGCTGCGTGCGCTTCAAAGATAGCGCTCGCTTGTGCTTGTGCAGCTTCATCATTGGCCTTAATCATATTAGCAATCATTAGCTGACGAACTTTTTCGTCTTCTTCTGTTTCACCAGGCTTAGCTTCCAGTCCCAAGCGTTCGAAGTTGTAACGGTTCATCCGTTTCAACAACTCATGGAAGGCTACTTCTGTTTCAGTTCCTTCATCCACAAAGAGACTGATTCCGCTCAAGACGCTCGAAACAGCAGAAACGACCAAGTAGGAACTTTCTTCTGTCAAATGTTCAATCACTGGCAAGAGGCTTGCATAAGAAATTTGACCACTTTCCGCTAAGAGACGGCGTTCTTGAACCACTTGTAGTTTCGAAGTGCTATCCAAGTTAGCAAGTTCAGCAAGGATGTCTTCTAACAATTCCCCACGGTAGTCACTGATATAATGAGCTGTATTTTCTGTATTGAAGCGAAGAGCTCCGTTGTTAGCTGCTTTCAAGGCACTGTAGTTTGGAATTTCTAAGACTTCAGTTTCCAAGGTATCTGGAATACCTGTCCAGTTGCTATTCAATGGAACAACCCACTTACGGCCTTTTTCTTCTCTTTCTCCGATGAAGAACTGCTCTTGACGGATGATCAAGGTGTCGTTCTCTACAGAAGCTGAGACAACAGGGTATCCTGGTTGCTCCAACCAAGAATCCATAAAGGATGCGACATCACGACCTGAAGCTTGCCCAAGAGCATCCCAAAGGTCACGACCGATGGTGTTGCCGTATTGGTGTTTTTCAAAGTAAATCTTCAACCCTTTACGGAAGGCATCATCGCCTAACCAACGGCGAAGCATGTGCATGAGACGGCTACCCTTAGCGTAAACGATGGCTGGGTCAAAGAGGGTGTTAATCTCGTCAGGGTGTTTGACTTCCACATGGACGGATTGAACGCCATCTGTAGCATCGCGTTTCAAGGCAGCAGGCACACCAGTTGTTTGGAAGTCTTCAAAGATATTCCAGCTTGGTTCGATGGCATCCAAGCTGACATATTCCATCATGTTGGCGAAGCTTTCATTCAACCAGAGATCATCCCACCATTTCATGGTCACGAGGTTTCCGAACCATTGGTGAGCCAATTCGTGAGCCACCACCAAGGCTACTGTTTGACGGCTTTGGGCTGTCGAGTTTTCATCTACAAGGAGATAAACTTCACGGTAGGTTACCAAGCCCCAGTTTTCCATCGCTCCTGAAGAGAAGTCTGGAAGAGCGATATGAAGAGATTGAGGGATTGGATACTTCACGCCATAATAGTCTTCATAAAACTCAATGGCACGAACGGCAATATCCAATGAGAAGTCCAAGTTTTCTAATGGGTGAGCTTTGGTAGAGTAGACACCGACTAGGGTTCCATTCTTGGTCTTAGCTGTCACACCTTGAAGGTCTCCAGCCGCAAAGGCCAAGAGATAAGAAGACATACGTGGAGTCGTATCAAACTTCCAAATCCCTGTTTCTTTACGGTTTTCCACATCGATTTCTGGCATGTTAGAAAGAACGATTTCTCCCTCTTCTTGGTCAAATTTCACAGCCAAATCAAAGGTCGCTTTGGCTTCTGGCTCATCCACACTTGGGAAGGCTTCACGTGCAAAGTGGCTCTCAAACTGAGTAGAGATCACTTCCTTCTTTACACCATCTACTGTGTAGTAAGAAGGATAAATTCCTGTCATATTGTCTGTGATCTTACCAGAATAGGTCAAGGTAATCGTTACTTGACCTGTCCCTTCTAATTCGACATAGACTGCTTCATTGTCATCATCCACCGAAAATGGACGGGCTTGACCTGCTACTTCTACTGTTTCGATGGTCAAATCCTTTTGGTGAAGAGAGATGCGAGTCTCTTTTGCTTCTCCGCTAATGATCACTTTCCCTGAGAAAGTTTTACTAGAGCGGTTCAAATCTAAGAGTAGATCATAGTGCTCAGGTACAAATGTATCAATAAAATGTGCAACTGCTTGCATAAGTAACTCCTTCTTCATTTTTTCTCACCTTCTATTCTAACATAAATCCTACTAACTGTAAGGTAAGAGGGGGCAAAACCAGATCTACAAAAAGACAAAAGTCTGAGATCATGACCTCAGACTTTCTTTTCTTATAATTCCACAATTTTTCCAGTTTCGAAGTAGACAACCCACTCACAGATATTTTTAGCGTAATCACCAATACGCTCCAAGTAGTTGATGACTTGGAAGTAATCACGTCCAGTGATAATCAAGTCAGGATTATGCTTGATTTCTTCCGTTGCCAACTCTTGAATACGATCATAATACTCATTAATCTTTTCATCGCGAGTTGCTACTTCATAGGCCGTTTCAACATCCCCTTTTAGGTAGAGCTCCAAGGTTGCTTCAACAAAGTCTTTGACTTCTCGACCCATTTTGCTGATTTCTTCTTCTACAACCTTACTACGAAGTTCTCCCTTCATACGGATGGTTGCACGAGCGATAGATACCGCATGGTCTCCCATACGCTCCACGTCAGATACAGCTTTTAAGACTGTCATCACCATCCGAAGGTCCTGAGAAACTGGTTGTTGAAGGGCAATCATCTCAAAGGATTTGCGCTCCAACTTCACTTCATACTCATTAATCTCTGCATCATCTTCGATAACCTGACGTGCCAGATCACGATCATGAGTGACAAAAGCTCGAACCGTGCGGTTGATCTGGGTCAAGACTTCATTTCCCATGGCATAAAACTGGTTATGAAGCTTTTCTAAATCTTCTTCAAATTGTACACGTAACATTTACTTTCCCTTTCTTATCCAAACTTCCCTGATACATAATCTTCTGTTTCCTTACGAGCAGGGTTCAAGAAGATTTTTGAGGTGTCATCATACTCGATGAGGTCCCCATCCAAGAAAAAGGCCGTTCTATCCGAGATCCGACTAGCTTGCTGCATAGACCGCGTCACCAAGAGCATGGTATAACGATCCTTCAAACCATAAAGTGTTTCTTCAATCTTTCCAGCAGAAATCGGGTCCAAAGCTGAGGTTGGCTCATCCAAGAGGATAATCTTTGGACTGGTTGCCAATACACGCGCCACACAAACCCGTTGTTGTTGCCCCCCTGAAAGCCCAATCGCTGAATCATGGAGACGATCCTTGACCTCATCCCAGATAGAGGCATTTTTCAAGGAAGTTTCGACTGCTTCATCCAAGACTTGCTTGTCCTTGACCCCATTGATCATGAGTCCGTATGTGACATTGTCATAGATAGACATAGGGAAGGGGTTGGGCTGTTGGAAGACCATCCCGATTTCCTTACGAAGTTCTACTGTATCTGTCCGAGGACTATAGATATTGTGACCATTGTAAATGACTGTTCCTGTTGTTGTCACCTCATGGTTCAAATCTCCCATCCGGTTGATGGCTTTGAGCAAGGTAGACTTCCCAGATCCAGACGGGCCGATTAAAGCCGTGATTTCTTTAGGGGTGAAATCCAGTGACACACTATTCAGTGCCTTTTTCTTATTGTAATAAACCGACAAGTCCTTGACTTGCAAAATTGGTTCTGTCATGTTTTCATCCTTATGTTATTTCAATGTTGCCAAATCCTATCCAAAGTGACCAGATACATAATCGTTGGTTGATTGCAGTTTTGCATTTTGGAAAATGTTGGCTGTTTTATCATACTCGATCAAATCACCTAGATAGAAGAATCCTGTATAATCGCTAGCACGAGCTGCCTGTTGCATGCTGTGGGTCACGATGATAATAGTATAGTCCTTCTTCAACTCTAGCATGCTTTCTTCCAACTGAGCAGTCGCGATAGGGTCTAAGGCTGAAGCCGGCTCATCCATGAGCAAAATCTTCGGTTTGACAGAGATAGCCCGGGCAATACAAAGGCGTTGCTGTTGACCACCTGAAAGCGTCAAAGCAGACTTGTGCAAATCATCCTTGACCTGATCCCAAAGAGCTGCTTGCTTCAAAGATTTTTCTACGATTTCGTCCAAGACCTTCTTGTCTTTGACACCTGCCCGCTCGTGGGGGAAGGTAATATTGCGGTAGATGGACTTGGCAAACGGATTTGGTCGTTGGAAGACCATTCCGATATGCTTTCTCATTTCATAGACATTGATATCTGGACGGTTGACGTCAATCCCTTCATACCAGATCTCCCCAGTCACACGCGCAATATCAATGGTATCGTTCATCCGGTTCAAACTTCTGAGATAGGTGGATTTCCCAGATCCAGAAGGACCGATCAAAGCTGTGATTTTATTCTTCTCAAATTGCATATCCACGCCTTTGATGGATTCATTTGAACCATAGTAGACATGCAAGTCTTTGGTCGAAAGGACCACTTTTTCTTCAGGAAAAGTAATGATATGTTTCTCATCCCAATTGTACTTTGACATTTCTTCTCCTTTTATGCTGAGGTTAATTTCTTATGGAGGTAAGTACCAAGCTTACGCGCTCCGAAGTTGAAAATCAAAATGAAGATCAACAAGACTGCAGCCGATCCAGCAGATACTTCAATCGCATCTGGAATGGTTCCTTCACTATTGACCTTCCAAATGTGGACCGCTAGTGTTTCTGCTTGACGGAAAATAGAGATCGGACTGGTGACACTAAAGAGGTTCCAGTTGCTCCAATCCAAGGCCGGGGCAGACTGACCAGCAGTATAAATCAAGGCAGCTGCTTCCCCAAAGATCCGCCCAGAAGCTAGTACGACACCCGTAATAATACTTGGCAAGGCTTCAGGTACCACCACGTGAATCACGGTTTCCCAACGAGAAATTCCAAGCGCAAGGCCGGCTTCTCTTTGTGTATGGTGGACATTTTGCAAACTATCTTCAATGTTTCGTGTCATCTGTGGCAAGTTAAAGACCGTCAAGGCCAAGGCTCCAGAAATAATCGAGAAGCCATATTGGAACTGCACTACAAAGACCAAGTAGCCAAAGAGACCAACTACGACCGATGGGAGAGAGGACAAGATTTCAATACAGGTCCGAACCAAATTGGTCAATGGGCCCTTCTTGGCATACTCTGATAAGTAGATCCCTGCCCCTAATGAAAGTGGGAAGGAAATAATCAAGGTAATGACTAAGAGGAAGAAGGAATTATAGAGCTGAATCCCAATCCCTCCACCTGCTTGGTAAGAAGAGGATTTGCTGGTCAAGAAGGTCCAAGACACATGCGGCAACCCTCTAACCAGAATATAGAGTATCAAAGAAGCAAGAATAGTGACAATAATTCCAGCAATTGCATAGAGAACCCCTGTCGCTATCTTATCTATTTTTTTAGCGTGCATAGTTCTTCTTACCTCTTTCTTTCGTGATCAATTTGATAACGCTGTTGAATGCCAAACTCATCAGCAAGAGCACCAAAGCAAGTGACCAGAGAACGTTGTTGTTAACTGTTCCCATAACGGTATTTCCGATTCCCATAGTCAAAATAGAGGTTAAGGTGGAAGCTGGAGTCGTTAAAGATGTTGGAACAACCGCTGAGTTTCCGACTACCATCTGAATAGCCAAGGCTTCACCGAAGGCACGCGCCATTCCAAAGACAACTGCCGTAAAAATACCGGAGCGAGCGGCCTTTAAGGTGACATGCCAGATGGTTTGCCAACGAGTCGCTCCCATAGCCATACTTGCTTCCCGATAGTGACGAGGTACTGCCCGTAAGCTGTCTGTTGTCATAAAGGTCACAGTTGGAAGTATCATGACAAAGAGGACAAAGACCCCTGACAAGATTCCAAACCCTGTCCCACCAAAGATGGAACGAACAAATGGAACCACCACTTGCAAACCAATAAATCCGTAAACAACAGAAGGGATCCCTACCAACAACTCAATGGCTGGTTGTAAGAGACGAGCTCCCTTTGGAGAAACCTCTGTCATAAAGACTGCCGCACCGATGGCAAAAGGCGTCGCCACCAAGGCAGACAAAAGGGTTACAATGAAGGAACCCAAGATCATTGGCAAAGCCCCAAATTCTTTCCCTGACGGATTCCAAGTGGATCCAAAAAGGAAACTAAAGACATTAACCTTGTTGACAAAGAAGGTCGATAATCCCTTTTGGGCTACAAAAATCAAAATCAAAGCTACAACAAAGACAATCAAACTCATACAGCAGAAAGTAATGGTTTTACCAAATTTTTCCAAACGAGAATTATTGGACTTTGAGAGCATTTTTTTTGCTACTTCGTTCATGTTTTACCTAATTCTTCTTATTTCTTCGTAATGTTACCGTCAAGATCACGGCTGACTTTCATATCATTGATTGGGATATAGCCCATCTTACCAACGATTTCCTGCTGGACCTCATCTGTCATCATATAATCCAAGAATTTCTTTGCCAGTTTACTTGGCTCACCCTTGGTATACATGTGTTCATAGGACCAAATTGGCCAGTTATTATTCACTACGTTTTCCTTAGTTGGTTCATAGCCATTTAACTTCATGGTTTTGACACTATCATCCACGTAGGTAAAGGCCAGATAAGAAATGGCACCTGGAGTCTGGGAAACAATGTTCTTCACCATTCCGTTGGAATCCTGTTCCTGAGCCTGTTTAGGATCTTTGCCGTCCATGATGATGTCATCGAATACAGCACGGCTACCAGATCCTACTGCACGGTTCACAATGGTAATTTCCAAGTCCTCACCACCCAATTGCTTCCAGTTGGTATATTCACCAGTAAAAATCTTACGCAATTGTTCAGTAGTTAAATCGTCTACGGAAATCCCCTTGTTCGCAATGATGGATGTTCCTGCTACTGCTACTTGATGGTCTACCAAGCTAGAAGCATCGATGCCATCTTTTTCCTCTGCAAAAAGGTCACTATTTCCAATGTCGACAGCTCCTGATTGGACCTGAGAAAGACCTGTACCAGATCCACCCCCTTGGACATTGACAATCTTACCGGGATGCTCTTCAATATAACGATCTACCACCCCTTCAACGAGCGGTTGTAGGGCTGTTGATCCAACAGCTGTAATCGCTTCTCCACGGTCAATCCAAGACGCACAGGCAGAAAGAGAAGCTGCAAGTGCTACTGTTGCTAGCCCAAGGACTAGCTTTTTGCATTTATTCAATGTAAGTCTCCTTGAATCATAATCAAATATCGTTTAAATCTTATCTCTAAACACTTGTTATCTTCTAGTATTCTAGCAAGAATCACTCTATTTCCACTATAACATAGAAAGACGGCATTTCCTAATAATTTATCTAAATCTCAAACCTTTAGGAAAGAAATTTTTTAAGGTCCGTCCAGTCACTTTTGCAAAACCTAAACCATTTCCTCCAGCTAAGACCTGATACCAACCATTTGGGTAGTCTTGATCTAGCTGAATAGTCTCTCCAGCCACGTACTTCATAAAGTCTGGATCCGACAAGCTGACCGATTTCTTCACTTGATCTGGTTTCAGAGCTAGGCCCAAAGCAAAGCTAGGTTCAAAGCGATTTTTCTTAAAGGTTCCAAGGTGCAATCCATTGCGAGCAATCTTGACCTTTTTCAAATCAGGAAGTCCAACCGGCAAGAGATAAAGCTGGTCTCCAAAACATTGGTAGAGGCCCTCCAAGTCAATAGCCAAGCAATCCTTGGCAAAAGCTTGCCACAGTTTCTTCTGCTCAGCTGTTAGATTGGAACGTCCTTCCTTGATCTTCTTAACTTCAGGCTTTCCGTGATAAAGGAATTTAGCAACAAATTGCCCTTCCCCTTTGAAACGATGGGGATACATCCGGGCTGTTTCAGGATAGCCGATCCCCTCTACCATGCCATTGATTTTTTCAATCGGTAGCAATTCCAACTCATATTCTTCTAAGAGCCAAGAGACAATCTCTTCATTCTCTTCCGGTGCCCAGGTACAGGTCGAATAAACTAGCTGTCCACCTGGTGCCAGCATCTTGATAGCATCTGTTAAGATTTCTCTCTGGAGACCAGCACATTGGGCTGGATAATCAGGATGCCAATAGTCCATAGCATCTGGCTGCTTCCGGAACATGCCTTCACCAGAACACGGAGCATCCAAAACAATCAAATCAAAATAGGCTGGGAAAACCTTAGCCAAGCGATCGGCTGATTCATTGGTCACCACGACATTACGGGCTCCAAAGCGTTCGACATTCTCGACCAAAATCTTAGAGCGGCCCTTGTGGATTTCATTGGAAACGAGGAGTCCTTGATTGTCTAAATAAGAGAGCAAGTGGGTCGTCTTGCCACCCGGTGCTGCCGCAAGATCCAAGACCTTCATACCTGGTTTTGGATGAGCTACTTGGGCTACCATTTGGGCAGCCGGTTCTTGCGAATAGACCAGTCCAGTGACATGGGCAACGGATTTACCCGACACCTTGCCATAGTAACTCCAAGGCATGCCTGGAATAGGGTCATCGCCACTGATTTGCTCCGCCTTCAATGGATTAGTCCGATAGGCAGATACGGCCGGCTCGTCAAAGGTTTGAAAGAAGGCCTCAGCCTCCTCTCCAAGTAGTTGGGTATACTTTTCTTTAAATCCTTGAGGAAAGGTCATGCGTCTTTTCCTTTCGTCAAAAAAGGTTGAATCTCATCTAGTTTACAAGTTGGGACCATCATGATAGGATCCAAGGTCTCATAGCTAGGTTCTTTCCCTTCCAAGGTCAAGACTGAGTATCCGAGGCACTCACCCATAATAGCTGCTGCTGCATAGTCCCATGGCCAAATATAGCTAAAGTAGCCTAAAATGCCACCAGATAGAATCTTGGTAAAGCTGATACCAGCGCTCCCGTAGACCCGAATCCCCAAGCACTCTGCTCCCAGATCCGCCATGCCCCAAGCGTTGGACTTGAGCATGCCGACATTAGAAGCCACTAATAAGTCCCCAATAGGCCTATTTTGAAACGGTTTTAGTTCTTTGTCATTGCAAAAGACTCCAAAATCCTTTCCACCAAAAAAGAGATGGTCGCGCATGACATCATAGATCAAGCCAAACTGACCAAGACCTTCTTCAAAATAGGCAACCATAACAGCAAAATCTTCTTTTTGGGTCACAAAATTATTGGTCCCATCAATGGGATCAATCACCCAAACCTTACCGGAGTGAATAGGAGCACGAAGTTCATCTTCTTCAGCAAAAATTTGATCTTCTGGATAAGCTTCCAAAATCTTACGGACCAGGGTTGCTTGCACTTCCTGATCCATCTGAGTCACCAAATCCGTCGGATTTGTTTTGACAGTAATCGCTAGCTGGTCATGTAAGTGTTCTCTTAGATAGCTTCCTGCTTCTTTGACAATGGTCTTAGCAAATTCTAATTTATTGATCAATCGAAAACCATCCTTCCCCTTTTTCTTTCGCGGCTTTGGTTGCGCGGTAAAGTGAGTAGCCACTGACCTCTTCAAACTCCTTTCCCAGACGCTTTTCTTCGCCAATACTTGGGACAACTTTCTTAAAGGCCTTATAGGCTTCTAGGTAGATACGAGCATCTGCCTTTTGTTCATAGGCTTGTTCAACCTGATTAAAAAAAGAAAGCACCGAAGCAAGCTCTTCAGTGCTCCACGATAAATCGAGTGGGTAACTATAATTTTTATTCATATTAATGGATCTCCGCTCTTAATGTAGCAGATCTTAACTCTTCCTTACGATATCCTCGAGGGAGAAATGCGCGAATTTCATCCTCATTAAAACCAATTTGCATCCGTTTCTTGTCTAGAATAATTGGGCGACGCAAAAGACTAGGATTCTCCTCAATCAACTTGATTAAAGCAGAAATCGATAAATCCTCTACATCAACATTTAACTTCTGAAAAATTTTAGAACGAGTTGAAATAATATCGTCTGTACCGTTCTCAGTTAGAGCTAAAATATTACGCAACTCCTCAGTTGTTAGAGGACTCGTCATAATATTGTGTTCCTTAAAAGGAACCTCATGTTTTTCTAACCAAGCTCTGGCCTTGCGACAGGATGTACAACTCGGAGACAAAAATAATGTAATCATGTTCTTCTCTTCTTTTTTTGGACACACTTAGCTGACTCTATTATACAAAATTATTCCATGCTTGCATAGTGATTTTTTAATTTAGACAAAGAAAATTCTCCCCTTAAGGGAGAATTTCTAACAAAAATTAATTTGTCCATTTACGAGCCATGATCTCATCCTGGCGCAGTTGCTCGACGAGTGCTTCTACACTATCAAATTTGACCATTTCTCGAATCTTGTCTAACCAAAAAATCCGAATCGTATGTCCATAAATATCTTTTGAAAAATCAAAGATATTGGCTTCAAAGCGAAGTTCCGTCCCATCAAAGGTCGAGTTTTTCCCTACAGAGGCCATCCCCCGATGACGTTTCCCTAGCACCTCTACTTCGACGACATAAACACCATCCTGAGGGAGATGGGTGCGATCGATCGGTGCCAGATTTGCTGTTGGAAAACCAATGGTTCGCCCCCGTGCATCACCATGGACTACGATACCACGGTTGGATAAGGGATAGCCTAAAAGATCAGCTGCTTCTTTCACTTGGCCAGAGGCAATGGCCTGGCGAATACGGGTCGAGCTGATTTTTTTGCCCTGGTCTAGGACAGGTGGAACTACGATGACTTGGCCTTTAAAATAGGTTCCCAAATCACTAGCTACTTTCTTATCGCTACCAAAGCTATAATCAAAGCCTGCCACTAAGACACGAGCTCGAAGTCTTGTTAGGTAGGTAGTAACGAATTCTTCAGCCGTATGAGCCGCAAAATCACTGGTGAAATCAATGAGATAAAGATCATCGACTCCAAGTTCTTCCATTCGTTTAAAACGCTCCTCTGGATTTTGGAGGTGGAGGAGTAATTCTGGTTGGTAACGGGCAAAAGCCAATTTGGGAGATTCTGGAAAGGTCAAAAGAGCTACTCGAAGTCCTTGCTCATCGGCAATAGTGCGGGCTGTCCGAAAGAGCTCCTGATGCCCTCGATGAAGACCGTCAAAATAGCCCAAGACAAGAACAGTATCTGCTTGAGCTTTTATTTCTTTTTCACTAGATACATAACAAATGTTCATAAATTTATTGTAACACACTTTCTGTCAGAAAAACCTTGCGAGGTTTGTAAAGTTCTTCCCTTTTTTCCAAAATGGCTACCAACTTCTCTTGGTAAAAAGCAGCTAACTCTCTGGCTTCGCTCTCAACTGGAATAAAGCGTCCCACTTGGACTTCGCCAACCTCTTCAACTGTCAGCTCTACTTTTTCCAGATCCCCGGTACCAATCTCAAGTGGATGAAGGAAGCTCAAATCTCCTTGCCTTACCTTTTCAGCAAGCTCTTCCAGGGTCAAGGCATTATCCAGTGACAAACCGGCAGCACTGGTTCGGGTCAGATGAGACATATGGGCGGAGTAACCAAGCTTCTCTCCCAAGTCAACCGATAAGGTACGGATATAGGTTCCCTTGCTACATTTTACTCGGAAAGTAAAACGCGCAAGTTTATCCTCGTAGCAAATGGGACTGGTTCTTTCAAAACTATAAATGGTCACCTGACGTTCTGGACGTTCGACCTCCTGACCAGCACGCGCATATTCATAGAGCTTACGCCCATTGACCTTGACTGCTGAGTACATTGGTGGAATCTGGGTGATAGGCCCTGTCAGACTAGCAATGGCTTCATCAACAAGCTTTTCATCCAGTGGAGACAAAACAGGAGTCTCTGCGACAACTTCCCCACTAGCATCCTCGGTCGTTGTTGAATATCCCAGAGTGATTTCCCCCTCGTAGACCTTGCCCTCATCCTGCATGAACTCGACCATACGAGTCGCCTTCCCTACAGCAATGGGTAAAACGCCCACCACATCCGGATCCAAAGTTCCTCCATGGCCAATCTTCTTGGTGCCTAAGATTTTCCGAAGTTTAAAGACCACATCATGCGAAGTCATGCCCGCTTCTTTTTTTATATTAATAATTCCGTCCATGTCTTGCTTTCTATTTTCCTTTCTCATCATGTGGTTAATAAATTTTTTTAATTCGTTCCAGTATCATTAAACCATCCTCTCATGCCTTTAATTAGGCTATTGGTACCTTTTTTAAGATTCCTTTTA
Source organism: Streptococcus sp. DFI.7.26 (assembly GCF_022240605.1). Classification (NCBI taxonomy): domain Bacteria; kingdom Bacillati; phylum Bacillota; class Bacilli; order Lactobacillales; family Streptococcaceae; genus Streptococcus; species Streptococcus sp. DFI.7.26. Next base: position 237,228 of record NZ_JAKOGN010000001.1, on the reverse strand, counting down.
ATGTAGCATCAATAATAAATCTATAGGTAAATACCCTACTATTCATCTCTATTTCTCCAATTCTTTATGATATTATAAATAGAATGTATCAGAAGAATTACTAATAATAAGAACCAAGAGCGTAATGATACCAAACTGACAACCACAACAAGCAAAGCTGATAAAAAATAAATGATAAACGCCTCTAACTTGGAAGGTCTTCTCCCCTCTGGAAGCATATCTAAATGTTCCTTCGTTAGAGCTGAGCGGTCACTGAATTGATAAAAGTAACGATATCTTGCAGATAAAGAATCAATATCTAAAAAGTCATATCCCCTAATATAATCAACTATATAAAACATCAGTAAACTGTCAATTTCGTCAATATTTTCAGTATAGAGAGAAAAGTTTCTCTTTCCAGCAATTGCAATATTACTTGCAGCATAAACGGCAATCGGAATGCCATCTTTTGTCACAGGTAGAATATCTCCTTTACTACCTGAACCTACACACTTCATTTCATAGTTGTTTAAATTGAATTGAAAAACTCCATGCCAATATGCTTGTTCCCATAAATGATCAAATCTTTCTTCTTCAAAATAAATCAAATCCTTATTTAACCCTCTTGCGACTATTCTTTTTCTTTTAGAAATGTATTCTGATGCTTTCAAGACAAGAATTTCTACATCTTTTGCATATAGACGATAACCTTCCTCTTCTTGAACGATTTCAATCCTCTCAGTCCAATGTTCTTCATCAGGTAGTTTCGACTGAAGGATAAATCCCTCTGAGTTTCCTCGTAATTGTAGTTGTATTTCCATGCTTTACTCCCCTATTGATAAGCCCAATCCAAATGGTCCTAGTTTCATTTTTGCCTCTGCTTTTTTAATATCTGGACAGCAATTTATTATCATGAGTGACTCCACACCTTCTCTCACACGAACAACACTTCCAATCGGTGAAGCTCTACGTTCCGACATCAGTTTTCTCCTTCTAAATATTTCTGCGCTTCCTGAACATAAAAAGCTCTGGATTTTCATGGGCTATGCTTTCAAACAAACTTCGAGCACGAGCTTCATCTCCTTTTAATTGAGCATTGAGTGCTCCATAATAAGAGAACATGATTCGAGCTAGCTTACTTTCTGATTCGGTAGTATCGAAGTAGTCGTTCACTTCTTGATTAAATACAATATCTTTTATGGCTTGAGCAACGAGTTTTGCCTTACCATCTTTCGAATCTGGCGCATTGGACAACTGTTCTCAAAGAAAGCAATATCTTGCACATCTTGAAGATGGATAGACACTTCTAATAGTTCAAAGCTTGATATTAAAAATGTATAGTCTCTTAATCTGCCCCAAATTTTTTTCAAATTATATTTGGACATATTTTCCATGGCAGATTGAAAGTCTCCTTTTTAAAACCACTGGCATCTTCCGTCGTGGTAGAAAATCCCAAAGTGATTTCTCCCTCGTAGATTTTACCCTCATCTTGCATAAATTCGACCATCCGGGTCGCTTTTCCTACGGCAATCGGAAGCACCCCGACCACATCTGGATCCAGCGTTCCCCCATGGCCGATCTTCTTAGTTCCTAAGATTTTTCGCAGTTTAAAGACCACATCATGTGAGGTCATGCCTGCTTCTTTTTTAACATTGATAATTCCGTCCATCTGATTTGCTCTTTCTAACTCTTGTGTGACCATCCGGGACACCGACCCTTTATTATATCATGAAACAAGACTTCTTGTCCCTCTTTCTCCCTCCCCATGAGCTTCCAAAAAATCCCGTAGCAGATTTCAGACTTTTTAAAATGGGTTTGATACAATAGAAAGCGAAAGAAGGTGTAACATATGTTAATGTATGATGTTATTGTGATTGGATTTGGTAAAGCTGGTAAAACACTCGCAGCGAAATTATCAAGCCAAGGAAAAAAAGTCGCTCTGATTGAAAAGAGCAAATCTATGTACGGTGGTACTTGTATCAATATCGCTTGTATTCCAACCAAGACCTTGATTGTTGCAGCAGAAAAAGGCTTGGATTTTGAGCAAGCTATGAATGAGAAAAATGCAGTGACGACTCGTCTCAACGGCAAGAACTACGCAACCATTGCTGGAACTGGCGTAGACATTATCGACGCGACGGCTCGTTTCGTTTCTAACAAGGTCATCGAAATTCAAGCTGGAGATGAAAAGGAAGAATTGACAGCTGAAACCATTATTATTAATACTGGTGCTGTGCCAAATGTCCTTCCGATTCCAGGTTTGGCTGAAAGTAAATTTGCCGTGGATTCAACCGGCATTCAACGTTTGGAAAACCTACCTAAACGCTTGGGTGTCCTTGGTGGTGGACCAATCGGATTGGAATTTGCTCATCTCTATAATACCTTGGGCAGCCAAGTAACGGTATTGGATGCTTCTGAAACATTCTTGCCACGGATCGAGCCAAGTATTGCAGCTCTTGCAAAAGGCTACCTTGAAGAAGACGGTATTCAATTCTTGCAAGGCATTCATACCCAAGAAATCAAAGATGGCCAAAACAGCTTAACGGTTGTCACAGATAAGGGAGACTTTGAGTTCGATATCCTTCTCTACGCAACAGGTCGTAAGCCAAACACAGCTGGACTTGGTCTTGAAAACACAGACATCCAAGTCACTGATCGTGGAGCGATCCAAGTCAACCGTTATTTGGAAACCAGCGTCCCTGGTGTCTTTGCAGTTGGAGATGTCAATGGTGGCCCTCAATTCACCTACATGTCACTCGATGACTTCCGCATTGTCTTCAACTACCTCACAGGCGATGGTAGCTACAATCTCGAAACTCGTAGAAATTATGCGACAACACTCTTTATTGCTCCTCCACTTGCCCAAGTCGGCTTGACCGAGCAAGAAGCACGTGACAAAGAACTTCCAGTTGCTGTTAAAGAATTGCCAGTTGCTGCTATGCCACGCGGACACGTCAATGCAGACCTTCGAGGTGCCTTCAAAGCCGTGGTTAACCCAGAAACCAAAGAAATTCTTGGAGTGACGCTCTTTGGAGAAGCTGCAGGCGAAATCATCAACCTGATTACCATGGCGATGGACAACAAGATCCCTTATACTTACATCGCAAAACAAATCTTTACCCACCCAACCATGGCAGAAAACCTAAACGATCTCTTTGCGATTTAAATAAAAACGCTGGAAATTTTTCCAGCGTTTTTTAGTTTAAGAATCCACAGACAGCCTCTTGAAATGCTTTATTTTCTTCATAAAGAGCATGCCCAGAATGCTTCAGAATAAGGAGCTGACAACCCGAAATCGCTTTTGCCAGTTCCTTGGATCCGTCCACACCAATCACATCATCTTCAAGCGCACCAAGGACAAAGGTTGGACACTGAATTTCCTTTAAGACCTCACGGCTATTATGTTCCAGGCAAGACTGAGACTGAATGGCTATTCTATTTTCATCTTTGATTCGCCCCAAGCGACCCATAATATTATAAAGCAACCGCCACTTTTGATAGCTCTTTTGCGTATAGGAATGCTTTGCAATATCCAGCATGAGATGCTTAAAATTTCCAGATTGACTAAGTTGTTGCCAATGTTCAATTCGTTCTCTAGCAAGTTGACTAGGTTTTGCAGTGGTCACAGCTAAGATGAGCTTTTGAACCTTTTCAGGGAAATCCGCCACCAACCATTGGGCAATCATTCCACCTTGTGAAATCCCCATAACATAAGCGGTATCTAGGTTTAGTGTCTCCATTGCTTCTGCTACATCTGCTGCCATATCCCGCGTCGTATAGCCCTGTCTCAACTCATTGATTCGAGAAAAAACATAGATCTTATATCGCTTAGCAAGTAGACGATACGAGAGAGAAAAGAGCTGTGCCTTTCCTTTAACGGTCTGAAGCCCATCCCCCAACCCTGGTATGATAACGAGAGACTTCTTTCCTTTACCAAAGGTCACATAGTCCATGCTCTTTTCGTTAAAATATAAGGTTTTCCCTTTTGTTGAAGACATTACTTCGTTCCCTCTACTATTTTTTCATGATTTACTTATGTTGAGTTTTTAAATGCAAGGCAAAGCCAGCAGTCACTTTTTCAAATCCAACTGCCTGATAAAACTGATGTGCAGCATTTCGTTCAGCGGTTAATCCACTATTTAAAGCCAGTGCCTCAACTCCTTCTTTTACCGCTTGTTTTTTCAATTCATCGATTAGCCTACTAGCAATTCCTTGTCGTCTTGTTTCTTTTGCAACTGACAAAGCTAAAATACGATAGTAAGATCCATCTGCTTCAAAAAAGAAGAGCTTTGCATAACCTAAGAAAGCTAAAATTTCTCCGTTTCTTTCAGCTAGAAGACAGCCATAATGTGGTTGAGAAAGAATCATTTCTAAACGTCGAGACAGCTTAGAAGCGGTCGTTGGATAGCCCAAGTCTTCGTATAGAGCCAGTAGTGCTTCAGCATCTTTTATGGTTGCTTTTCGTATCTGCATAGGATCCTCCTAGTCTTCCTTCAAGGCATCAAATTTGGCCTTCATGGTTGGATTCTTCCGAGTCAATTTTTTAACGGAAACATCATCCAATTTATTATTGGCAAGTCGGAGTTGATTTTCTGATGTGGTCAAGAATTTCTTGACTTCTTCCATCCGCTTGATGGCTTTGTCGATTTCATCGATGGCCTTGCCAAAGTTGACAGAAGCCGAATTGTAGTTCTTAGCAAAGGCTACTTTGAAGGCATCCAGGTCTTCTTCAAAGTGGGTGATGTCGATATTTTGTTCACGGACAAGCGCCAATTCCTGCTTGTATTTAAGGGAATTAAGGGCCGCATTCCGCAGGAGCCCAATGATCTGGATAAAGAACTGAGGACGGACGACATACATCTTCTCATACTCATGGCTGACATCGACAATCCCTGTGTTGAAGTAGTCGTTATCTGCCTCAAGCATAGTCACTAAAACCGCATATTCACAGTTCTTTTCTCGACGGTCCTTGTCCAACTCTTTGTAGAAATCGGCATTCTTGTGCTTCTTCTCTGTCCCGTCAGCTTCATTCTTCATCTCGAACATAATGGAGATAATCTCTACCCCATTTTCATCGCACTCGCGGAAGATAAAGTCGCCTTTAGACCCACGCGCAGAGACCTTGTTGTCCTTTTCAAAGTAGGCATTTGGGAAGGCAAAGCTACGCACCTTGTTAAACTCACTCTCCGCATACTGTTCCAGACTTTCCCCGATGGCCTTGGTCGACTGTTGGGCCTTGAAGTTCTTATAGAACTCTACTTGCTCATTTGCTGCCTTAAGTTGGGCTTCATAGTTTTGCTTAACAGAAGTCAGAGAAAGCTCGTTTTCTTTTTCTTGTAATAGGAGCTGATTTTTGACCTGATCTCTTTCTTTCTCTAGATCAGACAGTGTTTTTTGAAGCTGATTCTCATGCTCCAAGCGCAAGGTAGCCAACTGATTCTCCAGTGCTTGCACTTCTTTTTCTTTCTCTAGCAGACTTTGGCTTGCCGTTTGCTCCACCTCTTTTTTGGCTAATTCTTTTTCAGTATCAAACTGTTGAATCTGGTTTTGTAACTGAGCAATTTCTTGATCCTTCTTTGCTAACTTCTCTTGCTGCTCATTAAGGGCCTTTTGCTCAGCCAAAGCCAACTCTTGCCGAATTCGCTCATGAATTTCCTTGTCAAACTCTGCTGTCCGTACCTGTGACAAGAGTTCGCTGTATTGACTTTCATTGACTGTAAAAACTTCCCCACAGTTGGGGCACTTGATTTCGTTCATAGCATGCCTCTTTCTCTATTCTTAGTATATTATATCATGCCACCAGTAAAATCAAAACCAGCAAACGAAGCTTGCTGGTTTTAACTGAATATTCATTTCTCTATAGAGACTTTCCTTAAGTGAGGACGGACGGTAGCGACTCCCTTTGGGATTCCATACCTTAGATTTGAGCCTTACGTCTCAAATCTACCGAGCACCAGAAACTAATGCGTTTCTGATGCTTTCCTCACGGCGAAAAGTCTCAATCTATTTTGCACTAGTTCCAAAATATTTTTTCAATAGTCTCATTCAGTAATAACTTTAGATTTCTGAAAAGATGTTGCTTGTTTATAATCTGAAACAGTGGACTTAGCTTACTGGTCTCCACTTATTTCTTCTCAATTGGCGCGACACTGGCCAAGAGTTTCTTTAGACCCACTTCTGGGAAGTTGATCTTGAGCTCTTGGGTACTACCACTACCAGAGACTTCTAGGACAGTCCCTTCACCCCACTTCTTGTGAATGGCAATGTCGCCAATGGACCAAGCGACGCTTTCTTTAGCAGCATCTCGGTTACTATTGCCAAAGGGGAGGCTTGATGACGTGAGAGCACTTGGTGCTGCTTGTCTCTTGCGCTCTTGAAGGGCTTGTGACAGACTCATGCCTTTTCCAAAGGTCGTTCCGCCACCATTGCTATAAGATGCCTTAAAACTAGTGTTGACTGGACGGGCCAATCCTTGGTAGGCTAACAAATCTGAGCTAATTTCATTGATAAAGCGCGTCGGACGGTTGTAGCTGGTCCGCCCAAAGAGCAAACGCGAGTTGGCATTGGTCAAGAAGAGAACCTTCTCTGCCCGCGTGATCCCCACGTAAGCCAAACGACGCTCTTCTTCCAACTCATCTGGATCCTCAGCCGCACGACTAAGTGGAAAGACATTTTCTTCCATCCCAATCAAGAAGACAACTGGAAACTCCAATCCCTTAGCCGCGTGAAGAGTCATCAAGGTCACTTCTGAGGTCTCTTGGGCTCCATCGTCTGTATCGGCAATCAAGGCCAAATCATTCAAGAAACGACTCAAGGTTTCCACACCTGTTTCGTCTTCGACGGTTTCCCCGTTTTCATCAAAATTCTTGGTAACAGATAGGAACTCTTGGATATTCTCGATGCGGGCCTGACTTTCCAAATTCCCCTGATTGGTTAAGGCTGTCATATAACCTGTCTTATCAAGGACTTCTTCGACCAATTCTGTAATGGTCAGCTGGTCCAATCTTTCTCTCAAATCAAGAATGAGATTGGCAAAGTCCCAGATAGCCTGGGCTGCCTTTCCTTTGATACCTGAGAGCATGATATTGGCCGAAGCATCCAGGAGCGAAGTCTCTTGCATTTGGGCAAAATCGCGAATCTTATCCACTGTACCTGGCCCGATTCCCCGCTTAGGTTCATTGATAATGCGCTCAAAACTGATATTGTCACTGAGGTTAGCAATCAAGTTCAGATAAGCAATGACATCCCGAATTTCCTTCCGGCTATAAAACTTGGTGCCCCCTACCATAGTGTAAGGAATGTTGGACTTGAGTAACGCTTCTTCAATGGTCCGTGACTGGGCATTTGTCCGGTAGAGAACAGCAAAATCACGGTGTTTGTAGCCAGCTTCGCGACTAAGCTCTTCAATGGTTTTAGCAACAAAGACTGCTTCATCCTGCTCGTCATTAGCCCGGTAATAAACAATCTCTTCCCCGTCTTCATTTTGTGTCCAGAGATTCTTCGGACGGCGGTGGCGATTGTTTTTGATGACATCATTAGCTGCTTGCAAAATCGTCTTAGTCGAGCGGTAATTCTCTTCTAGGAGGACGACCTTAGCTTCCTTATAATCCTTCTCAAAGTCCAGGATATTCTGCATATCTGCTCCCCGCCAGCCATAAATAGACTGGTCCGCATCCCCAACGACACAGATATTTTTAAAGCGTGAAGCCAAGAGTTTGACCAATTGGTATTGGGCATGGTTGGTATCTTGGTACTCATCTACATGGATGTATTGGAACTTCTGCTGGTAATAGGTCAGCACATCTGGATGCTGGTCAAAGAGACGCAAGGTCAGCATAATCAAATCATCAAAGTCTACTGCTTCTGACTGACGGAGTTCCTTTTGGTAGGCCTCATAACATTTGGCGACGATCTGGGTATACATATCTCCCGCTTGGGCAGCATAGGCCACTTCATCGATCAGGTCATTTTTAGCATTGGAAATAGTCCCCAAGATGGTCCGTTCATTCCATTTTTTAGGATCCAAGTTCAAGGACTTCAAAATCCGCTTCATCAAGGTCCGTTGCTCACCCGGATCGACAATGGTGAAGTTACGATTGTAACCAATGTGATCCGCATCGCGGCGAAGGATACGCACACACATGGAGTGGAAGGTGGCGATCAAGCAATCTTGGGTTGCTGGATTCAACTGGTAAGCTCGCTCTTTCATCTCCCGAGCGGCCTTATTGGTAAAGGTAATAGCCAAGATATTCCAAGGATTGACCATTTTTTCATCAATCAAGTAAGCAATCCGATGGGTCAAGACACGTGTCTTACCAGAACCTGCCCCCGCCATAATTAAGAGGGGACCTTCTGTCGTTTGGACCGCCTCCGCTTGGCGCTCATTCATACCATTCAATAAAGGATTCATCTCATACTCCTCGTTCATTCAATCGTTCTATTATACCACAATTTGCCTCTTTCTCCTTGAGAAAATGGTCGGCTTCATTTGAATTTTAAGCGTAAAAAGTCTATAATGAATCTTTAAGAAGAAACGTTTTTCTTTATCAAAGGAAAACGAGGAAACGAATGAAATAAAAAATGAAAAGTAAGGAGGGACTCGTGGAAAAGTCACAAAGTAATTTAAAACTAGCCGAACGTGGAGCCCTGATCAGTATCGTGGCCTACCTGCTCCTATCCGCTGCTAAGTTAGCAACAGGGCACCTCCTTCACTCCTCCAGTTTGGTTGCTGATGGTTTTAATAACTTATCAGATATTATCAGTAATGTCGCCCTTCTCATTGGCATTCGCATGGCCCGCCAGCCAGCTGACCGCGACCACCGATTTGGTCATTGGAAGATTGAAGATCTAGCTAGCCTAGTAACTTCCATCATCATGTTTTATGTGGGCTTTGATGTCCTACGAGATACGGTTCAAAAAATCCTCAGCAGGGAAACAACTGTTATTGATCCTTTAGGAGCCATTGTTGGAGTTGGGTCAGCCCTTGTCATGTTTGCGGTCTATCTTCATAACCGCACTTTAGCCAAGAAAGCCCAGTCCAAGGCCCTCAATGCAGCTGCTAAAGATAACCTGTCTGACGTGGTCACTTCTTTAGGAACCTCTGTTGCGATTGGAGCTAGTGCTCTTAACTATCCGATTGTGGACCAATTAGTGGCCATCGTTATTACTTTCTTTATTCTAAAGACAGCCTACGATATTTTCATTGAATCCTCCTTCAGCCTCTCAGATGGATTTGATGAAAGCCTTCTTGATAAATACAAGGCTGCCATTCTAGAATTGCCCAAAGTCAGCCGGGTCAAATCCCAACGGGGACGGACATACGGTAGCAACATCTACCTGGATGTCGTCATCGAAATGAATCCTGACCTTTCTGTTTATGAGAGCCATGCCATTACCGAAGAGGTCGAGCGCCTTCTCAAGGAACAGTTTGGCGTCTTTGATATCGATGTCCATGTGGAGCCAAGTTCTATCCCTGAAGATGAGATTCTGGACAATGTCCTTCTCAAATTAAAGACCTATGAGGAACGCTTGCAAGCTCAGCAAGAGTACCAAACCCTTCTTGCAGACAACTTCACCCTCATTAATGAATTCGGCCAAGAAAGTCACAAAGAGGACCTGGTCCGTTTGCAGGAAGAGCATCAAATTCCCTTTAAGAATTTCGAGATCGAATCCATCAGCCAAAAGACCAAATTGATTCGCTATGAATTACACAACCAGGTTCACACCAGTCTCTGGCGTCGCCATGAACATTGGCAAAAGGTCTTTCACCAAATTACTAGTAAACAAGAAGAATAGATCCCTCTCCCTCAATTTGACCAGAACAAAAAGCTACTGCAATTCCTTTCTGCAGTAGCTTTTTTGTAAGAAAAAATAGCCCTTCCGGACTATTCTTCTTCTTTAATAAAACCAAATTTATTTAGAGGGTACAATCTGAAATCGACAACACCCTCAATCTGATCTGATTGAATATAACCAAATTCACGACTGTCTTTGGTATTGTTGCGATCATCATTTAGGACTAAGTAACTATTACTAGGTACTTTTCCAGCCTTGGTTCCCTTGAGTTCTCTAGAGAAAAAATCATTTGTAAAATAATCGCCACTTGGGGCAGCCAAATGTTTGGTCTTCATCTTGTCCAAATATGGTTCTGCTGTAGCTACACCATTCAGATAAAAGACATCATCCACATAGCTTACCTCATCGCTCTCTATCGCAATGACACGTCCAAGATATTGTTTCTCTTTTACATGATAGAGGACTAAGTCCGTTCGATCAATTTTCCCCTTTTTAGTCGCTAATACTAAATCATCTTTCTTAACGGAGGCATTGGCCATTTGATCAGATACCCACAATGGTTGAAAAACAAATAGGCGCAAAGTAATAAGTACCAAGCCCAATATTCCAATGATGATCATATTCCGAATCAAATCCCTTTTCGACATTCCTATCCCCCCCTTTCAGCTCATTTCATTATACCATTTTATTAGACAATAAAAAAGGCCCACATTCCCAAATTGTCAGAAACTTGCACTAAAAAAACCTTGCCTCCAAGCTTTTACGCTTAGAGAACAAGGTTTGTTCATTGGTTAGATTAACGTACTGTACGGATACGCATTGTGTTTGTACGAACAGCTTCGCCAAGTGGCACACCTGCAACGATAACGATATCGTCACCAGATTGTACAAGACCTGCTTCTACTGCTTTACGTTCTGCGATTTCGAACATATCGTCAGTTGATGATGGAGCATCTGTCAACATTGGGATAACACCCCAGTTCAACATCAATCCACGTTCAGTCAATTCGTCAAATGTCAATGCCAAGATATCAGCATTTGGACGATATTTAGAGATCAAACGTGCTGTGTGACCAGTCTTAGTCAAAGTTACAACCAATTTGATGTCCATTGAGTTTGTAGCATCTTTAACTGCTGAAGCCATAACTTCTGTCTTAGAGTTACGTTCGAATGAATCTGAGTTCAAACGTCCGTATTCATTAAGAAGAGTTTGAGCGTTCTTATCAATTGTAGCCATTGTTGTAACTGACTCAAGTGGGTATTTACCATTCGCAGACTCACCTGAAAGCATAGTTGCGTCAGTTCCGTCGATAACAGCGTTAAATACGTCTGATACTTCTGAACGAGTTGCACGTGGTTTTTCAGTCATTGTTTCAAGCATGTTTGTTGCAGTGATAACAACTTTACCAGCAGCGTTTACTTTAGTGATGATCATTTTTTGGTAAACTGGAACCATTTCGAATGGTACTTCGATACCCATGTCACCACGAGCGATCATGATACCGTCAGCAGCTTCAATGATTTCGTCCAAGTTATCGATACCTTGTTGGTTTTCGATTTTAGCGAACAATTGAACGTGACCGTTACCAGTTTCTTCACAGATAGCACGAACTTCGTTTACGTCTTTTGCAGTACGTACGAATGAGATCGCGATGAAGTTAATACCTTGTTCCAAACCGAAACGAATATCGTCATTATCACGTTCAGCAAGAGCTGGGAAAGGAATTTTAGTATTAGGGATGTTCACACCTTTTTGTTTAGCAATAACACCGTCGTTTTCAACTTCAACGACAAATTCACGAGTTGCATCGTCTTTTTCTACAACGCGAAGACCAAGTTTACCATCGTCAACCAATACTTGACGACCAACTTCAACGTCATCATAGATGTCAAGAGCACCAGCAACGTTCAAAGCAATCACTTCACGAGTTGATTTGATACCTTGTTTAGTAGCAACACGGATTTTTTCACCAGTTTTGTATGAATACTCTTTAGCTTCACCTTCGAACAATTCAGTACGGATTTCTGGTCCTTTAGTATCAAGAAGGAAACCAACTTTTTTACCTGCAAGTTTTTCTGCAAGTTTAACAGTTGCCATACGTTCACCTTGTTCTTGGTGGTCACCGTGTGAGAAGTTGAAACGGAAAGTGTTAGCTCCTGCTTCAATCAATTTAGCAATGTTTTTAGCTGAAGCTTCAACGTCAAGTTTTTCACCCCAGTATCCATCTTCACCGAATTTTTTACCACCACGGATTTCTACCGCAGGACCTAAGGTTGCAACGATTTTAACACGTTTGTTCATGATTTCTATGACTCCTTTTAAAATACACTGTCTTTTTAGACAAATTTTAACAAATAAATATTAAATAGAAGATAAGCTACGGTTCAACTCTGCAAGGTTCAAGTCAGCCTTGTGAGGGTTGTTCACTTTGATCTTACTGTCTTCAGTTAAGCTAAAGAGAGCTCCTTCTTCTGCACTACCAAGAATTGGGTTTTCCACCATTTGTTCATTGCGGATACCAACAGCTACACCACCGATACCAGCTTTCAACAACTTAACAGCATGTGCTCCCATACGTGAAGCAAGAACACGGTCACGCGCAGTAGGAGATCCACCACGTTGGATATGTCCAAGTTCAGTTACACGAAGATCGCTTGCATCTCCTGCATCTTTCAAGGCTTTACCAAATTCAGCAGCAGACATCACACCTTCAGCAAGAACGATGATGTTGTGTGTACGACCTTTTTCGTAGCCCTTTTTGATACTCTCAACGACATCTTCGATAGCGAAGCCTTCTTCTGGAATGATAATTTCATCCGCACCAGAAGCAATACCAGACCAAAGGGCAATATCCCCGGCATTACGTCCCATTACCTCGATAACGAAAGTACGGTGGTGACTAGACGAAGTATCGCGAATCTTATCAATCGCGTCCATAACAGTTGTAACTGCTGTATCAAACCCGATTGTAAAATCTGTACCAACGATATCATTATCAATTGTCCCAGGAAGTCCTACAGCTGGGAAGCCATGTTCTGTCAAACGCATCGCTCCGTGGTATGATCCATCACCACCGATAACAACGACACCTTCGATTCCATGTTTCTTCAACTGCTCGATCCCTTTTAATTGACCTTCGCGTTCAGCAAATTCAGGATAGCGAGCTGAATGAAGCATCGTTCCACCACGAGAAATAATATCTCCAACTGATGAAGCATCCAATTGATGGATATCACCAGCAACCATACCAGCGTATCCATTATAGATACCAAATACTTCCATTCCTTCAGAAATTGCTTGGCGAACAACTGCACGGATAGCAGCATTCATTCCAGGGGCATCTCCACCACTGGTTAAAACAGCAATACGTTTCATTTCGATATTTGCTCCTTTTTTTCTTTTACATTCTAAATGATTATAACACAAAGAGGCTCAAATTTCTCCTATTTTCCGTAGATTTTATCGATAAATCGTTTTCATAGCAATACTTGCCAGCTCATTTTCTAACTTCTCGTTTTTCTGGACGGAAACTCCTTTTAATTGAATGGTCTTTTTCTCCTCTTCATAGCGAATAACGACAGGATAGGGACCCGGATAGGCCTTTAAGATATCTAAAACTGCCCGGTCCTCTTGGTGATCAAACAATTGAATCCAAAAACGCTGATTGGTGGCTTCTTCTGCTTCCATCAAAATCATTTGGAGACGACCATCTCTAGATTGCACTTTTCCTTTGAGATAGTAATAGCCCTTCTCTCTTATTTTCACACTATACTGGCGATAAGTATCTGGGAAAAGAGTGACATCCATCTTCTTTTGGAGATCGGAAACTTGTAAAAAGGCCATATTTTCCCCATTTTTGGTTCGGATGGTCCGGATCGATTGGACTTCAACTAGAATAGTGGCCTGTTCTCCTTCACTTAAAGAAGCGATTGGTCGAGTCGGTTGGCTACTTGCAGCTACAATTTCCACCAGAGGATGAGGGCTAAGACCGACCCCAATGACCCTCTGCTCCATTTCATACTTCTCCGCCTTGCTATAATCCTCAGCATCCATCCAGGAATAATTAGCTTGACCAAATAAGCTACCCAATTCATCCGCAAAGACAAATAAATTGGGAAGGTTCTGAAGGACTTTTCTGCGATTCTTTTCAAAGCAGTCAAACAAGCCCAATTCTACCAGTGGCGTTAAGAGAGGAAGTTTGTGATACTGGCTAGGCAAGCGCAAGATAAAATTTTCAATGCTCTCAAAGGGACGTTGCTCAATAATCCAATAGGCTAGATCTTTTGGAAGACCTTTGATATTTTTCATTCCTAGATAAATCTTCTGATCTTGGAACTTATCCTTATAAGGAATGGTATTAATGGTCAAAGGAGCTACTTTAAAGTCAAATTGGAGCGCATCGGTCAAGTAATCACTGCTAGAGTAGTTGAGCATAATGTCAAAGAAGACATCTGGATAATGGACTTTAAAGTAAGCCAATTGGAAGGCCAAGGCTGAGTAAGCATAGGCATGGGAACGGTTGAAGCCATAGCCAGCAAATTTTTCCATAATAGCAAAGACTTGCTTGGCTTTTTCTGCACTGTGCCCAAGAGCGACAGCCCCCTTGATAAAGTCATCTTCCATCCGATGCATTTCTGCCACGTTCTTTTTCCCCATAGCCCGTCTGAGGATATCGGCTTTTCCTAGACTAAAGCCAGCAAAGGTCTGGGCCACCTGCATGACTTGCTCCTGATAGAGCATGATGCCATAAGTTGGTGCTAGAATGCCTTCCAAACTAGGATCGATCATATCAACCTTCTCTTTGCCATGCTTGCGTTTGACGAAATTATCAATATAGTCACTAGCCCCAGGCCGGTTCAAAGATGTGGTCGCAACAATTTCTTCAAAACAGTTGGGTTGAACCCGTCTTAATAAACGGATAGCTCCTGCTTGCTCAAACTGGAAGATTCCCTTGGTATTTCCTGCAGCAAACAAAGCAATCGTTTCCGGATCTTCTAGGGGAATATCCTCAATCTTAATATCCTTTTGATATTTTTCCTTTACGGCTTCCTGCATCCGTTGAGCAAAGGTCAAATTTCGGAGTCCTAAGAAGTCCATCTTGAGCAGACCATTTGCCTCAACACCATGGGCATCATATTGGGTCAAATTCATCTCCTCACCCATCTTGATCGGGATTTGATTGGTGAGGTCTTCTCCACTCATGACGACGCCTGCCGCATGAATCGAGGTCTGGCGTGGTTGCCCTTCAATCCTCTTCGCAATTTCAAAGCCCTTCCGGTATTCTGGACGACTTTGGATGGCTTGGCGAAAAGCTAAATTCTTTTCATAAGCGGAAGCCAAGGTATCCCGTAAGCCAATCCGCTTAGTGAGGTTGGTTAACTCATACTCTGGGGTTCCAAATCTCTTAAAAACATCTCGAATGGCTTGTTTGGCTCCAAAAGTTGAGAAGGTCACAATTTGGGCCACATGAGGACTGCGGTAGCGATTTTTAACATACTGGATAAATTTGGGACGATAGACATCTGGAATATCAATATCAATATCAGGCATGGTATAGCGCTCTAAGTTCAGAAAACGCTCAAAGAGGAGATTGTTCTTGACCGGATCAATCCCTGTGATATCTAAGGCGTAGGCTACTAGACTACCAACTGCTGAGCCACGGCCCATCCCCATATAGTAACCTTGGCTTCGACCAAACCGTAATAAATCCCAGACAATCAAAAAGTAGTCATCAAAGCCCATCTGATGGATGACAGCTAATTCATGACGCAAACGCTCTTGGTAAACCGTCTGGTCCAGCCCCTTGCTTCTCAAGCCCTCCTCAGCCAACTCACGTAATTCCTCGACTGCAGGTTTCTCTGGATTAAAGCGGGGAAGCTTCAATTGCGTATCAATCTCATAATGAACAGTCGCAAGGGTCTTCTCTAGATAAGAAATACTATCTGGATAATTATGAGCAAAGGCCCGCTCCAACTCTTCTGGTGGCAGTAACATCATAGAAGTGTCAACAGCTCCTACTTCCTTCAGACTGCAATTATTACGAATGGCGTGGAGCATCTGAAGACTCTCCAAATCACTCATTGAAAAATAGCGGACTGTATGGAGGGGGAAAACAGGACGAGAAAACTGTTTCGCTGGAGTATCTGGAAAGACACCAATCGCAAAGTCTTGGCCCAAGTCTAAATACTCAATCCCTTCAAAATAGGGAACGATGATGGCTAGATCATCCAACAAGTGTTGAAAGGCCGACCAGTCAGTTGTCCCCATCATTTTCATGCTGGAAATCTTGATTAAATGTTTATAACCTACGGTACCTAATGCAAGCAAACGGATAGACGAGGGACCCGCTGGTAACTCGACTTCCAAATCAAGACCTAGGACAGCCCCAATACCTGCTTTTTGGCACTCTTCTAAAAACTCGTAGGCCCCATATAAATTATCTATATCCATGAGACCAATTTGTTGGTAACCCATTTCTTTGGCACGCTGAATATAGTCTCGAATAGAGACTAAACTGTCCATAAAGGTATAAACCGATTTTGTGTCCAGTTGTGTAATCACCTTGCACTCCTTTTCGTCCGTTCTTTCCTTCTATTATACAGGAAATCCGCCAAAGAAGACACTCTTACCCATTGCCAATCCTGCCTAACAAAAAAACAGATCAACTGATCTGCTTTCCTTTCTCTTACGGAAGACATGGGATTCGAACCCACGCACGCTGTTACACGCCTACCGCGTTTCCAACACGGCCTCTTAAGCCTCTTGAGTAATCTTCCAAACTAGTATCCATTATACGGAAAAGCACTCCTCCTGTCAACAAAAAATTTAGGGATCGCTCACAAGATATCATTGCTTGATCGATTTTAAAGAAATAAAAAACGACAAGGATTTGTCGTTTGCATATATAAAAATGGAGCCGGTGGGAATCGAACCCACGTCCAAACACCTGCCAACATATTTGTCTACAACCATAGGTTATGTATTGCTTTAACAGCTCCTCGACACATAACTCAAGCCAAGAAACTGCGAGTCTATCACTCTCTTATCAAACTGCTAGACAAAGTTTGATCGTATCTCGCTAAAATTAAGACCTGTCATCAGACACGAGCAATCCGAATCGGGTCACGCCTGCTGGTTTTTAGGCAGCTAGAGCGTAAGAAGTGTTATTTTTTGCAGTTATATTTAACTGAGCGTTTACGTCGCCACACGAGTCGCAAAATATGCCTCATAATGCCTGTCGAATCCGTAACGACCCCAAAATGATATACTCAAGTGTATCATTTTTTGGGTAAAATGGCAAAAGAAAAAGAGGAATTCCTCCCTCTTTCATTCTTATTGCAAGTTCAATTTGAATTTTGTTACATAATGAACTGTAAAGTACATCGCTACAATTTTCACTAGTTCATAGATATAAGCCGGAATAAAGTTAACAGCCAATACATCACTAAGGGTATCATAATAGCCACTTGACAGATATGAAAGGCTGGTTAACTCCACAGTAGGAAACATTCTTCCAATGATGCTAAGAACAACCCAAAGAATAAAACCAAAGACAAAGGCCATTACGACACGATGATTAATAAAGAGTTGGCCCAGTGAAATCGCACAATAGAGCATCAAAATCCCTGAAATGGTTGCTAACAATTGGAAAAACAAGGTTTGCCAAAACAGAGAGCCACCAATACGTTCAAGAAGTAGACCAAGCACCTCAAAGATATTCTGTTGTTGAGAAAGTCCAATTACACCTAGGAAAATAACCAAAGAAAGGACCAAGCTAATAAAACAGAAGATACTCCAAATCAAAGCAGAGGTAGCTTTTGCAAGTAAAACGGTATGAGAGCTAGTTGGCAAAGTCCAGGTCAAATAACCTTCTCGACCAAAAATATTATTGTAAAAACGACGAATAATAATGATATAGTTGGTCAAGGTCAAGCCAATGTAACCCGCAAAAATAACCAGAACAACAATTCCAACAATCGTATAGGTTGTATCTGCTGTATAACTTGCTGCGCCAGTAATAACACTAGAAGCTAATAAACCAGCAAAAATAGCGAGAATAGCAAGCACACCCGAAATAATGAGATACCACTTATAGGTTGCTTTTAATTCATATTTCATTAATTTCCCAAACATAAGAGCCTCCTAATACATTCTAAATTGTTCACGGAAGATCTCATCAATCGATTTACCGTATTGGTTACGTAAAACAGTTGTGTTTTCATGCAACAGAATACGACCTTGATTGATAAAGAGCGCTTCATCCAAGACTTGTTCAACGTCCGCAATCAAGTGGGTTGAAATCAATACTGATGAGTTTGGACGACGATTTTGAATGATGGTTCTAAGAATGTAGTCACGCGCAGCAGGGTCCACTCCACCAATTGGTTCATCAAGAATGTACAAATCCGCTTCACGGCTCATGACCAAAATTAATTGAACTTTTTCTTTATTCCCTTTAGAGAGTTGTTTCAATTTTTGCTCTGGGTGCAATTGTAAATCGTTCAACAATTGATAGGCACGTTGCACATTGAAATCTTTATAGAAGTCTTGGAAGAAACGAAGGGTTTCTGAAATCTTCATATTTTCATCCAAATAAGTTGTATCTGGTAAATAAGAAACGACTTGTTTGGTTTTTGCAGACGGCACTTCACCATGGATGTAGACATTACCAGAAGTTGGTTGCAAAAGCCCATTCACTAATTTAATGATGGTTGTTTTCCCACTTCCATTTGGTCCTAACAAACCAATGATACGACCCGGTTGAATATTGACACTCACATCATATAAGGCAATGTGCTTACCATACACTTTTTGAACATGGTCTAAGTAGACCAAAGGGTACTGATTCATAATCTTCTCCTTAATTTAATAATGATTCTATTATAACCTTACTAAGAAGTGATTGCAAGATATAATCGTAAAAGAAGATATAATATTCGTACTATTTGACATTCAAACCATCTTCACTAAAAAAGAGGGACATCTGTCCCTCCTTTAAAACAATTTTATTTAATTCCTAGAGCAATTCGCGCATAGCGGCTCATCTTCTCAACTGTCCAAGCTGGATACCAGACCAATTTCACATCGACCTTGGTCACTTCTTCCATTCCTGTTAAAGCATCATAAATCTGATCCGTCAGCAAGTCTGCCAATGGACAGCCCATGGTGGTGAGGGTCATATCGATTTCTGTTTCACCAGTTTCACCATCAAACCGAATTTCGTAGACCAAACCAAGGTTGACAATATCTATACCTAATTCAGGATCGATGACCTGCTCTAGATTTTCAAGAATACGGTTTTTAATTTGTTCGATTTCTTCTGTCGTATAACTCATTCTTTACTCCTTCTTCACTCGGTTCAACCCCAGGAAGAATTTTTTTGTTTACAGCAAGCCCTAGATTCAAAGGGCTCTAGAAAAGGGCACCCGGACCTAGATTGCTTTTACATTTCTAGGCGACCGTTAAAAATGTCCACTGGACATTCCTCGCTTCCGAATTTCTTGGCTCGGGTTAAAAAGATCCCCCGGACCTGGCCACTCTCTTGTTTTTGGGTAGCCGTTAAAAATGTCCACTGGACATTTTTAATCCTCTATAAAATCGCGCAATGGTTTGCTTCTGCTTGGGTGGCGGAGTTTACGGAGGGCTTTGGCTTCGATCTGTCGGATCCGTTCACGGGTTACATTGAAGACTTTCCCCACATCTTCCAAGGTCCGCATTTTTCCATCATCCAAACCGAAACGCAAACGAAGCACATTTTCTTCGCGGTCTGTCAGGGTATCGAGGACTTCATCCAATTGTTCGCGGAGAACCACACGAGTGGTGTAGTCTACTGGATTTTCAATTACTTCGTCTTCGATGAAATCTCCCAAATGGCTATCGTCTTCTTCCCCGATTGGTGTTTCAAGAGAAACAGGCTCTTGAGCAATCTTCAAGATTTCACGGACCTTATCTGGCGTCATATCCATGCGTTCAGCGATTTGTTCAGGTGTTGGATCTTGTCCCAATTCTTGCAAAAGATTGCGTTGTTCACGAACCAACTTGTTGATGGTTTCCACCATGTGTACAGGAATTCGAATAGTACGGGCTTGGTCTGCAATAGCACGAGTGATGGCCTGACGAATCCACCAAGTGGCATAGGTAGAGAACTTGAACCCTTTGGTATAGTCAAACTTATCTACCGCCTTCATCAAGCCCATATTTCCTTCTTGGATCAAATCCAAGAATTGCATCCCACGACCAACGTAGCGCTTCGCAATGGATACAACCAAACGAAGGTTGGCTTCTGCAAGACGTTGCTTGGCTTCCAAGTCTCCTTGTTCCACCAAGATGGCCAATTCTTGCTCTTCTTCATTGGTCAAAAGAGGAACGACCCCAATTTCTTTCAAGTACATCCGTACTGGGTCATTTACCTTAGCAGAGTTACTTCCAAGCAATTCCTCATCCGTCAACTCTGGTTCTTCCTCTTCATTGTTCAGGACACGCGCACTTGGATTTCCTTCCTTATCCGTGATGGAAATCCCTGCATCTTGAATTCGTTGCAACAAATCATCAATCCCATCGGCATCCAAGGTAAAAGGAATGACCAATTGATCATTGATTTCATCATCTGTTGCAGTACCACTTTTCTTATGACTACGAATAAACTCTGCAATTTGGACATCTAAAGTTGTGATATCTTTTTGTTCTTTCGCCATTCCTACTCCATTCTTCTTTTTTGAGCGATTAAGCGCTCGAGTTCCAACAAAGCCTGATCCGCATCTCCACTGTGAGAGGCTTCTCGGACTTTCTTTCCTATTTGTTGACTTTCTTTACGGAGAAGCTCACGATTTCTCGTTTCTTCCACTTCTTCCAACTCATTCTCCGCTATTTCATCCGGTAAATTTTCTTCTAGCATCAGATACCAAGCTCGTTGCACCTCCTCTGTCTGCTCTGACAAATCCTGCGATGTCACTTCTCCATTTTGACAAAGAAGTTGGTACAAGGTCTGTAAGGCAGGGGTATCAAATGAAAAATCTGTCCGAAGACGATATTCATTCAAAACATAAGGAAAAGCATTCATCCGATGAAGGAGATGATTCTCCGCCCGGACCAGACGAGGCAGTTGCTTTTGGACAACAGTTGGACTAGCAACTGGAGCCTGGGCCTGAACTTGTCCTTGCTCCTGACGCTGACTCCGCATCTGTAGGCGACTAGCATTTACTGTTTGTTCCACCTGCAAATAATCAAAGTCTACCAACAGATCAGCTAATTTGTATATATAGGTATTCTGTGCCGTTACAGATGGCGTCTGAGCAATTAAGGGAGCCATTTTTTCGACAAATTCAATCTGCGCCTGCAAATTTTCAATATTGTCTGGCT
This sequence comes from Streptococcus sp. DFI.7.26, assembly GCF_022240605.1. Lineage (NCBI taxonomy): Bacteria > Bacillati > Bacillota > Bacilli > Lactobacillales > Streptococcaceae > Streptococcus > Streptococcus sp. DFI.7.26. The sequence continues at coordinate 216,095 of NZ_JAKOGN010000001.1, read as the reverse complement.
TCCAATAATCCATGAGAAACTCTACGCGACTGAGACGTGTTTTTTCCAATAAATCCGCCAAAGCCTGAGGAGAATTCTTATTGAGATACTCGTCTGGGTCCATCTGATCAGGAATCTGGACGACCTCTACCTCCTGTTTTTCCAGGACCTCCAAAGCTTTTGCTGTCGCCAGCCTTCCCGCCTTATCCCCATCATAGGCCAAGATAACCTTTTTGGTAAATTTGCTCAGATGAGCCACATGTTCCTGCGTGAGGGCTGTCCCCATAGAAGCAACGGCATTCTCAATCCCAGCTCGGTAGGCTGCGATGACATCCATGAATCCTTCCATCAGATAAAGCTCATGGTTCCTCTTAGCGACCTGCTTGGCCTTGTCCAAATGGTAGAGCTCATAACTCTTGTTAAAAAGGAGCGTACCGCGGCTGTTCTTGTATTTCCCCTGAGGCTTTGCTCCCTCAACTGGTTCACGCCAGAGTCGACCAGAAAAGGCAATGACTCGGCCAGTATCATCCGACAAGGGAAACATGATGCGATCTTGAAACGCATCATACATGATCCCCCTATCACTAATATGAAATAAACCTGAGTCGGCCAGAATATTTTCTGAAAACTTCCCTGAAACACTCTGAAGCAGATAATTTCCTTCTGCTGGTGCAAGCCCTATTTGAAAATGCCGAAGAACCTCATCATCAAGCCCTCGATCATACAAGTATTGCCGAGCCTCTTCACCCATCTTTGTCGTCATCAAGATGGCATGATAGAACTTGGCAGCCTCTTGATGGATCTCATAGAAGGGCTGTTTCCCATCTGCTTGTTGGGGCCTAGACTGACTTGGAGGAAGAGTCTGGACACGAATGCCCACCTGATCTCCGACAGTTTGAACAGCTTCCATGAAGGAGACACCACGATAGTCTTCGATAAACTTAAAAACATCGCCTGAGCGACCACAACCAAAACAATGATAGAATTGTTTATCCTCGACCACATTGAAAGAAGGCGTCTTTTCACCATGAAAAGGGCAGAGACCTAAAAAGTTTCGTCCTGCCTTTGTCAATTGAACGACTTCTCCGATTACATCTACAATATTCACACTGTTTTTTATTTCTGAAATCAGTTGTTTGTCAACCATAAACAGTGCCTCCATTTTACCATAGAATATCATTAACTATTTTAAACTAATTTTTGTCAATTGTAAATCATCCGTATTGATTTTCACCCGATTTTTCCACATTTTTCCTGAGTTTTGAAAGCCTCCATTTTTCTTAAATCAACTTTTTAAAAAAATTTGAGCATATTTATTGAATACGAAAAAAATTTTAGTTATACTATGCCCTGTAAAATTTATTATGAAAGGACATATTTAGGATATGTTAAAAGATTTGAAAGCTTTTCTCCTTCGTGGGAATATTGTTGACCTTGCTGTCGCAGTCGTTATCGGAGCTGCATTTGGAGCTATCGTAACATCATTTGTTAACGATATCATCACTCCACTTATTTTGAACCCAGCTATGAAAGCTGCTGGTGTTGAAAAGATTGCACAATTGTCATGGAACGGTGTTGCTTACGGTAGCTTCTTGAGCGCTGTTATCAACTTCCTTTTTGTTGGTACTGTTCTTTTCTTCGTAGTAAAAGCTGCTGAGAAAGCTCAAAACCTTGGTAAAAAAGAGGAAGCTGCTGAAGAAGAAGCTGCTGCTCCTACTCAAGAAGAGTTACTTGCTGAAATCCGCGACTTGCTTGCTAACAAATAATCAGATAAAAAGATCCGATCTTCTAGCTAGAAGGTCGGGTTTTTTATCTTCAATTTTTTAGAGAAACAAAAAACAGACCGAAGTCTGTTCTTGTATTCAATTAGAATTTTTTACGTTTACGAGCTGCTTCTGATTTACGTTTACGTTTTACAGAAGGTTTTTCATAGAATTCACGTTTGCGTGTTTCTTGAAGAGTACCAGCTTTAGTAACCGCGCGTTTGAAACGACGAAGAGCATCGTCAAGAGATTCATTCTTACGTACTACTGTTTTTGACATGTTTTTCACTCCCTTCAAGTTCAAGATCTATTCTATTCTACACGGAATTCTGTAGATTGTCAAGAAAAAGTTAAAGGAATTCATCTCTCACCATCATCTTAGCTTCAAAACTGTGCTAGAATTTCAGATTTTGGAAAATCCTTTCATTCATAACGATCATAAAGCTTTGACACTACTTGTTCGAATGCTTCCAATTCCTCCCAATAATTCGTTGGGAGATTGCGAATTCTACTTAGATCATTTGGATCAAAATGATAGACCATATGGCGCAAAATTTGACATTCAATCCAACGTAAGTCTTTCAGTTGCTCAAGACTAACAGAATCCATCCTTTCTAGATACTGACAAAGAGCAACAAGTGCGTCTGAATGAAACTCTTTCTCCTCATGCAAATAATATAGAAAACTAAAATAACCAGCTCTTCTATTATCTTTTATTATATTCCTTTCTTTCATCCCTACTCCTAATAATAAGCATTTACTGACTTAATTCGTCTCTTTTACAATCTTATAAAGAATCCATCGCCCACTCTTCTGACTTGTTAAAAGATTCAGTCCTTTTGACGACAAGAACTTACTAAACTCATCCTCCACTTTGAATTGTGGCAAGAAATAAACTAATTTTTGCCATTCACAAGCTAGCAAAAGCAGTCCATCTGATGTAAGAACTCTTCTTAACTCCGTAAATGAAGTCTCTATATCCTCCCAATGAAAATGCGTTTGAAAGCCTGTTATTAAATCAAACGTTTCATCAGGATAACCTGTCTTTCTAACATCTTTTCGTTCAAACTTAAGGTTTAAACTTTCCGAATCCTTCGCTTCTGAGATAGCAGTTGCTGAACTATCGATTCCTATAACTGTACTTCTTGGATAGATTTCTTTCAAAAAGATACTTGAACGACCGTTTCCTACTCCTACATCTAGTATTCTATGGACATCATTTTTATCCAGTTGTCTGGTTGCCCACACATACATAGGAAAATAAGTATAATTCCAAATTTTCATCATTCCTTTCCCGAGTATTCCTGTAGGATTCTTTGACTGCTGAATTAGATGATGCATTAAGAAATATAAAAATAATAAGCAGATGGTAATAATTATAATTAACAAGCTACTAACTCCTTTATTAAAATAACACAATTAAAGCCCCATAAAAAAACAGACTTAATTATTGTTTCTACACGAAACTTTCTTAAAAAAACACTTTCCGTAATGTCTACGAAAAGTGTTCTGGTCTTACTTATAAAGGAAGGTAAAGAGGGCAATAGCAACGATTGCAGCCAAGATTGGTGCTACAACTGGTACCCAAGCGTACCACCATTTTGAATCTCCCTTGTGTTCACCTAAAACAGATTTTGGAAGGAAAGCGTGAACCAAACGTGGACCAAGGTCACGTGCAGGGTTCAAACCAGGTCCTGTAGGACCACCAAGTGATGTCACCAAAGCCATAACGAGGAATCCAAGTGCCAAGTGAGCCACTCCTAAACCAGGAGCATGTGCTTGTGACAAAGCCAATTTTGCGGCTGTTGAAGAAGCATCAAAAATCCCTCCCTGCTCAGTCGCTGCTCTTTGAGCTAGAGAAGCAACCTCTGCACCAAAGAAGTGTTTTGTCAAGGCAAGTGCACCGAAGAAAAGGACGAATGATCCAGCAAACTCATTGACGAAACCATTGATGGTTGCTGCTTTACGTGATTCTGGAGTTCCTTTATCCAAGCTAGAAATCGTTGAGAATGTTCCCAAGATATTGTTTGGATTTTCAGTTTGAAGGTAGTAAGGACGGTGAGTCGCAACGACAACCAATTGCCCAAACATAGCCCCAAGAAGTTGAGCAACGATGTAGTATAAAACATTTTCCCAAGGGAAGAGTCCGCTAACTGCAAGACCAATCGTAAAGGCAGGGTTGATATGGTTACCAGAAACGTTACCAAACATCAAGGCTGGCATCATAACACCTATTCCGTAGCCAATCGCAATCACGAGCCATCCACTTTGATGCCCCTTGGTACCCTTCAACTCAACGTTTGCAACGGCACCATTTCCTAAAATAATCAATAATGCTGTTGCAATAAATTCGGTCGCAACTTTAACCCAAAAATCAAATTGCATTTTTGAATAATCTCCTTATAAAAAAAATAATAATAATTTATTCTAACAGATTATCGAACACTTGTAAATAAACCGAACATTATTTTTAAAAAATATATCTCAATCCCCTGATTCATTCTTTTTAATCCTTGTACCCTCCTCCACTTTCTATTTATCTCCGAATTATGATACAATAGGACTAGTTACACATCACAAAGGAGATCTCATGTCTGAAATCTATGACATTACCATTATCGGTGGAGGCCCTGTAGGACTCTTTGCTGCCTTCTATGGCCATATGCGTCAAGTAAAAGTAAAATTGATTGATTCCCTTCCTCAACTAGGTGGTCAACCCGCTATTCTCTATCCTGAAAAACGAATCCTGGATGTCCCTGGTTTTACGAACCTGACTGGAGAAGAATTGTCCCAACGGTTGATCGATCAATTAGAAACATTCGAGTCTGACATTTGTCTGAACGAAACCGTTTTGGACATTCGTAAAAACGAGAATCACTTCCTCATTGAAACCAATAAAGACCAGCATTTCAGTCGTGCTGTTATTATTGCGATGGGTGGTGGTGCCTTTAAACCTCGTCCTTTAGAAGTGGATGGGGCTGAAGAATTCGAGAACGTTCACTACCATGTTTCAAATATCCAACAATATGCCGGCAAACAAGTTGCTATTCTAGGAGGAGGAGATTCAGCAGTCGATTGGGCTCTAGCCTTTGAAAAAATCGCACCGACAACTCTGGTCCATCGTCGTGATAATTTCCGCGCTCTCGAACACAGTGTTGAAGAATTGAAGGCTTCGTCCGTCTCTATTCAAACTCCTTATGTTCCTAGCCGTTTAATCGGAGAAAATGGCCGTGCTAGCCATCTGGAAATTAGCAAGGTTAAATCAGATGAAACCCAATTACTCCCCATCGATGAACTCTTTGTCAACTATGGCTTTAAATCATCCGTTGGGAAATTGAAAGAATGGGGCTTGGACCTCCAACGCCATAAGATCCTCGTGAACCGCAAACAAGAGACCAGCCGAGAAGGCATCTACGCTTGTGGCGACTGTTGCTTCTACGAAGGAAAAATCGATTTGATTGCTACTGGTCTGGGCGAGGCTCCGACTGCGGTAAATAATGCGATAAACTACATTTATCCAGATAAGAAAGTTCAACCAGTCCATTCGACTAGTTTGTAAGAAGAAACCTTTGAATCAACTGATTCAAAGGTTTTTTTTCTTATAGTTCATCTAGCTCGTCTGCTATCTTATTGATTTTTCGCAAGCGATGATTGACGCCACTTTTGGTTAAGGGAGTTTTCAGTGCATCCGCAATTTGCTGGATAGAATAGTCGGGATTCTGGATTCGAACATAGGCAACTTCCTGAAGCTCGACAGGAAGACCACCTAATCCGATGGTATCCATAATTTTGACGATATTGTTAATGGTCTTCATACTAGCTGTGACCGTCCGCGCAATATTGGCCATTTCAGCATTATTGGCTCGATTGAGATCATTGCGCGCTTCTCGCATGACCTTGACAGACTCAAATTCTTCCAAAGCCTGCTTGGCTTCTACCAAGATAAGGAAATCAATAATATCCTCTGCCCTCTGCAAATAGGTAACGACTCCTTTTTTGCGTTCGATGGTCTTGGCATCTAACAAAAAGTGTTGCATGAGGTTGGCCAAGTCCTGGGCATGGTCGGAATAAACAGAGCTAATCTCTAATTGATAGCGGCCAGACTCCGGATCCTTGATGGTCCCACTTGCTAAGAAAGCACCTCTCAGATAAGCTCGACTTGCTTCATCTTCTTCTAAAATTCTTGGGTCAATCCCTGTCTCAATACCAAAGAAAGAATCTGCTAAGTGCAGGTCTGCAAGAATCTCTTCGACTTTTTCATCAATAGAAACAGTATAGACGCGATTCTTTTTTAAATTGGTTTTTTGGTGGTGACGAATGTCCGATTTGACCTGATAAAACTCTACAATTAATTCATAGATATGGCGGGCAATCTTAGCATTCTCCGTTGTCAAAGACAAACTTAAGCCCCCCATACTCAATCCCAAACTACCTGACATCTTAATCAGAGCAGATAACTCACTTTTCTCAAAGCGATGAAGGGTCAAGAGCTCTTCTTTTACTTTAATGGTAAAACTCATTTAATCACCTGTACAATTTGCATCAACTCATCTACCACAGCTCCTCCATCATGGAAGGCGCCGCCGTTTTCCAAGCGAAGGAAATTGCTTGAAATAACTCGGGGAACCTGCAATTTTAAACCTGCAAAATCGTGTTCTACTTGAACCAGGTATTCATCAAAGCGATTCGTGTCCATATATTCTTGAGGGACTTTTTCAATATTGACTAAAACAGTATCAATAAACGGCTTCTTCAAGTGTTTATGAAGGACGGAAACATGGTCACTATCGGTAAAGTGTTCTGTCTCCCCACGTTGGGTCATGATATTGCAGACATAAGCAACCTCTGCTTTCGTCTCAAGCAAGGCCTGTCCAATTTCTTCAATCACTAGATTAGGAAGGATTGATGTAAAAAGAGAACCCGGTCCTAAAATCACCATATCACTTTCTAAAATCGCATCTACTACTTTTCGACTCGCTTTCGGTGTCTCATCATTATAGGTATTGGTGACATAGACATAATCAATCATTCCCTCATGATGGGCGATTTCACTCTCACCTGCGACCTCTGACCCATCCGTAAAGACGGCATGAAGGGTCAACGGTACATCGCTGGAAGGATAAATTTTTCCTGTCGTATGGAAAAATTTAGTCAGCAATTGCATGGCATTATAGGTCGAGCCCTGCATTTCAGAAATCCCGGCAATGATCAAATTCCCAAGAGGATGACCAGCTAGTGGCCCATCGTCTTCTGCAAAACGATATTGAAAGACTTTTTCATAAAAACGAGGCATGTCAGACATGGCTACTAGCACATTACGCAAGTCACCTGGTGGTGTCAATTGATGAATATTTTTTCGAAGTTCCCCAGAACTACCCCCATCATCCGCCACTGTCACAATAGCCGTAATTTCAACATCCTTTTTCCGAAGGCTATCCAAGATGACAGAAATCCCTGTACCGCCTCCGATGACGGTCATTTTTGGTTTTCTCATGAACGATTCACCGTTTCTTTCCGTCGGTCTTTGTCGCGATGACTCATATTAACCGTCCAATCTTTCTCTAGATCCCGTCCAAGACGAGCAGCAAAGGCTACTGAACGGTGTTGACCACCTGTACAGCCCACTGCAATTGTCAAAACGGATTTTCCTTCTCGTTTATATGCAGGCAAGATGGGAGCAATCAAATCGTAAAGATGACGATAAAACTCCTCTGATTCTTTGTGATTCATGACATAGTTATAGACATCATCATCTAGCCCCGTTTGATTCCGTAGCTCTGGTTGGTAATAAGGATTCGGTAGGAAACGAACATCAAAGACCAAGTCTGCATCTAAAGGCAAACCATACTTAAAGCCAAAGGACATGACTTCAATCCGAAACTCAGGCTGACTATCTTGTCTGGAGAATTGTTCAGCAATCACTTTACGAAGATTACGAGGCGTTAGTTCCGTCGTATCAATGACATTTTGACTCATGTTTTTAAGTGGAGCCAAAAGTTCCCGTTCCAATGTAATCCCATCCAAGACACGCCCATCAGCAGCCAGTGGATGGCTACGACGAGTCTCTTTGTAGCGAGCAACCAATTCACTATCGGTCGCATCCAAAAAGAGAATTTTAAAATCAATCCCTTCGTGGTTCTCTAATTCGTCTAAAATGGAGCGAATTTCTGCAAAGAAAGACCGACTACGCATATCCACGACGAGAGCCAACTTGTTATTGTCCATCGAAAGTTGAATCAGCTCAATGAACTTCGGCAAGAGAGCTGGTGGCATATTGTCGATGGTGAAATAGCCCATATCTTCAAAGGATTGAATGGCTACGGTCTTTCCTGCACCACTCATTCCTGTTACAATGACCAGTTGAATGGTCTTTTCTGTATCTGTCATCCTAATCACCTTTTCCTTACAAAAAAGGAGGAGGGCATCATCTTTCCAGTTGGTCAGTCGATGGCTCTCACTCCAACATTCTTTTTACCCGAATGCATTCCTCTATTCAGACTAAACTTCTGCAATGACTTCAATTTCGATTTTGACATCGCGTGGCAAGCGAGCCACTTCTACTGCAGAACGTGCTGGAAATTCACTTGAAAAAGCTGTTTTGTATACCTCGTTAAAAGGTACAAAATCATTCATATCACTTAAGAAACAAGTTGTTTTCACTACGTGATCAAAGTCCGTTCCAGCTTCTTCAAGGATAGCAGAAATATTCTTCAAGACTTGTTGGGTTTGTTCTTGGATGGTTTCTCCAACAATTTCACCAGTTTCTGGTGAAAGAGGTACTTGCCCACTTGCAAATAAAAGATTGCCTACAATTTTTCCTTGAACATAAGGTCCAATTGCTGCCGGTGCTTTGTCTGTGTGAATTGTTTTTGCCATTTTCTTCTCCTGATTCCTAATTTTCACTGGATGCTGCTAATTTTTCCCGTTCTAAGCGTAACTTACGTTTGGGATTCAGCTTATTAAAGAGTTCTTCCAATTTTTCTGCATTCCAAACGTCTGCAGCAGAGACAAAATTTCCGTCTTTATCACGAAAGGATATAGGTTTATCTCCCATCTTCTTCTCCTCTTTAGCTCTAACTAGTCAACAAATTCAAATTCAAATTTACCGATCCGAACGATATCTCCGTCTTTGGCACCACGCGCACGAAGGGCTTCATCGACACCCATTCCGCGCAATTGACGCGCAAACTTCATGACAGACTCGTCGCGATCAAAATTGGTCATATTGAAGAGCTTCTCTAGCTTATCACCGGACAAGATCCAAGAAGCATCATCATCACGATTAATCTTGAAGGCTGGTTGGTCCTCATCAAAGCCGTAGTAGACTTCTTCTTGCGCCATATCTTCTTCTGTATAGAGCAAGAATTCTGGTGTTTTGTCTAACAAGTCTGCTGTTGCTTCTAACAAGTTGTCCAAACCTTGATGCGCTAAACTAGAGATTGGGAAGATTTGTGGCAGTTCATCAAACTCGTCGTAGTTGGCCGCCAATTTTTTCTTGAACTCTTTCAAATTTTCCTGGCTCTCTGGCATATCCATCTTATTCGCCACGATAATCTGAGGACGTTCCATCAAGCGAAGATTATATGTTTCAAGCTCTTTGTTGATTTGAATGTAATCTTCATAAGGATCTCGTCCTTCACTGGCTGACATATCGATGATATGCAAGATAACACGGGTGCGCTCGATGTGACGAAGGAACTGGGTTCCTAACCCGACCCCTTGGCTAGCTCCTTCGATCAATCCAGGAAGGTCTGCGACTGCAAAGGATTCACCTGACGGCGTCCGAACCATCCCCAAGTTTGGAACGATAGTTGTAAAATGATAGGCTCCGATTTTTGGTTTGGCAGATGTAATCACACTGAGAAGAGTTGATTTTCCTACTGATGGGAAGCCAACCAAGCCAACGTCTGCCAAGACTTTGAGTTCTAATTCGAGTTCGCGTTCCTGACCAGGTTCCCCATTTTCTGAAATCTCAGGTGCTGGATTTTTAGGAGTGGCAAAACGGATATTTCCGCGTCCTCCACGTCCACCATGGGCAACAATGTACTCTTGCCCATTTTCAACCAAGTCGGTAATGACCTTGCCTGTCTCAGCATCTCGGACAGTCGTTCCTTGGGGAACTCGTACATAGAGATCTTCTGCTCCCCGTCCGTGCATTCCTTTGGTCATTCCCTTTTCCCCATTTTGGGCTTTGAAATGCCGGTTATAGCGGAAGTCCATCAGCGTGCGCAAACCTTCGTCTACAACGAAGATGACATTGCCTCCTCGTCCACCATCACCACCCCAAGGGCCGCCATTGGGAACATACTTTTCACGGCGAAAGGCCACCATGCCATCGCCGCCATTTCCAGCCTTGACCTTAATCTTGGCTGTATCTAAAAACATACTCATAGTTTATCGTTTTCCTTTTATAACCAAGTGTTGCTTGGTAGTCCCTTAGTAGGATAGTGCACCCAAAGCTGCAGCAAAGATTGCTCCAACCGTTACAATCAACATAATTACAATGACCACCATGGTCAATTTTTCAAAGAAAGTTTTTTTGCGTTTTCCGTTGTCTCCAAAAGCCACGTTTTTTACCTCAATTACAATAAATTCATTAGCCCTATTTTACCACGAATAAGGGCATTTTTCAAACATCCACCTCTATACGAAAGAGGACTATTGGATGAAATATTTTTTTAAACATCCACACTTGTTCAAATCCCTTTTCATCTAACTAACAAAAAAGACTGGAAAATTCCAGCCTTTTAAAAACGATGATATTAAAGTTATTTCTTTAGGATAAGCCAAGATCAGGGTGTTTCCTGCTTGAATGGCTTGAACAAAAGTAATTGAAAAGAGAACTGTTGTCATGAGGGCTATGGGCCTCATCATTCAACGTATTTTTTCAGCCAACCTTTCAAACTCTATTTTAGAAAGTTTACTTATATTATTTAAACTTCAAGACCAATTTCATCTTTGACTACTGTAGCAATTGTATCCACATAGTAATCCACTTCTTCATCAGTCGGAGCTTCTGCCATGACACGAAGAAGAGGTTCGGTACCACTTGGACGCACTAAGATGCGACCATTTCCAGCCATTTCAGCTTCCATCTTTTCAATAATCGCACGAATAGCAGGGACTTCCATAGCCTTGTCTTTCATGCTATTTTCAACACGGATATTGACCAATTTTTGAGGATAGATGGTAACTTCCGATGCAAGGTCTGATAATGTACGACCAGTTTCTTGCATAATCTTGGTCAATTGAACAGCACTCATCTGACCATCTCCAGTGGTATTGTAGTCCATGACAATCACGTGACCAGACTGTTCACCACCTAGATTGTAACCAGACTTCCGCATCTCTTCAACTACATAGCGGTCTCCGACAGCAGTCACAACCTTGTTAATACCCTTGGCATCCAAAGCCTTATGGAAGCCAAGATTGGACATAACGGTCGTTACGATGGTGTTATCTTTTAAGAGCCCCTTCTCAGAAAGGTAGGTCCCAATGATGTACATGATTTTATCACCATCAACTAGGTCCCCATTTTCATCTACTGCAATCAAACGGTCACTATCACCATCAAAAGCCAAACCAATAGCCGCACCAGATTCTCGGACAGCCTCCTGCAAAGCCTCAGGATGGGTCGAACCCACTTGGTCATTGATATTGAGACCATTTGGGCTTTCTCCAATAACTGTCAAACGTGCTCCTAGGTCAGCAAAGACTTGACGGGCGCTTGTAGATGCAGAACCATTCGCAGCATCTAGAGCCACGTGCATTCCTTCAAGCTGGGTTCCAGTTGAAACTAAGTATTCTTGATACTTACGAAGTCCTTCAGGATAATCCATCACAGTGCCAAGACCTTCTGCACTAGGACGAGGAAGAGTATCCGCCTCCGCATCCAATAAGGCTTCAATCTCTAATTCACGGTCATCATCCAGTTTATAGCCATCATTCCCGAAGAATTTAATCCCGTTGTCTAGAGCTGGATTGTGGCTGGCAGAAATCATGACCCCAGCACTTGCCCCTTCAGAACGAACCAAATAAGCTACACCTGGTGTCGCAATCACACCGAGTTTGTATACTTTAATCCCTACAGATAAGAGACCCGCAACAAGCGCACTTTCCAACATTTCACCAGAAATACGAGTGTCTCGTCCTACGAAAACAAGTGGCGTTTCTTTTTCATGTTGACTGAGGACATACCCTCCGTATCGACCGAGCTTAAAGGCCAACTCTGGTGTCAATTCGACGTTTGCTTCTCCACGGACTCCGTCCGTTCCAAAATATTTACCCATTATGATATTCCTTTCGATGAATCTATATTAATTGCTATTATGTGATGAAGAACTGGTCGATGAAGAGCTGGAACTTGTTTGTTTCAGCTCAACCTTCATGTAGAGTTCTGATGGAGAGATAATGACTGGTAAATCATTCCCTTCACTATCTACTGCCTTCATTGATACGGTTGCAGTGTAGGTATTGTTCAAGAGATCTCCTTCAGGGAAGATGGCTTCCACATGATCAATTTTAGCTAAAGTATCTTGGTCACTTGTCACAGATACTTCATCTTCAGAGAAAGTAACATGTGAGAGACTCCACCCTGGAGCAATCTGTTTATCAGGTATAGTGACGGAAACATCAAACTTTTTCGTCATCTTCTTACCAATTTTTGCAGTTACCCTCTGAGGCTCGATGGTTGCTGTTAAACCAGAAGGTAAGCCTTCAATATTTAATGTGATTTCATGCTGGCCTTCTTTCAGATCACTTAAATCAGCAACCACTTTAAATTTACGAGTACTAGCCTGCATCTCTGATGCTAAGGCAACACGGTTAGATCCTTTCAGAAAGACTGTCACTTCTGAACTAATCCCACTGACAAAATATTTACTATCGTTGTATTTTACATCAATCGGAATATTGGTAAGAGTATTGGTGTAAGTTTCAGAACTCACTTGACGGGCACTACTGTTATTCTGGAAATTAACAGAGGTTGCATTGATGAATAAGAGACTTGAGAAAAAGACGGAGGTCACGATATAGACAATTTTTCTTTTTGGAATCATTTGATACGTCCTCCAAAAATTCTTGATTTCAAATCTTTTTTTCCTTGATCTTCTGGAATAATGAAAGAACGCAACTCTTGTTCGAATTCTTCGATACTGAGGTCGTGTCTAAAACTTCCATTTCTCGTTATAGAGATACCACCTGTTTCTTCCGAAATAACAAAGGTGAAGGCATCACTTACCTCGGATAAGCCGATGGCTGCCCGGTGCCGTGTACCGAACTCTTTTGAAATCCCAGTACTTTCTGTTAAGGGGAGATAGGCACAAGATACAGCAATTTTATCATTGGTGACAATCACTGCCCCATCGTGAAGCGGGGTGTTGGGGATAAAAATATTAATCAGAAGTTCACCCGAAACATCTGCATCAAGGGGAATACCAGTAGAAATATATTCTTGAAGGGTTCTACTTCCTTGAATCGCAACCAAGGCACCAATCTTCCGAGGGCTCATATAAGCAACCGCTTTTACATAAGATTGAACCAATTTTTCTTCAGTACTAATTTGATTGGTTGAGAAAAATTCAGTGGCTCGACCTAATCGTTCTAATCCCGTCCGAATTTCCGGAGAGAAAATCACTACCGCAGCAATGACCCCGTATGTGATGATTTGGTTAATCAACCAAGAAATGGTCGTCAAGCCAATCATATTGGCAACTAACTCAAATAAGAAAAAGGTCAAAACACCACGCACCAAAATCATAATTTTAGTGCCGACAATGGCTTTGATAAAATAATACAGTAACCAAGCCACTAGGGCAATGTCAATAAGGTTGACAACCACACTCCAGGGAGTGGGAAATAAACTAGCCCAATACTGGGGATTTGACAGTTGTTGGATGTTCACAATCTCATACCTACCACTTCTCTTCTAGGCTTTTCGCGCGACTAACCATTGTAGATACTTACTGGCAACAGCAGAGCTTCTAGAAAATGGATAGCGCGTTCAAACCACTCCACATCATTATATCATGTTTCAACAGATTTTTCTGTAACCTTCTGTTGCTTTTTGTGATAAAATATGAATTATGAAGATTAAGACTAGTATGGGGCTTATCGCCGGAAAAATGAGCAGTCACCTCTTGCGTATGCTTGGACGTGGCTCTACCCTTCCCGGAAAAATCGCCCTTCAAATTGATAAAGACATTTTACAACATCTGGGCCAGAACTACGAAATTGTGGTTATCACTGGTACGAATGGGAAAACACTAACAACAGCTCTCACTGTTGGGATTCTTCAGGAGGCTTTCGGACCTATCGTGACCAATCCTAGTGGTGCCAATATGATTTCAGGGATTACGACTACTTTCTTGAACGCAAAAGGTTCTTCTGGTCGTCCGATCGCTGTTCTTGAAATTGATGAAGCCAGTCTGTCTCGGATTTGTGACTACATCACACCGACCTTGTTTGTGATCACCAATATCTTCCGCGATCAAATGGACCGCTACGGAGAAATCTACACAACTTATCGGATGATTTTAGATGGGATTAAAAAAGCGCCTCAAGCAACTGTTTTGATGAATGGGGATAGTCCTCTTTTCCATACCCTTCCCCTACCAAATCCCATTCAATATTTTGGCTTTGAGACGGAAAAAACTGCTCCACAGCTAGCTCATTACAATACAGAAGGTATCGTCTGCCCAGAATGTCATAGAATCTTGACCTACCACTTGAATACCTATGCGAATCTGGGAGATTACATTTGTGAAAGCTGTGGCTTCCACCGTCCTCCTTTAACAGTCGCTGTCGATGAATTGACCGAGCTGACCAATACTTCTTCTCACTTTAAGATCAACGGTACAAACTACCACATCAATATCGGGGGCCTATACAATATTTACAACGCCCTTGCTGCAGTTGCGGTGGCCCATTATTTTGATGTAAGCCCAGACGTCATTAAGCGTGGTTTCGATAAGAGTAAGGCTGTCTTTGGTCGTCAGGAAACCTTTAAGATTGGGGATAAAGAATGTACCCTAATCCTGATCAAAAACCCGGTTGGAGCTACTCAGGCTATTGAAATGATCAAACTAGCGCCGTATCCCTTCAGTTTGTCCGTTCTTCTCAACGCCAACTATGCAGATGGGATTGATACCAGCTGGATCTGGGATGCCGACTTTGAGCAAATCACCCAGATGGACATTCCAGAAATCAACGCCGGTGGGGTACGCCACTCAGAAATTGCTCGACGACTTCGGGTTACAGGCTATCCGGCTGACCAGATTACTGAAAATGCAAAATTAGAGGATGTCTTTACCCAGATTAAAGGACAGGCTACTCCTCACGCCTATATTTTAGTCACCTATACGGCCATGCTAGAATTCCGTGAATTGCTAGCTCAAGAACACCTGATTGAAAAGGAGATGAATTAATGACGTATACTTCACTACAATCCCCTGATCAGGAAAACTACCAATATGAATTGAGAATTGCCCATCTTTATGGGAATCTGATGAATACTTATGGGGACAATGGAAATATCCTCATGCTCAAGTACGTTGCGGAGAAACTTGGTGCTCATGTCACTGTTGACATCGTTTCGCTCAAAGACCGCTTTGATCCAGACACCTACGATATTGCCTTTTTCGGTGGAGGCCAAGACTACGAACAGACCATTGTATCAGAAGATCTACCAGATAAAAAAGAAGACATCGAACGCTTCATTCATAACGATGGGGTGGTCCTTGCTATCTGTGGTGGATTTCAGCTTCTAGGCCAGTACTATATTGAAGCTTCTGGTAAACGCATTGAGGGACTTGGTATTATGGGGCACTATACCCTCAACCAAGTCAACAATCGCTATATTGGAGACATCAAGATCCATAATGAAGAGTTCAATGAAACCTACTATGGTTTTGAGAACCACCAAGGTCGGACCTTCTTGGCAGAGGATGAAAAACCGCTGGGCAAGGTCGTCTACGGAAATGGGAACAATAAAGAAGATGGTTGCGAAGGCGTTCATTACAAAAACGTCTTTGGTAGCTACTTCCACGGCCCTATCTTGTCTCGCAACGCCAATTTGGCCTATCGCTTGGTGACAACAGCTCTAAAGAAAAAATATGGACAAGACATCGTCTTAGCGACTTACAATGATATCTTAAGCCTTGAAAAAGCAGAAGAATACGCTGATGTGAAAAGCAAAGCTGAAATAGAAGAATAGGGAGACAAAATGAATAAACGAAAACTACAATATGTTGCACTACTGATTGCAGTCTTGCTTATTGCGATTATTTCCTTGGCCAATATGCAAACGGTGACTGTAAACTTTTTGCTGGTCCAATTTAAACTCCCGCTCATCATTTTGATTCTGGTTTGTGTCCTTCTTGGTTCGCTGGTGACTTTCTTAGTCAGCCTTCCAAAAAATTTCTCATTAAAACATGAGTTAAAAACTGCGAAAAAACAACTAGGACAAAAGATGTCAGGTGATAAAGAAGAAAAAATCAAACAAATCGAAAACTAAAAAGCACCAATCGGTGCTTTTTTCATGTTGTTCTAATGATTTTTTGCTTGTAGGTGCTTGGCGACTACTTGAGCTAAGAGTGAAAAGAGAATAACGCCAGCTCCAATCAGGAGAAAGGATTCTACTCGGACACTTGGTAACCAGGTCATCAAGCCTTTAGCCACAGGCATAAAGAGAATGGCCAAGGTAAAAATGGTGCTTAAGACACGGCCCAGGTAGTCTCCTTCTACCTTAGTTTGAACCTGAGTAAAAAAGTGGATATTAAAAATTGTCATAAAGAGTTCACAGACTAAATTTCCCGAAAAGGAAAGAAAAGGCGGAAGGGGCAAGCCCATCATGAAGACTCCCACTCCTGTTAAAATCAATAAAAAGAGAAGCATCTCCATGCTTGATTTAAATTTATTGGCGATCAAGGCTCCGATGATAGAGCCGATAGCGCCCAAGGTTAAGATGGTCGTATAGGCTCCTTTGACCCCATAAAGGCGATTGGAAAAAGGAAGTAAAAATTCAAAGGCTGCAAAAAAGAAATTGACACTGGAAGCCACCAAGAGGAGGAAGAAAATCTCTTTTTGATGCCAGATATAGTCTAGTCCATCTTTCATATCCAAAAAAATATCTTTTCCCGTAAATTTTTTCTTTTCCTGAACCTTGGCTTCTTCTTTCGGAAGGAATGCTACTAGGACAAAGGCGATGAAAAAAGTTAGCGCATCCAGTAAGAGAGTCGCATGGAGACTGGCAAATTGTAAAACAAGGAAAGAGAATACAGGTGAACAGACACTAACAACCTGTAAGACCAACTCCAAGTGGGCATTATAGGTCACAATCTCGTCCTTCTCTACAACTTCTGTGATAATAGCTTTATTAGCAGTACGAGAAAATACAAAGGCAATGGCCTGGACAATATTGGCAACAATCAGGGCTGCAATCATCCAACGATTATTCCTGATTAAGGAAATGCCCAAACAAAGGAGACCACAAACCAAGTCGGTCGTCATCAAAATCTTGCGACGGGAAAAACGGTCTGAGATCACGCCACCAAATGGATTGACTAGAATGGAGGTGACGAGTTCAGAGATCTGATAGATCCCCAACACTGTCTTTCCTACCGTCCCCATCGAGGCCAGCCAAACACTGTTCCCATAATCATAGAGCATATTTCCCATTCGATTGATCGCCCCACGAGCAATCAGCTGGATAGCATGTCGATTCATAAAAAACCTCCTTCATTTTCTGAAACTATTGTATCAGTTCATGAAAGAGGTTTTCATTTTGTCCCTTATTTGGGAAAAATAATGGTTTACAAATTTATCAAAGGATCCCTACTGTTCTTTTGATGGAAGCTGCTTAGCTACTAGCTGAGCCAAGAGTGAAAAGAGAATAACTCCAGCTCCAATCAAGAGAAATGATTCCATGCGGACACTTGGCAACCAAGTCATCAACCCTTTGGCGATGGGCATAAAGAGAACAGCCAAGGTATAAATTGTGCTCAATACTCTACCTAGATAATCATCTTCCACCTTGGTTTGTACTTGGGTAAAAACGTGGATGTCGAAAATGGTCACAAAAAATTCACAGACCAAATTTCCTGAAAAGGAAAGATAAGGCGGAAGAGGCAAGCCCATTATGAACACTCCAACCCCTGCCATGATCAGTAAAAACAGGAGAATTTTCATACTTGATTTCATTTTATTGGCAACAAGTGCTCCTAGAATAGATCCAATAGCTCCCAGCGTTAAAATGGTCGCATAAGCTCCTTTAACCCCGTATAGATGATTCGAGAAGGGAAGTAAAAACTCAAAAGCTGCAAAAAAGAAATTGACGCTAGAAGCCACCAACAAGAGAAAGAAAATCTCTTTCTGATGCCAGATATAGTCTAACCCATCCTTGATATCAGAAAAAATATCTTTCCCGGTAAACTGTTTCCTCTCTTGCACCTTAGCTTCTTCTTTCGGAAGGAAAGCCACTAGGAAAAAGGCAATGAAAAAGGTCAGCGCATCTAATAAGAGGGTCATATGAAGACTGGCAAATTGTAGAACTAGGAAAGAAAAAACAGGTGAACAGACACTAACAACCTGTAAGACTAACTCCAAGTGAGCGTTATAGGTCACAATCTCTTCTTTCTCTACTACCTCGTTAATAATGGCTTTATTGGCAGGTCGAGAAAAACCAAAGGCAACGGCCTGAACAATATTGGCAAAAATAAGGGCCGCAATCATTAAGCTATCATTTGTGATAAAAGAAATCGCCAAACAAAGTAGTCCACAAACCAAGTCGGTCGTCATCAAAATCTTGCGACGAGAAAAACGGTCTGAAATCACTCCTCCAAAAGGATTCACGAGAATCCCTGTCACTAACTCAGAAATCTGATAGATCCCTAATACCGTCTTTCCTATAGTCCCCATCGAGGCCAGCCAGACACTATTCCCATAATCATAGAGCATATTTCCAATTTTGTTAATAGCTCCACGACTAATTAATTGGACCGCATGTCGGTTCATAAAATCTCCTTTATCACTGTCCTATTTAGAACATTCATTTTTTACAAATTTATCAAAGTGTTCTTGATAATAGGCCACCTGCTCTGGCAGTCCCAGCACATCAAAAATGTGCATGGCTTCCCTCATTTGCTGCCGCCCTTCTTCTGTTTGCCCCTTCTGATAGAGGGCAAATCCCTTGAGATAATGAAAGACATTGCGTTCGTAGAGCTTGATGCTCTTGCCGATAATCTTTTCTACATAGGCTTCAAAATAGCTGGCGTTTTCAAAAGAACGGTGTTCTAAACAATGCTGGTAGCAATTCAGGGCTAGAATCAAGACCAGTTTGCGATGGCGACCAATTTCTTTGTAGAAATCTTCACGCTCCATCACTTCTCTCCCAAGCCGTGTGACATAGTCCACATCATAAAAGCTATAGAGATTGCCAAAGAGGATCAACTCATGCATGGTCCATTCTTCCGTTTGAAAGAGGTAATCTGCCACCTTGTCCAGATCACGTTGCTTCATCGTAAAGCTGGCATCTCTCTGGCAAATCAGGCCTTGTAGCAGGATCCAGTTCAGCTCAAAATAGAGGGGATTGGTGGAATGTTTTGCCTTTTCAAGTTGTTCTTCTTGAAGCTTTTGAAAACCTGCAATATCATTTGAGTAGTAAAGCGGAATAATCTGAGCCATCAAAGCGACATGCTCATGGTGTTGAAAATTTCTGGCCTTATCCATAAAATTCTCAATCGTCACATGGATATTGTCCAAAATGTCAAAGAAGCGCGACGCAGCCAGATCCGACTCCCCCAATTCAAAACGGGATAACTGGGAGGTCGAGCAAGCTTCTCCTGCAGCTTCTTTCAACGAATAATTTTTACTGATTCGAAATTCACGAAAAACTTTGCCTAAATCTTCCATTTGATTACCACTTAAATTCCTTTAAGTGCCTTTCTAACTCTTGCAAGTACCCTTCGTAGAATCCATGTTCTTCTTTAACGGAAAAATCTAATTGTCTTAAGTAAGAAATCAGCCAATCAACCAATAGATCATACTGATGAAGAGGTAGGCGTTTCATCTGCTCTTCAACAAAAGAAATAGCCTCTGCAAAGCGCTGCTCTTCTAAAACTTGCTGAAGATAGTGATTCCCGTTGATGAGTTTTCCTTCCTCATCCTCGTACTGCCCCAAATCTAAATTCTGAATCTGTAGGCGCAAAGTTGTACCAATTATATCGGCTACACCTTTAATCTGCTTCATAAACCAATCATTTTCAGTCGCCATAATGTTCTCCTTAGGCAAATTAGAAAACTACACTTTCTCCGCTAATTCTTCCCATTCTAGCATGGCTTCTTCTTGGGTGGCAGTCAGCTGGTCGATTTGCTGCTGGCTCTCCATAAGTTCGCCGGCGTCATTAGTGGCCGCAGCTTCTTTCAATGAATAATTTTTACTGATTCGAAATTCACGAAAAACTTTTCCAAGATCTTCTATCTATTCCACCTGCTCTGACAGTTCTGCCCACTCTTCCATGACAGCTTCCTGTTGAATAGTCAGTTGGTCTAGCTCGCTTTGCAGTTGGACCAAATCCTCTGCATCATTGGTGCTATGCATGGTTTCGGTGATGGCTTGGATTTTTTGATCCAGCTCTTCCATCTCTGCTTCCAATTGCTCAATGCGACGGGTGATTTTACGGAGTTCCTTCTGGTTTTGCTTTTGCAAGTGATAATCATTGCTAGTGACTTCTTCCGTTGAAGAAGCAGGCTCAGCTTCTGCTTGCGCTGCAGCAAGGGCCTCTAACTCTGCTTTTTTCTCCAGATAATAATCATAGTCTCCCAGATAAAGGGTCGAGCCCTCTTCTGAGAGTTCTAAGACTTGGGTCGCTACCCGATTGATAAAGTAGCGGTCGTGGCTGACAAAGAGCAGGGTCCCATCAAAATCAATCAAGGCATTTTCTAGTACTTCCTTGCTATCGATGTCCAAGTGGTTGGTCGGCTCATCGAGAATCAAGAAATTGTTGTTTTCCATGGACAGCTTGGCCAAGAGTAGACGCGCCCGCTCTCCACCTGACAGCATGCCGACAGTTTTCTTGACATCGTCCCCTGAGAAAAGGAAGGCTCCTAGGCGATTGCGAATTTCTACTTCTGGTGTCAGTTTAAAGTCATTCCAGAGCTCATCCAAGACACTGTTGTGAGGGGTTAGTTTACTTTGGGTCTGGTCATAGTAGCCCACCTCGACATTGGCCCCAAAACGGGCTTCCCCCTTGATGAAAGGAATCTGCCCGACAATAGACTTGATAAGAGTAGATTTCCCGATCCCATTTGGTCCCACAATAGCGACCGCATTCATCTTACGGATATCCAGATTGATCGGCTCCGACAGAACTTGATCATCATAGCCAACGGCCGCCTCTTCTACTGTCAAGACGACATTGCCAGAGGTCTTATCAGAATGGAAGGTCATATGGGCAGACTTGGTCCCAGCTTCAGGCTTGTCTAGGCGCTCCATTTTTTCCAAGTGCTTGCGTCGAGACTGGGCCCGTTTGGTGGTCGACGCCCGCACCAAATTGCGATTGACAAAGTCTTCAAGCGCAGCAATCTCTTTTTGTTGTTTCTCGTAGTTTTTAGCTTCAGTTAGCAGTTTTTGTTCTTTTTGCTCGACAAAGCTGGAGTAATTGCCGACATAGCGGTCCAAGGAATGCTTGGTCAAATCCAAAGTAATGGTAGCGACCTTATCTAGGAAATACCGGTCGTGACTGACAATGAGAAGGGCCCCACTATAATTGACCAAGTAATTTTCCAACCAGGCAATGGTCTCAATATCCAAGTGGTTGGTTGGCTCGTCCAGTACCAAGAGATTTGGCTTCTCCAAGAGCATCTTGGCCAGAGCCAGACGGGTATTTTGCCCACCAGACAGCTCTTCAATCTTCATCTGCCACATGGACTCATCGAACTTGAAGCCATTGAGAATAGCGCGGATATCTGCCTCATAGGTGAAGCCACCAGCCTGACGGAATTCTTCCGATAGACGGTCATAATCCTGCATGAGCTTTTCTAAGTCAGCCCCAGTTTTTTCCCCCATCTCCAGCTCCATCTGTCGCAAGGTTTTCTCGGTCTTTCTGAGATCGTCAAAGACATGGAGCATCTCATCGTAGAGGGTATTGGACGACTCAAAGCGACTATCCTGGGCTAGATAAGAGAGAGAAAGGTCACGCTTTTTATTGATTTCCCCAGAAGTCGGCTCTTCTTCTCCCACCAAGATTTTTAAAAGCGTAGACTTACCGGCTCCGTTCTTTCCGACTAGGGCAATCCGGTCCCGTTCATCCACTTGCAGGCTGATATTATCAAAAAGAACCTCCCCTGCAAAAGAGCGTTCAATTTTGTTGGCTTGTAAAATAATCATAGTTTCATTGTACCTTACTTTTGACAAATTGACAATTGAAGAAAAGGCCAAACGCTAGACGCGCTTGACCTTTCCTTACTTTTCAAATCGCTGAGATATTGGAAGCCATTTGACTGTATTGATAGGCTAGGAAAAGCCCGATGCCAATCACCAGTAAAAACAAGCCCCATTTGATGACTCCCTTCACAAAGCGAATCACAAGCAGGATTATCATAGAGCCAATCAGCCAAGTAATGGCCGAATGGGAGAAGAAAGCTTGAACAGCTTCCTTATTGTCCCCGAAAAATTGACGGACTCCCTCAGGAGCATAGTTTTCCCAAGCCTGTTGAATGCCTAATTCATGGGAAATTGCTTGACCTTTTTGGGATATCCAAAGAAAGATTCCAGAGTTAAACACGAAGAGTGCCACTTGTTCTGGAAAGGTTCGAATAAGATACAGTATGCGTTTGATCATTCTTACTCCTTGTATAGTTGCCGAACAGCCTCAATATCCCTCTCTTGGATGCTATAAAAGGAACCAGCTGCCTGCATAACGGACTCTTCCTCATTATGGTCCAAACCAATGGCATGGCCTAGTTCATGCTCAGCTGTATTTACAATCCGTTGATGGGAATAGTTGTACTGCTTATTTAATAGGTAATAGCGATTCAAACGAACAATCACCCGTTTGAAACGATTGGTTAAAACATTGGTCTGGGTTTCTGCTTCACCTGCTGCAGAAACCGTGCTATCATCCATCTCTGTCAAGAGAATATCTGCCTCTTCTTCACTGGTGACAAGTTGGAAAGTGAAGGCTCCTGTCTGATTCCAAGACTCAAGAGCTTCCTCATAAGCAAGAGTAAAAGTCTCATCCATTGCAGGATCTAGATAAACTTTTGCAGTTGCATGATCCCACCTTGCTCCTGTAGAGGTATGGCCATCTGTTGCAAGACCTTCTTGAGCAGATGGACTTCCCGGACCTAGCAAAGGACCAGTTCGATGAAAATAAGCATCCACCTGCGTGACAACCGTTTGGGCTGCGCGACTAACCCCATCAATCCCGCTACCGGTTTTTCCACTAAAGAATAGAACACCAACCAGTAGAGCAAAACTGAGGGTTAGGGTCCAAAACAAGCCCCAAACAAGGCCCCAAATGGCCCGTATTAGAAAACGAATCATGCCTATAATGGTTCTCACAAGCTCCTCCTTTCCTTGGGAAGACCTCTGCTTAGGTCTAGAAGAAGCTATTTTACCTCAGTTTTCTTAAAATAAGCTAAAGGGTGACGTCATGAAAGGAAAAAGATCCAGTTGACAGCAAAGCCACCGGACCCTTCTCATCCTACTTCTTCTTTTATACTCAGCTTAGCTATGCACTGTTACTTTTCCAGTACGATAATCCAAACTAATCCCACTCTGGACATTTGGAACAAAAACGTTAAACTCTAGACTGCCATCACTCGATTTTGCTTCAATCTGACTGCCGACTGGTAGCAAATCTTCATCTGAAGCATAGTAGAGAGTTACCCGATAACGGACTCGCTTATTTTTATCTAGGGCCTTGCGAACAAGGGTTTCATAGTAATTTTGTCCCGTCGAAAAACTATCACGCGCTTGATTGGCCCAAGCTGTTTGAACCGCAATATTTTTAGGATTCGTCATCGAAGCATCAAATCCATCTAAGTTGCCAATCAAGGCATAGCCGAGGAGATGACCCCGGTCAACCGCATGGTCATATTCCCCAGCTAAATTGGTTACTTGGTGCCAGCCAGCTGGGGCCCAATCTATGTCCATTTGTTCCCTTTTTTGGTATTGACGAGTCGCCTTGGTCATCAAAGCGTTAGCAACTGTTGGGATTTCTCGTCCTTTTACAGTCTTCGTCTTGGTATCTGCATAAGGGAGACTCGCAACATCCGCATCCAAATTGGTTTTGTTCTGATTTATGATGAAAGCTCCCGCTTCATTCCATTGAATGTTCTTTCCTAGTTTAGCTCGAACACTATCTGTCAGAACACTCTCCGCTAGTTCCTTACTCGGTGTTGCTTCTTGACTCGAAGTAACAACCGTTTGAACCTGAGAGTGACTTGCGACTGGCTGGGGTTGACTAGAATAATAGCCACCGATGGAGAGGGCTGCTGCCACCACTAAGCCCAGTAGAGTTTGTCCTGATTTTTTCATTTTAAGTGGTTTTTTTTGATTGTTTGCCACACTGGTTTCCTCTGTTTCTACTGAATGGGAAAGAGCCTGGGATCACGATCTCAAGCTCCTCTTTTTGATAGATAATTACTTACCTGTAAATTTCTGAAGTATTTCCTTCCATGTATCTGGCGAGAGAATGGACCAAGGATCCTTTCCATTGCCAATGACACCATATCCAATGACCAAGCCAAGAGCGAAAACAATCACTAAGATCGTAAGAACTAATAGGACGATTCCCAATTGTTTTCCGATTGCTTTTAATTTAGTTTTCATCATCATCTTCCTTCACACGACGTACATCTGCTCCAAGAGCCACCAATTTCTCATGGAATTTAAAATATCCACGGTCGAGGTGGGTTAACTTGCTCACTTTGGTTTCTCCCTCAGCCACAAGCCCCATTAAAATCAAGGTTGCACTAGCACGCAAGTCTGTCGACATTACTTCAGCCCCTTGTAAGCTAGCTCCACCTTGGATGCGAGCTGTATCTCTCATAATATCTGAATGTAAGCCCATCCGACGCATCTCTTCCAAATGTTGGAAACGATTTTCAAATACCGTTTCAATCATAGTCGATTCACCAGAGGCCATGGCCATCAAAGCAGTGAATTGGGCTTGCATATCAGTCGGGAAGCCTGGATAAGGAAGGGTTTTTACCGTCACTGGTTTCAATTTAGAGATATCTGAGCGAATGCGAATACCATTTTCTTCTTCCGTTACCTCAACACCCATTTCTTGCATCTTAGAAAGAAGAGGGCGGTTATGTTCCCAAATCGCATCCTCGATTAAAACGTCTCCACCTGTCATGGCTGCACCAACCATGAAGGTTCCTGCCTCAATGCGGTCTTGAACGACATTGTGAACCGCTCCATGCAAACGATCCACCCCAACAATTGTCAAGGTTTCTGTACCTGCTCCACGTACCTTAGCACCCATCTTATTCAAAAGAGAGGCCAAGTCCACGATTTCAGGTTCGCGGGCTGCATTTTCAATAACAGTAGTTCCATCTGCCAAGGTTGCTGCCATCATGATATTTTGGGTGGCACCTACAGATGGGAAATCCATATAGATATGCGCCCCATGAAGGCGGTCTGCTTTTGCTTCAATGTAACCAGCCGTTTGGGTGATCTTCGCTCCCATGGCTTCCAAGCCCTTCAAGTGCAAATCGATTGGACGACTTCCAATGGTACAGCCACCTGGCATGGAAACTTTGGCATGACCATTCCGAGCCAAGACAGGACCTAGAACGACGATCGAAGCTCGCATCTTGCTGACATATTTGTAAGGTGCTTCTTCTGTTAATGGTTGCGTCGCATCAACGACTACAGTATTGGTTTCTTCATCAAACGTAACTTGTGTGTTCAAGCCACGAACGACATTGTTCATTGTAAAGACATCAGATAAAACAGGAACATTGGTCAAAGTTGTTGTTCCTTCACTGGCCAAAACAGTTGCTGCTAAAAGAGGAAGGACTGCATTCTTTGCTCCTTCGATCTTCACAGTTCCAACTAGGCGATTTTGACCACCATTTACAATAATTTTATCCATACTCGTTATTACTCCATTTCATTCAGTCACGACTACTATCATACCATAAATTCATCAAAAAAGAAGCTAAAAGTTCCCGTTAAACAGTTGCCGACTGAATTCGTAAATACTGATAAAGAAGCTACTAGTTAAATAGCCTAAACTAATGCTGATCAATAAAATAAGAAGCCGAATTTTCACAGCTGTTTCGGCAGTTACCTTTAAAAAACGCTCCCACTGAACCACCGTTGAAAGAAGGTGGTAGGCAAAGGAAATAAACAATAAGTGACTGCAAAAAGTAAAAATCATTTGAATCATACCTCTATTATACCATAAGACAAAGTTTCCCTTCATATTCTTTAGATTCGAAAAAAAGAAGTCGATCCAATCAACTTCTTTTTGTATTTATAATCGATTTCCGACATTAATCCGGTTAATAGCGCGTTGAAGGGCAATTTTTGCACGACGCTCCATATCAACAGAATGTTGATCTTTGGCTTCTTCAAGGGCTTTTTCAGCACGCATTTTTGCACGCTCAGCCCGGCTAATATCAATGTCTCGAGCGCGTTCCGCCGAATCCGCTACGATGGTAATGACATTATCTGCCACTTCGATAATCCCACCATTCACGGCGATCCAATCAATGTGTTTTTCGTCATCGACCCGACGGACCTTCACTTGGTCTACAGCCAAAACCGCAATGGTATTGATATGACGAGGTAAAATCCCTAATTCACCATCAATTGTCTTGACAGATACAAATGCGGCATGATGATCATAAACCAGTCCATCCGGTGTAACGATTTGGACGTTCATTTGACTCATCTTTCACCTCTTCTTAGAATCCCATTTTCTCAGCTTTCGCAATCACATCTTCGATCGAACCGACACCACGGAAGGCATCCTCAGGCAAGTGGTCATGCTTCCCATCCAAAATTTCCTTAAAGCCACGAACAGTTTCTGCAACCGGTACATAAGAACCTGGTTGACCAGTAAATTGTTCCGCCACGTTAAAGTTTTGAGACAAGAAGAATTGAATACGACGGGCACGAGCCACCAAAGTCTTTTCATCATCAGACAATTCATCCATCCCCAAGATGGCAATGATATCTTGCAGTTCATGGTAGCGTTGAAGAACGCGTTTGACCTCAGAAGCCACCGCATAGTGCTCTTCTCCGACGATGTCTGGAGAAAGGGCACGAGAGCTAGATGCCAATGGGTCCACGGCAGGGTAGATCCCCAATTGAACCAATTTACGCTCCAAGTTGGTCGTTGAGTCCAAATGGGCGAAGGCTGTTGCTGGGGCAGGGTCTGTATAGTCATCGGCTGGCACATAGATGGCTTGGATCGATGTAACAGAACCTTTATTGGTTGAGGTAATTCGTTCTTGCAATTGTCCCATTTCAGTTGCCAAGGTCGGTTGGTAACCCACGGCAGAAGGCATCCGTCCCAAAAGGGCTGATACTTCTGAACCGGCTTGGGTGAAACGGAAGATATTGTCGATAAACAAGAGAACGTCTTGACCTTCTACATCACGGAAATATTCCGCAATAGTCAAACCAGTAAGAGCTACACGCATCCGTGCTCCTGGTGGTTCGTTCATTTGTCCAAAGACCATGGCTGTTTTTTCGATAACGCCAGATTCCTTCATTTCCCAATAAAGGTCATTCCCTTCACGGGTCCGTTCTCCAACTCCGGTAAATACAGAGATCCCACCGTGCTCTTGGGCAATGTTGTGGATCAATTCTTGAATCAAGACGGTCTTCCCAACTCCGGCACCACCGAAGAGACCGACCTTCCCACCTTTCAAGTAAGGGGCAAGAAGGTCAATGACCTTGATCCCTGTTTCAAGAATTTCTTCTGAAGTAGAAAGCTCATCAAAGGATGGAGCTTTTTTATGAATGGATTCACGAGGGGCATCTTCTGGAAATGCTTCTTCCAAGTCAATGGTATCTCCCAAGACGTTGAAGACACGTCCAAGAGTTTCTTTTCCAACAGGCACAGAGATTGGACGACCAGTGTCCAATACTTCCATCCCACGAGTCAAGCCATCTGTTGATTCCATGGCAATGGTCCGAACGACACCATCCCCAAGTTCAAGAGCTACTTCAAGAACGACTTTTGATTTTTGTTGGTCATTTTTATAGACTACAAGCGCATTATTAATCTCAGGGAGTTTATCGCCCGCAGCAAAAGCTACGTCAACGACAGGGCCTACAACCTGAGAAATTTTGCCTAAACTCATGTCATTCTCCTATTCTATTAAGTTTCTAAGCTTGTGAATACACACCATCAAGCTTATGTTTGTATTGTTAAAATGTGCATCGAATCAACTACTCAAGCGCACTCGCTCCTGCAACAATTTCCGTAATTTCTTGCGTAATGGTTGCTTGACGAGCACGGTTGTATTGAATGGTCAATTCATCAATTACCTTCTTGGCATTGTCTGTTGCGGTTTGCATGGCCATCATACCGGCAGCATTTTCAGCTGTTTTGGCATCAATGATGGCTCCATAAATCATACTTTCCGCAAACTGTGGAAGCAATTGATCCAAAATCGCATCGCGGTCTGATTCCAACTCCAGATTCAAGATATAATCTGCATCTGCTTCATTGGGGTCCAAGTCAATGATCGGAAGCATTTGCTCTACCCGCAATTGACTGGTCAAACTATTGACGTGGTGATTATAACAGACATACAATTCATCAAACAATTCATTTTGATACATTTGGACTGTTTTGGTGATGATCTTCCGCACTTCATCAAAGCTTGGTTGATCAGCTAGACCACGTAGTTCATAAACCGGCTGGATGCCTCTTGCTCTAAAGAAATCTGCCCCAATACTTCCAATACAGATGACTTCAAAATCCTCACCTGTTGGATGGTATTCTTCCTTCAATTCCATGACAGACTTGAGGATAGAGGCGTTGTAGCCCCCCACGAGTCCACGGTCAGAAGTGATGACAATATAAGCAGACTTTTTGACCGGACGACTCTTTAAAAATGGATGGTACTTAGCATTTTCAGCCTCGTGTCCATGTAAGAGGTCGGTCAATAGTTTACGAACCTTAGATGCGTAAATTTGGAAGTCCCTGGCAGCTTGCTCAGACTTCCCAAGTTTGGCAGCAGATACCATCTGCATAGCATTTGTAATTTGACTGGTATTCTTTGTCGATGCAATTTTATTTTTGATATCATTTAAAGAAACTGCCATCTGCCACTCCTATTTCTATTTGAAACTTGATTGGTTGACAAAGTCAGTAATCACTGCATCCATTGTTTCTTCACTTGGAAGATCTTTGGTAGTACGAATGGTTTCAAAGATATCTGCATGATGTGCTTCTACAAAGGCAAACAGTTCCTCTTCAAAGCGAAGGATATCATCAACTGGTACACTATCCAAGAATCCATGTGTCAATGCATACAAGATCACAACCTGTTTTTCAACAGTTAATGGTTCATGGACCGGTTGTTTCAAGACTTCTACTGTCCGGCGACCACGGTTCAACTTAGCTTGAGTAGCCGCATCCAAGTCACTACCAAACTTGGTGAAGGCTTCCAACTCACGGTAAGAAGCTAGGTCAATACGGAGAGTCCCCGCAACCTTCTTCATAGCCTTGATTTGGGCTGATCCACCAACCCGTGAGACAGATGATCCCGCATCGATGGCTGGACGAATACCTGAGTTAAAGAGGCTATCTTGCAAGAAGATTTGTCCATCTGTGATCGAAATCACGTTAGTTGCGATATAAGCGGAAATATCTCCTGCTTGTGTTTCAATAATTGGAAGCGCAGTGATGGAACCACCACCCAATTCATCTGATACTTTGGCAGAACGTTCCAATAAACGGCTATGAAGGTAGAAGACATCCCCTGGGAAGGCTTCCCGTCCTGGCGGACGACGAAGAAGAAGGGACAATTCACGGTAAGCAACGGCTTGTTTTGACAAATCATCATAGACGATCAAAACGTGTTTGCCATTGTACATGAACTCTTCGGCCATCGCAACCCCTGCATATGGTGCAAGGAATAGCAATGGAGACGGTTGTGAGGCTGATGCTGTTACGACAATGGTATAATCCATTGCTCCATACTTGTGAAGTGTTTCTACTTGTGTCCGAACCGTTGATTCTTTTTGTCCAATTGCGACATAGATACAGATCATGTCTTGATCCTTTTGGTTCAAGATGGTATCGATGGCAATAGAGGTTTTCCCTGTTTGACGGTCTCCGATGATCAATTCCCGTTGGCCCCGTCCGATTGGAACGAGGGCATCAATGGCTTTCAAACCGGTTTGAAGGGGCTCTGAGACAGATTTCCGTTGCATAACACCAGGAGCTGGTGTTTCAACTGGACGGAAGGTATCTGTTACGATGTCTCCCAAGCCATCCACTGGTTGACCAAGAGGATTGACAACCCGACCAATCAAGGCATCCCCAGCAGGGACTTCCATGATTTTACCAGTCCGACGAATCGAGTCTCCTTCACGAATATCCGTGAAATCTCCAAGGATAATAATCCCGACATCTGTCGTTTCCAAGTTTTGCGCCATCCCGTATGAGCCGTTTTCAAAGATCAACAACTCACCACTCATTGCATTTTCAAGGCCATGAGCACGCGCAATCCCGTCACCAATATAGGTAACGACTCCGGTCTCTGTGACGTCAAAATTTGGCTGGAAATTTTCAATTTGTTGCTTAATTAAAGCGCTGATTTCTTGTGCGTTAATCGCCAAAATTCACACCACTTTCTATTTCAAATTTGCTTTTATGACTTGCAATTGACGTTTGAGACTAGTATCTAAGGTCTTGTGATTTGCTGAAACCACAAAACCACCAATTAAATCTGGATCGATCTTTTGTTGGATCGAGCGAACTTGAATCCCAAATTTTCTTTCGATAATGGGTACTAGCTTTTGCTCTTGAACAGGATCCAAACCAGCAACTGTCGTAACAGTGACGACAAATGCGTTGCTCAACAGTTGAATCTGATCCAAACAAATCGTTACAATGTCATAAAATAAGGCTTCACGATGATTGAGAATAACCACTTCAATCAAATGGTCGAGTAATTGTGAATCAGAGGGTTGAAAAAGTCTGAGACTTTTTGCTTTCTCTTCATCCTCTACACCGATATGAGCTAAGAAGTTAGCAAGTCCAGTCTCCTCAAAAATGCCCTTGATTTGGGTCAATTTTTCAAAGACAAGATCTTGTTCTCCTTTTTCAAAGACCAATTGAACAAAAGGCTGGGTATATTTCTCAATCACCATCAGTTGCTTTTTGTCCATTAGGCTTCTCCTAATTCATCAAGATAGCGATCGATCAGTTGACGTTGACCTTCAGCATCCAGCTGTTGACTCAACAATTTGCTGGCAAGATTGACAGTGAGATCTGCCACATCGCCTTTGATACTGTTCAATGCTTCTTCTTTGTTATGCGCAATTTCTTGTTGCGCTTTTTCTTTCAAACGTACTGCTTCTTGAGTGGCTTCTGAAAGGATCTGAGATTTGTTCTTTTCTGCAGTTTCCTTTGCATTTTCGACGATAGACGCAGCTTCTTTGCGGCTACCTGCCAACTCTTCTTCACGTTTACTTGCTAGTTCCTCAGCTTTTTGACGAGCTGATTCTGCTCCATCAATATCATCTGTAATCTTTTTGGCACGCGCCTCTAAAATATCATTGATATTGTTCCAAGCAAATTTCTTTACTAAAAAGATTAATAATAGGAAGGAACCAGCAATGAGAATAAAGTTACCAATAATTTCACTCATTGATACATGCATTCTTTTACTCCTCCTCTACTTACTCTTCGCCATTAATTTTCTTACCAATGTAGAGAGATGACAACATGGTAAATACATAGGCTTGGATACATGAAATGAAAATTGAAAATGCAGTCCATGCCATGCTTCCAATAAAGGCAACTGGATACCAATAGAAAGCTTGATGTGATAGATTCACGAGCAAGCTTGCTAATACTTCACCGGCAAAGATATTCCCGAAGATCCGAAGAGCCAAAGAGGCAAAATTCGTGAACTCTTCCAAAATATTCATGGGTGTCATAAACCCTGGTGTTACAAAGGCCTTCAAATATTCCTTCACACCACGACGACGAATTCCTTCTACATGGGCGATCAAGGTGATCAAAAATGAGAAGGCAAAGTCATAACCGAGGTTAGCGGTCGGTGAAGTCCACAAATTGTAACCGTTGGTTGTTTCTAGTTTTGCCATCAATCCAATGTTATTGGCAACTAAAAGAAAGAGGAAAAGAACAAACAAGAACAAGGAATAATCCTTCATGTAATGTTCACCAATATTTCCTTTTGTGAAGCCTACGACAAAATCATATGCAGATTCCAGCACATTTTGTTTGCCTTTTGGTCGGATCGACATTTTTCGACTGGCCCAATAAATGAAGCCAAAAACAGCGAAAACAGAAATCAGGGTCATAGCAAGTAGGGTCAAATTAAAAGATACAGGTCCAAGAGTAATCGTTGGATTGATACTTTCTTCCAAGGTTTGACACCTCCTTTTCTAAAATAGAAGCGTCTATTTGATAATAAAGGCCATAACCAAGGTTACGAAGAAAGTACCTTCGACAAAGGCAACACCAAGGATCAAAAGACTACGTAATTGACCGATAATTTCAGGTTGGCGAGATGCAGATTTGAACAGGTTGCTCATCATCAAACCTTCCGCAAGTGACACACCAAAACAGGCTAAACAAAGACCTAAAAATGTTAAATTCATGATGAATTCTCCTTAAATAAATTTTACTCCCTTAGTTTACTCCTAAAAGATATAATAGTCAAATATTTCCTAGAAAAGAAAGCGTTTTTGTTAAATTACGTTATTTTTTAATATGATAAATTTTTAGATCTACGATTGATTCCTTTTAATTTTTAGATACTTTGTCCACCTCTATTCATTTTTTCTTCTAAAAAACTCTCACCTGCTCAGCAGATGAGAGAATTCAATTATTTAAAGATAGACGTTTTAAAACTATCTGTTTGTTGCAGCAATTTCTTAAAGATTTTTTCTTTCAGTGCAACAGTATTGTCAAATTTGACAGCGCCGTTACTTAAGGTAGCTTGGTCTTTATCCACTGCTTCAGCAAATGCACGTTTCAAGTCTTCATAGCTATTATAGGTCTTCCCATCGATGTCAATAGCCTGCATTCCATTTTTGGCACTTGTCACAACTTCATTGAAGTAAGCTTTCTTCCAATCTTCAAGGGTACTGAATCTTCCATCAGAAATCTTTTGAATGATGTAATCATCCCCTAAAGTCGTATGGCCTGCTTGTTTGGATTCTTGTTTATACTTGTTCGAAGCATAACCTAGGAAGCCTTTTTCATAGCCATAGTAACCCCAGAGTCTGAAGGTATTGTGTTTGAAGGACATCGCTCCAGGAGCCCCTTCACTGGTGTTCCCACCATAGATCCCTGTCATCATCGGCACAGTCACATAGGCTGAACCAAAGTCAGATGGATTATAGACGCCATTTCCAGGACCACGGTTGGTCATGAAATTATTGGTGATGAGGTCATCTACTGTGTTTAAAGCAATGGCTTTTTCCTCATCACTCAACGGCCGAACCTTATCGAATTGATTTTTGGTATTAGCCCCTCGGTATTGCTTGTCAACCTTCTTGAACCAAGCATTGTTTAATGCCTGACTGCCTTTGTTGAGGACAGCTTCTCCTTCTAGGTAATCCAGAAGCATGAGGGTGTCATTATAGCCCTTCATATAGCGATCAATGTCCTCGCGTGAAGTGAGATCATTTGGATTGGTATTGTACCATTGGTTTCCATCGTTAGGACGTTCATAGGCCATATTGAGACCTAGGGCTTTGTATTCCCCATTTGGATTGGATACAGATGGCGTTTGGAGCATGCCTTGGGCAAAGGCTTCGATATCGGTTCCTTCGCGGTGTCTCCAACCACCTAAGTATACCATGCGGTCATTAACGTGCGTCGTTTCGTGGGTAAAGGCAGAGACCCCAAAGTCACTAATCATATCGGTCACCATGAAGAAGACAGAGTCATCTTTATATGGATTTCCGTAAATTCGCGCCACTGCTCCCATCCGCCAATCTGTCGCATGGTAACGATCGGTTGGGCCATACAATTCACGGATTGGAGCCACATCTTTGCCACTGTTGGTATGGCCATAACGGTCTGTACTAATGCCTTTATAGTTTTGGTTATCAAGGACAGGGGTCGGAACCATATTATTGCTCTTCAAGAGTTGATTGCGAACCTTATCCGTTGCCAGACGTGACCAGAAATCGAGGTAATTCTGCTGTCCTTTCGCCACCTTATCGATTTCAGCTTTGAAGGCATTCCGCTCTGCTTCGGTGTTCTTACCATATTTTTCGAAGGAACTATAGGCCATGGTATTGTAAGTTGAAATCAAGAACATATGGGCATCTTTTAAGTTCAAGAGTGGCAAGATCATTTTACCGTGAACATCATTGTTTAAGCCCTCATAGGCTCTGTGTTTGGCAGATGTGAAAGCTGGATTGGTCGTCTCAGGCTCTACAATATAGACATTGTCTTTGGTTGCTTTGATGAACCAATCATTCAAGTTTGTATCACTTGTAAAGAGTTCCATGTTGTATTGCAAGAAATCATTGAGATTTCCAGAGCGAGTATGCTTAGCTACGACTTCACGGAAGGCATCGTGGGTACGAGTCCCTTTGATATAGTCTTCTTTTGAGCCAATTTCAATCAAGCGGTCTAAGACATCGACATTCTTCCCATAGAAATCTTGCTTGAACAACATGAGTTGCTTAAGATTGACATCATCAAACTTCACCCCGTAATAGCGGTTGAGGTAAGAAAGACCCAAAAGAACTGCCGCCTTGTTGTCATCAACCTTCTTGATAAGGGCCCGTTTGGCAGCCTCATCCGTATTTAATTGATGGTCTTGGTTTTCAACCAGTTGTTTGACAAAATGAGTCAGATTGTCCTTGACTTCTTGGAAACTCTCCTCGAGGTAAAGGTTCTTAATAGCATTGACCTTGTTTGGACCAGTTCGACCAAGATGTGTGTAAATTGGATCCGATTGCAATTCGACAGGACTTAATTTCCCTACGATGGCACTAATGAGATCACTACGATCTTTGTCCACCATATTTGGCGTGTAGACCACTTCACCGAGCTCCGCCACACTGTACTCTTTGATTTGTTTGACTTTAGAATCTTTCGGCGTCATGCTAAAGATATCTTTTGTCTTATCGGCATAATGGATCAGGATGTGATCAGCATCCGCTAGTTCAGTGACAAAATCATTGCCCTTCATAGCGGTCACAGACAAGACTTCCTTGGTCAAGAGAGGACTCGTTGCAGCCAGTTTATTCCCTTGGTCGACAATCCATTCTTTGTTGTAGAAAGGTTGCAATTTAGCAATATTGCGGTAAGCTAGCTCACGAGTGGCATCGTAGCCCGTGATTGTTTTGTATTGATCGTCTTTGTTAACGAGGTTATTGAGCGTATCTTCAATCGGTTTGCTGCTGGTGAATGTATGAGCCGTAATTCCCATTGCATCGATTTTCTGCTCAGCTTCTGCCAGCGAGATGCTTGGGATTTTACGGGAGTTGTTAAAGGATTTCTTCCCTTCACTAACGCCTTCCACGCTGTAATTGCGCTTGGTTCTTGAATAGGTGAAGTAATCATCTGCGTCGATATCTGAGTGACCAAAGACCATTTCACCTGTTTTAACTATCATCATGGTGATGTTGTCTTCAATAACACCCAAGGCCCAGTTGGTCCCCAGTAACCCACCAGATTGAACCGCTTCTTTCAGCTCAATTGATCCCTTAGCAACGGAGTTTCTGAGGACCCCTTCTTTACCAACCGTGTGGTTATTTCCACCATTTTGAGAGGAATAAACGAGACCTGCAGCTTTGGCTTTATTACCAGTCATTTCAGCATCAACGTAAGCTTTTTCAACGACACCCTTCCAGTTCTCGCCAACAATACCCGCTAGATAACCACCTTTGTTACCAGCAGCGTGTAGTTTCCCGATAAAGGCAACATTGCTGACCTTCCCACTGCCATCAATTTTATTGATAATACCAGCTACGTCATTGTTCCCAACAACACTTCCTGTTACTTTAACATTTTCAACAGTTGCATTATTTTTGATAACACCTGCGATTGGGGCTACTCGATCTGTTCCAGGTAGGTCAATATTGACATTTTCAAGCAAGAGATTCTTAACCGAGCCACCTTCGATGTTCCCAAACAATGGACGCGTGATATTATGGATGGCAAATTTGTTACCTTCTGTACTTTCCAATGTTCCCTTAAAGGCATTGGTTACATAAGATTTTCCTGCCGGCTGGACATTGGCCGCATTCATATTGCTACCAAGCTTAAAGGTACCAGTCGGATTGGCTTGCATGGCTTTTACAAGTTCGTTGAAATTGTAGTAGACATCACCTTCATGAGCTTTGGGTTTGGCAATATAGTGGACATAGTCCTCACTGAACTGGTTGTCCGCAGTCCGTTGGATGAGATCAGGAGCTTTGGCTGTTACTTTGTATAGTGTCGCGCCATCTACCGTCACTTCTTCAATTTTATCAACGGCTAGTTTTGTCACCTTATTATCATGCGTTATCACTTTCAAGTAATAAGGCTTCACATCTGAAGGTGTTTCTGACAAGAGGCTACGATCGGTCTCAAGGCCTTGGTCATCCACGCTAATCAGACTGGTTTCCTTGATGTTTTTGACTTCAACTTTTTTAAGGTCAAGTCTTAGCGGTTCTTCCTTGAGAACTTCTTTTTCATCCCCATTTCCACGGTCATAGACAATGGTCGTTGCGATCGAATAATCCTTATAGTAGTCTAAGTCTGCTAAAGCAGCTGCCAAGTCCGTCTCTGAAAGGGCAAAAGTTTTCACCACTTGATCGCCTTTCTTCAATACAGCCTGGATTGACTTGATGGTCACACCGTCTGGTTTATCCAAATGATAAGTAACTTTAGCACTGCGCTTCAATTCTTCCTTCTCGAGCTGGGTCAAGGTTAAGGTTG
This sequence comes from Streptococcus sp. DFI.7.26, assembly GCF_022240605.1. Taxonomy (NCBI): domain Bacteria; kingdom Bacillati; phylum Bacillota; class Bacilli; order Lactobacillales; family Streptococcaceae; genus Streptococcus; species Streptococcus sp. DFI.7.26. Next base: position 179,233 of record NZ_JAKOGN010000001.1, on the reverse strand, counting down.
GCTTTTCAAGTTCTTTAGTCCCTTTTTGAATGATCTGATCTTGCGCTTGTTCTACCACTTCTTCGGAAATCGTAGGAGCATCCGCCGTTTTAACTCCCTTGATGGTCTTGTAAACCTTGGTGATTTTCTTCTTCCCATTCTTACCGGCTTGAGAAACCCTTTCAGTTCCTTTTAGCAAGGTGGCATCTTGTTCTGTTACCGTCTTAAATGGAATCTCCTCAAAAGCAGCTTCCTCTGTTTGGCCTTCAATCGCCTTGGTCCCACGACTAATTTTTTCTGTCACAGGAGCTTTTACTGTTTCAGTTGTCGTGCTGATAGGCTCTCCAACCTTTTCGCCATTGACCGTCTTATAAACACGACGAATCTCCTGACTACCAGCCTCCCCTTTCTGAAGAAGGCTTTCTTCATCGGTGTAACGATTGGCATCCGTTACATACTCTGTTGCATATGGGAGGGCCACCGTTTCTGTCTCCGTTACCGTCCCTTCTATTACTTGATAGGTTGGATTCTCCGATTGAACAGGAGCTTCGCCGACATGACCTTCTTCTTGCGTTCCCTTCGCTTTCACAACACCGGTATAGGCTGGGTTATCTGGTTGAACCGGGGCTTCGCCGACATGACCTTCTTCTTGGGTCCCTTTGGCTTCCACAACACCTGTATAGGCTGGGGCTTCCGGTTGAACAGGCGCTTCTCCTACATGACCCTCTTCTTGCGTTCCCTTAGCTTCCACTACGCCTGTATAGACTGGATTCTCTGGTTGAACAGGCGCTTCTCCCACATGACCTTCTTCCTGAGTTCCCTTTGCTGTGACCACTGGGACAGGTTGTGGACTTGGTTGCATCTCCTCCTTGGTCCCGACAGCAAGAATTTGTGAAACTGGTTCTTTAGTAACCTTGCTTTCAACTACCTTGCGAACTTCCTGACCATTTATCGTACTCACTTCTGTTAAAACATTCTGTTCACCATTTTGTCCAGCTCTTAAAACTGCAGTTTGATCTTTTGCTAAAGTAGGATCTGCTTGTTCTACCGTTTCAAACGGAATACTTTCTGTTGAAACTTCAACTTTCGGCTGGTCCACAATGGGAAAAGCAGGACCTTCCTCAGGTGTTACCTGCGATAGTGTCTTTCCTTCTGTTGCAGGTTTGGATACCGGCTTCTCCTCCACTTTTACATGAGGTTTTTGCTCCGTAGCACTTGGACGAACCGGACAACGAAGGTATCCAACATAGTCATAGCCTTCAATCGGGATGACACCATTGGCCAGTTCTTTACTGCTTGCAATTGAAAGAGTCTGATTGTAGCTTGCTAGTTCAATATTTTGCAAGGCCGCGGCATCAATAGATAAGAGTAAGCTTTGCCCCATGGAACCAATTAATAGGAGTCCTATTACTTTTTTGCGGTGTTTTTTGGACAGCAAAAGAACTGCTAAAGAGGCAGTCGCTAAACTAAGGCCAGCAATCGCCAATTCGGTCGTCCCTGTTTGTGGCAGTAGCCCTTTACTAGGTGTTTTCTTCTTATAGACCAGATAAAAGGTATCTTCATTTTGATATTCTTCAGGAATAGCACGAATCACCTGCGCTTGTTCCTCAGGGGTCAACTCATTTTCCGTGACATACCCCATATGAACTGTCGCTTCTGCCGTGAATTGATCAGCTTGTACAGAAGACGCTCCTGATACACTCCCTGCAAAAAGAAGGGCTCCAATAGCAACCGGACCCACTCCGACGGATAATTTCCGAATTGAATACTTGGTAATCTTTTCAAAAGCTTGTCTTCTTTGTTTCATCCTATAACTTCCTACATAGTAATATTTGTAAATCATAGGAAGTCTCATTTATTTTTGGAGAAGGTCAAGGCTTTCCCTAAACCAGCTTCCTGTGATTTTTTACCTTTACCTATCTTATCTTTTTTCTCAGCTTTTAGCAACTTATCTTACTCAGATTTCTTCCCTTTTTTTACTTCTTATATTTAAGTAGTGCCTCTTCCTTTCTTCGCAACAAAAAAACGCCTAGAAATAGGCGTTTTTAGAGATTTATTTTACAAGGACTGATAGAGATCCGCATAGTGTTGACTAGCCGTATCCCAAGAGAAATCACGGCTCATGGCTTCTCTTTGGAGACCGTACCAAGCATTCTTATCGTGAGTATAGACCGTCAAAGCTTGATCAACAGCCCAGTTTAACCAATAACCAGATAGGTTGTTAAAGCTAAATCCAGTACCACTGCCATCGATGACATTGTAGGCTTGCACTGTATCACGCAGTCCCCCTACCTCGTGAACCAATGGCAAGGTGCCGTAGCGCATAGCCATCATTTGAGAAAGTCCACATGGTTCAAATCGGCTCGGCATCAAGAAGACATCCGAAGCGGCATAGATTTCTTGCGCCAACTGCACGTCAAACATGATATTAGCAGATAGCTTATCTGGATAAGCTTGACCAAACCAAGCAAAGGCTTGCTCAAAGCCAGGATCTCCGGTTCCCAAAAGAACAATTTGGATATCCTTTTGTAGAAGGTTGTGGAGTTCTTCAACCACCACATCAAAGCCTTTTTGTCGGGTCAAACGAGAGACAATCCCAAACAAGGGAACATCATCACGTACCGGAAGTCCGACACGTTCCTGAAGAGCCCGCTTACTTGCTGCTTTCCCTGATAAATCATCTTTACTGAAATGATAGGTCAAGAGGGGATCTTTCTCAGGATTGTAGAGGTCTGTATCGATTCCATTCACAATCCCCGTTAATTTACCAGATTCCATCCGCAAGATTTGATCGAGTCCGCAACCATATTCAGCCGTCATGATTTCATAACCGTAACTTGGCGAAACAGTGGTCACACGATCAGCATAGAGGATCCCAGCCTTCATCCAGTTCAAGCAATCCTTCCAACGAAGGGTTCCATCTTCATAGCGCTCAAATCCAACTCCAAACAAATCCCACAGCATTCCTGGGTCAAACTGCCCTTGGAACTCTAGATTATGGATGGTCAAGACAGACTTAATACCATTGTATGCTTGAATCCAACGATATTTTTCCTTAAGAAGGAAAGGAATCATGGCGGTATGATAATCATGAACATGGATGATATCTGGAATAAAGTCGACTCGTTCCATCATCTCCAGCGTTGCCAATTGGAAGTAGGCAAAGCGCTCGCCATCATCAAAATCTCCGTAGACATGTCCTCTAAAGAAATATTTCTGGTTATCAATAAAATAGAAGGTGACACCATCACGATAGATGCGTTTCACACCAACGTATTCACTTCTCCATCCCACTCTGGTCTCGAAGTGTAGCACATCTTCAACTTGGTCGCCAAATTTCGCCTCTACCATGTCGTAGTAGGGGAGGACGACACGAACATCATGGCCTTTTTTAGCCAAGGATTTAGGAAGTGCCCCAATGACATCTCCCAAGCCCCCTGTTTTTGAGAAAGGAGCTCCTTCAGCTGCAACAAACAATAATTTCATTATCCAATATCCTCTGTAATCACAGCACCTTTTTTAATCACAAGAGGTGCCTCTTTGGTTCCACGAATGGTAACGCCAGTTTCAACTACGACACCCTTGTCAAGAATCGCATGCTCTACGACTGCTCCCTCATGGACAACAACACCTGGGAACAAGAGACTGCTACGAATTTCTGCCCCCTTATGGAGATGAACACGACGAGAGATGACAGAATCATGTACCAAAGCTTCGACAATGCTTCCTGAGGCAAATTGCGAATTCTTAATTTGCGAACCAGTCGCATAGTAAGTTGGCTCTTCATTTTTCACCTTGGTATAAATCTTTTGATTTGGTGAGAAGAGAGACATGAATTTCTGAGTTTCCAACATGTCAAGATTAGCGCGGTAGTAGGATTCAACAGAGTGAATATTAGCAATATAGCCAGTGTATTCAAAAGCGAATGCCCCATATTCAACCGCTAAATCACGTAAGATATAACGCAGTTTTTCTGGATGTTCCTTATGAACTTCTTGCTCCAATTTTTCAATCAACCAAGGAGTGTCCACAATAAAGATGTCGGTCGACATATTGTAAAGTGCTTCAGGATCTTGGCCTTCAAACAATTTTTGACCAGTCACATGGTCTGTCTCATCAATATCCAAGATTGCATTTACTTCTGAGATATCCCGTTGATGCATCTTTTTGTATACGACTGTAATAGGTGCATCAATGGTATTATGCAAATGGAAAACCTGGTTCAAATCAATATTCACCAAGACGTCACAGTTCAGAGCGACTGTCTGGTTTGAACCAGAGCGTTTCAAATAGGTCAAGAGTTGCTCGTAGTATTCTTTGCCAACGTTTGAACTTTCTACTGGAGTGTTGTAGATACCGAGATAGTAGTGACTCAAGAGGGTTGACAAGCCCCACTCACGACCAGAGCGAATATGGTCAAAGACAGAACTGATATTTTCTTGCTGGAAGATACCAAATACACTTCGAATTCCTGCATTAGCGAGGCTAGAAAGCGGGAAGTCGATCAAGCGATATTTTCCATCAAATGGCAGACTGGCAACAGGACGATGATCTGTCAATGATGACATATCATGGAAGCCTACTGTGTTTCCTAAAATAGCTGAATACTTATCAATCTTCATCTGTTGCTACCCCCACTTTTTCGTTATATCCAACGACTTGTACTTCTTCCGTTCCATCGATGACAACACCTTCTGAAACAACTGCTCCTTCACCGATAATAGCACGTTTAATCACAGCACCTTGACCGATAATGGCACCACTCATGACGACAGAATCTTCAACGACTGCACCTTTACGAACTTGTGCTTCCGTAGACAAGATAGAATGTTTTACTGTTCCGTCTACCAAGCAGCCATCCACTACCAAGGAATCTTCAATATGGGCATGTTCGCCAAATAAGTTTGGTGGTGAAATCAAGTTACGAGAATAAATCTTCCAGTGACGATCCCGGCTGTCCAAGGCATTGTTTGGATCAATATATTCCATATTCGCTTCCCAGAGAGATTCAATAGTCCCCACGTCTTTCCAATAGCCCTTGAATTCATAAGCATAGACGCTTTCTCCAGATTCAAGATAAGTTGGAATAACGTTTTTACCAAAGTCAGACATATCGATGTCACTCTTCTCTGCAGCCACTAGCATGTTGCGAAGACGAGACCAGTCAAAAATGTAGATCCCCATAGAAGCTTTTGTTGATTTTGGCTCTGCAGGTTTTTCTTCAAATTCGACAATTCGATTGTTGGCATCCGTATTCATAATTCCGAAACGGCTAGCTTCTTTTAAAGGTACATCTAATACAGCTACTGTAAGGCTGGCATTGTGATCTTTGTGAGACTGAAGCATGTCGTCATAGTCCATCTTGTAGATATGGTCTCCAGAAAGGATCAACACATACTCTGGATTGATGCTATCGATGTAGTCGATATTTTGGAAAATCGCATGACTTGTTCCTTCAAACCAACGATTTCCTTCACTTGCAGAATAAGGTTGAAGGATAGAAACCCCAGTATTAATACCATCAAGACCCCAACTGGAACCATTTCCGATATGGTTGTTTAAGGCAAGCGGTTGATACTGAGTAATCACGCCAACATTGTGGATACCTGAGTTGGCACAGTTGGATAAGGCAAAGTCAATAATACGATAACGTCCACCAAATTGCACTGCAGGTTTGGCAATGCTTTGAGTGAGTTTTCCAAGGCGAGTTCCTTGCCCACCAGCAAGGATCAGAGCTAGCATTTCATTCTTCATTGATTACTCCTTTTTGGATTGACGAGACCTTCTTCCCACCTCTGAGGAGAGGCACTGTGGCCTCTTCTACAGACTTAGGAATGGGATCATAGACTGCGATCAGTAGATCACCAACAACTATTTTTTTGTTTTAGACACATTGGAACGAAGTTTTCGTTTCACTTTCCATACACTGGCTCCAAGAGCCGGTAAGGTGAAGGTCAAGGTTTGTGGATAATCTTTCCATAATCCCTCTTGAGTCTTCACTTCCTGGTTGTGCTCTTTCCAGACACCTCCCCATTTCTCTAGTTCTGTATTCCAAATTTCTTCATAGACCCCAGCAACAGGGACGCCGACTGTAAAGTCCTTGCGCTCTACTGGTGCCATATTAAAGATACAAAGCAGATGATTTCCTTTTTTATCCTTACGAGTAAAGGTCAAGACACTCTGATCTCGGTTATCTGCATCAATAATCTCAATACCATCATAGCTATCATCAATTTCCCAGAGCATCTTGTTATCTTTGTAGAATTGATTGAGCTGTGAAGTAAACTCTTGCATCTTGCGGTTCATGTCATCTTCTAGATTGGACCATTCTAGCTGTTCTTCAGACTTCCATTCTAAGAATTGGCCAAACTCTGAACCCATGAAGAGCAATTTCTTACCTGGGTGACAAATCTGATAGGTCAAGAGGTTGCGCAAGCCAGCGAACTGGTTGTAGCGATCTCCCCACATCTTATGCATGAGACTCTTCTTCCCGTGGACCACTTCATCATGAGAGAATGGCAACAAGAAGTTTTCAGAGAAAGCATACATAAAGCTAAAGGTCACCAAGTTGAAATCAAATTTCCGATAAATAGGATCTTCCTCATAGAAGCGAAGGATATCATTCATCCAGCCCATATTCCACTTGTAGTCAAATCCTAAACCGCCATACTCTTCTGGACCAGTGATCTTGGTGCCAGATGAACTTTCCTCCGCTGCCATGATGACATCCGGATGTTCTGATTTAATCACAGCATTCATCCGCTTAAGGAAATGGATCCCCTCATAGTTGAGATTTCCACCATCAATATTTGGTGTCCATGGACCACTATCGTAGTCTAAGTAAAGCATGTTGCTGACCGCATCGACCCGGATTCCATCCAAATGGTAAAACTCAATCCAGAATTTTACACTAGAGATGAGGAAGGATTGAACCTGGTTTTTCCCTAGGTCAAAGTTCATTGCTCCCCAGCCATAGTTGTGGGCACGATGGTGGTCCTGGTATTCAAAAGTAGGTGTTCCATCGTAATAAGCCAAGGCATCATCATTGATAGTAAAGTGACCCGGCACCCAGTCCACAATCACCCCGATGTTATTCAAGTGACAGGCCTCAACGAAATCCTGAAACTCTTCCGGTGTTCCGTAGGTATGCTCTAAGGCAAAGTAACCCATCAATTGGTAGCCCCAACTTAATCCAAGCGGGTGAGCCATCACCGGCATGAACTCCACATGGGTATAGTTCATTTTTACCAAGTAGGGAATCAAGTCTTCCTTCAACTGAGCAAATGAATAAGGACTTCCATCTTCATTGCGTTTCCATGAACCGGCATGAACTTCATAAATATTTACTGGACGAGATCTAAAGCCAAGTTTTCTCCGTCTAGCCATCCAGAGTCCATCTTTCCATTTCCGTTCCGGAATATCTGTAATAACCGCTCCAGTACCCGGACGTTTTTCCATGCGGACTGCTAAAGGATCCACCTTCATCAAGCGGTGGCCATTTTGTCTTGTAACATGGAACTTATAGATATCGCCAACTTGAGGTGCAGTTGTAAAAACTTCCCAAACACCAGCTTCGTTTCTTACCATAGGAATTTCATTTTCTTCCCATTGGGTGAAATCACCTACCAGGTGTACTGCCTGAGCATTTGGAGCCCATACACGGAAACTATACCCTTCCACACCATCTACTTGCTCTTTATGAGCCCCTAGATAATGTTGAAGATGAAAGTTCTCTCCGGTTCCAAATGTATACAATGCTTGTTTCGTATCCATTCACTCACCTCTCTCGCTTTTATGTAAGCGCTTCCTATTGATATTATTCTACTATAAATAGTTGAAATATTCAAGATTTTTTCTTGAATAATACGATGAAAAATTATGAAAAGAATTTGAAATTTTCATTGTTTCCCTGAAATTTCCTAAAATAGATTCATAATTGTTCAGTTTTCAAACTATCTTTCCAATATTATACTATAAAAATAATTGTAATTAAACCTATTTCCGATAATTTTTAGAAAATTTAGTTTTTTTGTTTTGATATAGTGACAACAACTCTATTTTTGTTCAGCTACTTCATTTAAAGAAACAAATACAGGTTTAAAATAAAAAAGCTACCACCTCTTCCAAGGTGATAACTTTTATCAGATTTTTAAGATCAATTAGTCTACGTTCACGTATTCTTTAGAAAGTTCAAGCACTTCTTCCATAGTTGAACATTCAGTAAGAGCACGATTGGCGTATTCTTGCATCTTAGCTGTGTCAAGTTTCTTCATCAAGCTACGTGTACGAAGGACAGATGTAGCTGACATAGAAAACTCATCCAAGCCCATTCCGACAAGAAGAGGAACAGCTGTTTGGTCACCAGCCATTTCACCACACATACCAGCCCATTTACCTTCAGCGTGAGCTGCTTTGATCACATTGTTGATCAAACGAAGGATTGATGGGTTATATGGTTGGTAAAGGTATGAAACTTGTTCGTTCATACGGTCAGCAGCCATGGTGTATTGGATCAAGTCGTTTGTACCAATTGAGAAGAAGTCAACTTCTTTGGCAAATTGATCAGCCAACATCGCTGCTGCTGGGATTTCAATCATGATCCCTACTTCGATGTCGTCAGCAACTGCAACACCTTCAGCAACCAATTTCGCTTTTTCTTCTTCCAGAATACCTTTAGCCGTACGGAACTCTGTCAACAAAGCAACCATTGGGAACATGATCCGCAATTTACCGTGAACAGATGCACGAAGCAAAGCACGCAATTGTGTACGGAACATTTGGTTACCTGTTTCAGAGATAGAGATACGCAACGCACGGTAACCCAAAAATGGGTTCATTTCTTTAGGAAGATCGAAGTAAGGAAGTTCTTTATCCCCACCGATATCCATTGTACGAACGACAACAGGTTTACCGTTCATTCCTTCAAGAACCGCTTTGTATGCTTCATATTGATCATCTTCAGTTGGGAAATCTTGAGAATCCATGTACAAGAATTCAGTACGATAGAGACCAACAGCTTCTGCACCATTTTCGTTCACACCTTCAACGTCTTTAGGTGTACCGATGTTAGCAGCCAACTCGAAGTGTTTGCCATCTGCAGTAACAGTTTTGGCATCTTTCAAAAGAGCCCATTCAGCTTTTTGTTTAGCGTAAGCTTCACCAGCTACTTTAAAGGCTGCAATTTGTTCTTCACTTGGGTTGATGACCACTTCACCAGTGATTCCAGATACAGCCAACACATCACCATCTTTTACAAGATCTGTAATGTTGTTTGTACCAAGAACCGCTGCAATTTCAAGTGTACGCGCCATGATAGCTGAGTGACTTGTACGTCCACCAATGTTTGTAACAAAGGCTTTAACAAACTGTTTGTTTAATTGAGCGGTATCGGATGGAGTCAAGTCATGCGCAACCACGATTGCTTCTTCATTGATGGTTGCAGGGTTTGGCAATTTCTTACCAAGCAAGTTTGCAAGAACACGTTTGGTCACGTCGCGAATATCTGCTGCACGTTCTTGCATGTATGGGTTATCTTCCATTCCTTCAAAGATGGTGATAAACATGTCTGTGACTTCTTTTAAACCAGCCTCAGCATTCACCTTCTTCGTGCGAATTGTTTCCTTGATCTGACCAACCATTTCAGGGTCAGAAAGGACCATCATGTGAGCATCAAATACTTGTGCCGCTTCCTCACCAAGGCTCGCTACTGCATTCTCCCGAATAAGAGAAAGCTCGTTCTGTGAAGCTTCAAGAGCTGCATCCAAACGAGCTTCTTCTGCATTTGTATCTTCAACTGAGATTGTTTCAAATGACAAGTCGGGTTGAACAAGTAGATATGCCTTAGCAACGGCAACACCATCAGATGCTGCAATTCCTTTAAGCATTTCTGTCATGTTTATGCCAATCCTTCTTTTTCCATTGTTTCAGCGATTGCTGCAAGAGCATCATCAGCGTCAGCACCTTCAGCTGAGATTACAACGTCAGCTCCTTGACCAACACCAAGGCTCATAACACCCATGATTGATTTCAAGTTAACTGATTTACCTTTGTATTCAAGAGTAATATCTGAAGCAAATTTGCTAGCAGTTTGAACCAACAAAGTTGCTGGACGTGCGTGGATACCTGTTTCTGCCACGATGTGGAAATCTTTAGAAGCCATAGTTTGACTCTCCTTTTAAAATTAGTTTTTGAGTTATCTGTGATAACCCTTACAATTTGCTATTATATCATCTTCTTCATTATTTTTCAAGATTTTTATCACACACTTACTGAAAATACTTACAGGAAGCACTCATTTTTTCTCTTCTTTTAAACTACTTTTTTACTTTCTTCTATTAAATAAATAGAATTGCTTTCATGGACACAGTATATAGAATTTTAGGAAAATGGTTCGAATTCCTTTGACTTAAAAAACCTATATTTTATCACGTTTTCCTCAATTTTCACTAATTCTTACAATACTACATATTGTGGTATCCTTCGATATAGTTAATTTATGTGCACAATATTTAGTTAAAACTCTTGACAAGGAAAAACCTTTTGTTTATACTAGAAACAGATTTATGAATTTAGAGGAGTTAGATCACATTATGGTGACAATTTATTCAAAAAATAATTGCGTTCAATGTAAAATGACCAAACGTTTTTTAGATACCAATCACGTTGAATACCGTGAAATTAATCTAGATGAGCAACCTGAGTTTGTAGACCATGTGAAGAACCTTGGTTTCAACGCTGCACCAGTTATCCAAACGGCAGATGAAGTCTTTTCTGGCTTCCAACCAGCTAAGCTCAAGAAATTATCTTAAAACTATCAAACAGGATCTGATTGGTCTAGGGAATGGAATACTGTAGTTCTCTACTACAGTGTTCCCCTGGCCCTTTTACTTGTACAGGGGAGCTTGCCTCCCCTTTATTTTTGAATTAGAAAAAGGAACATTATGGGATTAAAATCACTTGAAGACGTAACCTACTTCCGTCTTAATAATGAAATCAACCGTCCAGTTAACGGTCAAATCATGCTTCATAAAGATAAAGAAGCCTTGGATGCTTTCTTCAAAGAAAATGTTGTGCCAAATACCATGGCCTTTGATTCAATAACGGATAAAATCAACTACCTTATTGAATACAACTATATCGAAACAGCCTTCATTCAGAAGTACCGTCCTGAATTTTTGGAAGAATTGGCCCAATTTATCAAAGATCAAAACTTCCAATTCAAGTCCTTCATGGCTGCCTATAAATTCTATAACCAGTATGCTCTGAAAACAAATGATGGAGAGTACTATCTCGAAAGCATGGAAGACCGCGTCTTCTTCAATGCTCTCTATTTTGCGGATGGAAATGAAGAAATTGCTAAAGACATCGCAAATGAAATCATCCACCAACGCTACCAACCAGCTACTCCTTCTTTCTTAAATGCCGGACGTGCCCGCCGTGGGGAATTGGTTTCTTGTTTCTTGATTCAGGTAACCGATGATATGAATGCGATCGGTCGTTCCATCAACTCTGCCCTTCAACTGTCTCGTATCGGTGGTGGGGTTGGAATCTCCCTCAGCAACCTTCGTGAAGCTGGAGCACCAATCAAGGGCTATGAAGGAGCCGCTTCTGGGGTAGTACCAGTCATGAAACTCTTCGAAGATAGCTTCTCTTACTCTAACCAATTGGGACAACGCCAAGGTGCTGGGGTGGTTTACCTTAACGTCTTCCACCCAGATATTATCGCCTTCCTTTCTACTAAGAAAGAAAATGCCGATGAAAAAGTTCGGGTTAAGACCCTTTCACTTGGTGTCGTCGTGCCAGACAAGTTCTACGAGTTGGCTCGTAAGAATGAAGAAATGTATCTCTTCAGCCCATACTCTGTAGAGCGTGAATACGGAGTGCCATTCAACTACATCGACATCACTGAAAAATACGATGAGTTGGTCGCTAATCCAAATATCCGCAAGACAAAAATTAAGGCCCGTGATTTGGAAACTGAAATTTCTAAATTGCAACAAGAATCTGGTTACCCATATGTTGTCAACATTGATATTGCTAACCGTGCAAACCCAGTTGATGGCAAGATCATCATGAGTAACTTGTGTTCAGAGATCCTCCAGGTTCAAGAGCCAAGCTTGATCAACGATGCTCAAGAATTCATTAAAATGGGGACTGACGTCTCATGTAACCTTGGTTCAACCAATGTGGTTAACATGATGACCTCACCTGACTTTGGTCGTTCCATCCGAGCTATGGTTCGTGCCTTGACCTTCGTCACAGATAGCTCTCACATTGTAGCTGTTCCAACAATTGACCACGGAAATAGCCAAGCGCATACCTTTGGTCTTGGAGCCATGGGACTTCACAGCTACCTTGCCCAACAATTGATCGAATACGGATCACCTGAGTCTGTTGAGTTTACGAGCATCTACTTCATGCTCATGAACTACTGGACCCTCGTAGAATCCAACAATATCGCGCGTGAACGTGGTGTTACCTTCCACAACTTTGAAAAATCAGACTATGCCAACGGTAGCTACTTTGATAAGTACACAACCGGAGAATTTGTACCAAAATCTGATCGCGTCAAAGAACTCTTTAAAGATATCTTCATTCCTAGTGCAGAAGACTGGGCTGAACTCCGTGATAAAGTAAAGGCAGATGGTCTTTACCACCAAAACCGCTTGGCTGTCGCACCAAATGGTTCTATCAGCTACATCAATGACGTATCTGCTTCTATCCACCCAATCACACAACGGATTGAAGAACGCCAAGAGAAGAAAATCGGGAAGATCTACTATCCTGCAGCAGGATTGTCGACGGAAACCATTCCTTACTACACTTCTGCCTACGACATGGATATGCGTAAAGTCATCGATGTCTATGCTGCGGCTACTGAGCATGTAGACCAAGGACTCTCACTGACTCTCTTCATGCGCAGTGACATTCCAAAAGGGCTTTACGAATGGAAAACTGAAAACAAACAAACCACTCGTGACTTGTCTATCCTTCGCAACTACGCCTTTAACAAGGGAATCAAGTCTATCTACTACGTCCGTACCTTTACTGATGATGGTGGAGAAGTTGGCGCGAACCAATGTGAAAGCTGTGTCATCTAAGACACTCTGATCCATTGCTACCAAAAAGTCGGTTCGCCGACTTTTTGTGCAGTATTCTAACAATTGTGTTAGAATAATAATGATTGTATGATCGAATGAATTAGAAAAAGAAAGAGATTTCAAATGGAAACTTACTACAAAGCCATTAACTGGAATGCCATCGAGGATGTCATCGATAAATCGACTTGGGAAAAGCTAACCGAACAATTCTGGTTGGATACACGTATCCCTTTGTCAAACGACTTGGATGACTGGAGAAAGTTGTCGAATAAAGAAAAAGACCTAGTTGGTAAAGTCTTTGGTGGATTGACACTCTTGGATACCATGCAATCCGAAACGGGTGTGCAAGCCCTTCGTGCGGATATTCGTACTCCTCATGAAGAAGCTGTCTTTAACAACATCCAATTCATGGAATCTGTTCATGCTAAGTCTTACTCTTCTATCTTTTCTACCTTGAATACCAAGTCAGAAATCGAAGAGATTTTTGAATGGACCAATACCAATCCCTTCCTTCAAAAGAAGGCAGAAATCATCAACGAGATCTACCTCAATGGGACTCCCCTTGAAAAGAAAGTAGCCAGCGTCTTCCTTGAAACCTTCCTCTTCTACTCTGGTTTCTTCACACCGCTCTACTATCTTGGAAACAACAAGTTGGCCAACGTGGCAGAAATCATCAAGTTGATCATTCGTGACGAATCTGTTCACGGAACCTATATCGGCTACAAGTTCCAACTTGGATTTAACGAATTACCAGAAGACGAGCAAGAAAAACTCAGAGAATGGATGTATGACCTGCTCTACACCCTCTATGAAAACGAAGAAGGCTATACAGAGAGCCTCTATGACGGTGTGGGTTGGACAGAGGAAGTCAAGACCTTCCTTCGCTACAATGCTAACAAAGCCCTCATGAATTTGGGACAAGATCCCCTTTTCCCTGACTCAGCGGATGATGTCAACCCAATCGTCATGAACGGGATCTCAACCGGTACATCCAACCACGACTTCTTCTCTCAAGTCGGAAATGGTTATCTTCTCGGTGAAGTAGAAGCCATGCAGGATGACGATTACAACTATGGCCTATAAGACAAAAACCTTTCCAGATGGAAAGGTTTTTTTGTTTTTTTATGCTAAAAATTAGCCTTGCTGCAGAAGAAACTATCTCAAATAAACAAATCAGTCCTTTCCAGATTTGGAAAGGGCTGATTTGGTAGGTATGTTAGTCCCCATTCTTCTTTATTGAAGCAAGAAGATAAGGAGAGAAGCGATCAGGTTATTTGCTATATGCAGGGCAATGGCATAACGAATATCTTCCTTAGTCAGATACGCTAAAGCGAAAATTGAACCCATTATAAAGTAAATTAGAAATTGCCCTAGACTAGACGGAAGATGGAGAAAAGAAAATAAACTAGAAGAAAGAGCAATATAGAGCAAGGTCTGTCCTAGGGTTTCTTGCTTTGAAAATAGATACTTGGCCATTAAGCCTCTAGTTATGAATTCTTCAATAATGGGAGCAATAAAAATAATATAGAAAAAAACGAAGGCAGGAAATAACTCCAAGAAAAACTCAATACTTCTTTGATTATTAGACGATTCACCCGAGACCAAGGCTTGAAGAGCAATAAAGGCAACTAATAATCCAATGGGTAACCATATCGTGGACGTCAGTTTGGTCTTTTTAACCTCAAGTTTCCAACCCTTTTGGTACCATTTCCACAAACCAAAAATATAGAGAGCAGATACCAAAGCGAATATCAAGAGAATGAGAGGCTCGGAACCTCCCTCAACGAGAACATTCAAGCAACTAGCAAGAATCCTCGAAAATAAAATAAAATGAGAGAAGACCACCAAGGCATACAAACCAACATTTTTCCAGATACTGTTCCCCTTCATACAACACTCCTTTTTCCTTTCGATTCCTATTCCAAGTCTATTTTTTAATTCAATTATCTACCTTTGATTATTTATTATGCTGTCAAACTTAGGATTTTTATGAGGGCCTCGGACTGCGCCTTCAAATCGACAATGGAGCAATATCTAAGACACTTTCTTTTTCCTATATATTTATTGTAATGTATTTATCAAAAATTACAAGTACTTCTTAAAAAGTTTTTACAAAGATTTAACAGTTTACCATACAAAAAGACCTACCCGAAGGTAGATCTCTTGTTGCTTACAATTTAATTGCTACGGCATCCAACAATTCTTGGATTTTCGCTTGGTTGCTTCCTCCTGCCATGGCCATGTCTGGTTTACCACCACCACGTCCATCGACGATTGGAGCCAATTCTTTAACCAAGTTACCTGCGTGGATATCTTTGTTCTTGCTGGCTACGAGAAGGTTGACCTTGTTACCAATTGCTGCGACAAGAACCAGGACATCAGAGTAGTCTTTTTGTTTCCAGTTATCTGCAAAGGTACGAAGGGCACCTGCATCTGAAACTGAAACTTGGCTGGCAATATAACGGTGTCCATTTGCTTCTTGAACATCCTTGAAGACATCGCCTGCTACCGCTGCTGCTGCTTTTTCCTTCAATTCAGCATTTTCTTTTTGCAATTGACGAAGTTGCTCTTGAAGTCCTTCAACCTTGTGAGGTACTTCCTTGAGTTGAGGGGCTTTCAAGGTTGCTGCGACTGCTTTTAGAGCATCTTCTTGTTCACGGTAAGCTTCGAAGGCTTCTTTACCAGTCACTGCCAAGATACGGCGAGTTCCTGATCCAATCCCTTCTTCTTTGACAATCTTGAAGAGACCGATTTCAGAAGTATTGCTTACATGGGTACCGCCACAGAGTTCCACTGAGTAGTCACCGATGGTGACAACACGGACTTCTTTACCGTATTTCTCACCAAAGAGGGCCATAGCTCCCATTTCTTTAGCTGTATCAATGTCAGTCTCAACTGTTTCCACTGCGATGGCTTCCCAAATCTTCTCATTGACTTGTTGCTCAATAGCCCGCAATTCTTCAGGAGTTACTGCCTGGAAGTGGGTGAAGTCAAAGCGAAGGAATTCTACTTCGTTAAGAGATCCTGCTTGAGTAGCATGGTGGCCAAGGATATTGTGAAGAGCTGCATGGAGCAAGTGAGTCGCTGTGTGGTTCTTCATGACACGGTGACGACGGTTCGTATCTATCGCCAAGGTATATTCTTGGTTCAAAGCAAGTGGAGCAAGAACTTCAACAGTATGAAGAGCTTGTCCGTTTGGTGCTTTTTGAACGTCTGTTACAGTTGCTACGACATTTCCTTTAGCATCCAAAATTTGACCATGGTCAGCTACTTGTCCACCCATTTCAGCGTAGAATGGAGTTTCTGCAAAGATAAGAGATGCAGTTCCTTCTGAAACAGCTTCTACTTCTGCGTTATCTGCTACGATAGCCACCAATTTTGAAGGCAATTGACTTGCATTGTAGTTGAAGACACTCTCAACAGTAATGTTTTGAAGGGTTTCGTTTTGCATCCCCATGGAGCCGCCTTTAACAGCTGAAGCACGCGCACGTTCTTGCTGCTCTTTCATGGCTGCTTCAAAACCTTCACGGTCGACTGTCATACCAGCTTCTTCAGCGATTTCTTCTGTCAACTCCATTGGGAATCCATAAGTATCGTAGAGTTTGAAGACATCTTGACCTGCGATAACTGTTTGGCCTTTTTCTTTCAAGTCTGCGACAATACCTTGGGCAAAGTTCTGACCTGAGTGAAGAGTACGGGCAAATGACTCTTCTTCGCTCTTGACGATTTTTTCAATAAAGTCACGTTTTTCAAGCACTTCTGGGTAGTAGCTTTCCATGATTTTGCCAACAGTTGGAACCAGTTTGTAAAGGAAAGGCTCATTGATACCTAATTTTTGACCATGCATAGAAGCACGACGGAGAAGACGACGAAGGACATAACCACGACCTTCATTTCCAGGAAGGGCACCATCACCGATAGCAAATGAAAGCGAACGGATATGGTCTGCAATAACCTTGAAGCTCATATTATCGCCATCTTGGTCATAAACCTTACCAGATAATTTCTCAACTTCACGGATGATTGGCATGAAGAGGTCTGTTTCAAAGTTGGTCTTAGCCCCTTGGATCACCGCCACCAAACGCTCCAAACCAGCGCCCGTATCAATGTTCTTGTGCGGCAATTCCTTGTATTCACTACGAGGAACCGCTGGGTCCGCATTAAATTGTGACAAAACGATATTCCAGATTTCGATGTAGCGATCGTTTTCGATATCTTCCGCAAGAAGGCGAATTCCAATATTTTCTGGGTCAAAGGCTTCTCCACGGTCAAAGAAGATTTCTGTATCAGGTCCAGAAGGTCCCGCACCGATTTCCCAGAAGTTATCCTCAATAGGAATCAAGTGACTTGGATCCACGCCCACTTCAATCCAGCGATTGTATGAATCTATGTCATCTGGATAGTAAGTCATGTAAAGTTTGTCTTTAGGGAAGTCAAACCATTCAGGACTTGTCAAAAGTTCATAAGCCCAGGTAATGGCTTCATCACGGAAGTAATCCCCAATTGAGAAGTTCCCCAACATTTCAAACATAGTATGGTGACGCGCCGTCTTCCCTACGTTTTCGATATCGTTGGTACGGATGGCTTTTTGCGCATTGGTAATCCGTGGATTTTCAGGAATGATAGTCCCATCAAAGTATTTCTTAAGGGTTGCAACCCCTGAGTTAATCCACAATAGGGTTGGATCGTTTACTGGAACCAAGCTAACGGATGGTTCTACTGAGTGACCTTTGGTCGCCCAGAAATCAAGCCACATTTGGCGGACTTGTGCACTAGATAATTGTTTCATGATGTCTCCTTTTTACTAACTTGATTGACTTTCTAGCATTTCTACATAGTCAATTGCGACGCAGAGAGAAATAACTAGGTCTGCATAAGAGTCTTCATAGACGGTTACGGTATAAGTTGAGGTTAAATGGAAAAGTTCTTTCGTTATCTCGGCAATCACTTGATCGCGGTTATCTAGCAATTTAAAATTCAAATCCCAGACGTTTCCTTCGATGCGAAGACCAAGATTATCAAATTCATACTTATCCTTCCAAAAAGTCAACTTCTTACGGATATAAAAACTATCTCCGTTACTCAGTTGAATTTTAAAACGTGGTAGGAAAGTTAAGACTTCTTTACTAATCTCACTGACCTGTTCACCAGCAACATCATAGATAGTAAAGGTCTTAGGAATCTTAAAAAATGAACCTTCTACATGGTATTCTACCATTCCCAGATCATTTTTGATGTCAAAGCGTTCCCCTCCAAGTCGAAACTTTTGTTTGACCAGATACGATTTCATCAGTTTCCTCCTGCAAATCTATAGGAAGGCCTTTCTCTTATTAGAAAGGATCTCCGGTAGAAGATGCTGAAAAAAAGACAAGCTCACTAACGAAGGGCGAAAAACCGCGGTACCACCTTCATTCAATGAACTTGTCATTCTTCATTCGATTATGTAATTGTTCTATTGAGTAGCAAAATCATTCCTCTTCCATGGCTCGCACCCCCGCCACTTCTCTGCATCCGATTCTAAATGATTTATTCTCAACTATCTCATTATACAGATAAATACAATGGTCGTCAACTAATATCCTTATTTAGAAGATGAGCTGCCTTCTGTTGTTGCACCAATATTTTGCATATATTGGTTGAAGGTTGCCTTGAAGGCATCATCTTTCACCTTGATATTGGCATTTGTCATTGCTTTAGCAATGATGCTACGGATAAAGTTGGCATCATTTTTACGATCTGCCGTTAGAATTTCTTTCAAGCGTTTTTCGTATTTCTTCCAATCTGATCCTTTTTCTTCCTTCTTGGTTACTTTCACAATATAGTAACTACCAGCGTTGTTTTGACTAGCAGGAACAATGACAACATCAGAAATACCATTTACATCAAGCTTAGATGCTGCTTCCTTAACACGGGTTGGAACAGTTGTTGTTCCAGAGTCAAATTTAATTTCTCCACCCTTATCTTTGGTGCTAGCATCTGTAGAGTTTTCTTTGGCAATTTGTGCAAAGTCAGCGCCTTCAGCTTTTACACTTGCAAGAACTTCATTCGCTTTTTCTTCTGAATCCAATTTTATCACATTTGCAGTGATTTCTGGTGTATAGCTTTCAAATGCTTTTTTGTAAGCTTCGTCTGTCAACTCTTTTGAAATAGCTTGGTCAACCGCATACTCTAACAAAAGATTGCTACGGATTTGTTGTTTGTTGGTTTCTTCTGTTAAACCTTGTTGAGTGAGATAGCTCTTAAAGGCTTCACCCAATTGTTTTTTCTGCTCATCAACTTTTTTCTCAACATCTTTGTCTGAGACTTTTGAGCCGTATTCTTTTTCAAAGACTTTATTAATGGTCATTTGGAAAAGGTATTGTTGGGCACCTTGGTTGTTTTTGATTTCATCATAGAAGTCACCAACAGTGATGGTATCCCCCTTCATTGTGACGATATCTTTGTCACTGCCACCTTTTGCACAAGCTGCTAGCGCTACAACTGATAAAAGGGTCACCGCTCCAGCTACAAATTTTTTCTTCATGTTTTTTTCTCCATTCTAAAATTCACTGCTACTATTTTACCACAAATTCAACAGGATAACTTAAATAAGTCTAAAAGCTACTCTTCTGTCGGCAAAGAAATCTCTTCCTGATTTTTACGAATCATAAGAATGCCATCTCCGAGGGGAATCAAACTGGCCGTCAAGCTAGGATGGTCCAAAGTGGCATCAAAGAGACGTTGCAAACCTCGATAGATGGTGCGTTGTCCACGACGAACTTCCATAATATCACGCGCCACATCTCCTCCTTGGAAGATATCGTCCAAAATGACTACTCCCCCAACTTCCAACCGTTTGAGAACTTCTGGGAGAAAGACGATGTACTTAGACTTAGCCGAATCCATAAAAATCAAGTCAAAGCGTTGCTCAATATGCTCTAGCAGGTCCACCGCATCCCCTTCTAAAAGGGTGATTTGCTTGCGCTGGTCAAAACGAGCAAAGTTTTCCTTGGCAAAACCAATCATTTCCTCGTTGCGATCAATGGTCATAATTTTTGCATCAGGTACCTGCTCCGCCATCAAGAGGGCTGAAAAACCAATCGCCGTCCCGATTTCTAAGATCGACTTGGGTTTCATGGTCTGCAAAAAGAGACGGAAGAAAGCAACCGTTTCATGAGGGATGATGGGAATATTCTCCCGACGAGCAAATTCTTCTAGCTCCTTTAAGGCATCCGTAACAGGTGCTTGGCGCTTCCGCATGAAGGAGACAACTTCCTCCTTCACAACCGGTCTGCGCATATTGTGGTTGGCATTCTTACTGTAAGACTCAACCATCTTAGGCCAATCCTAATTTTTCAACGAGAGCCTCAAATTCATTGAGACGACGTTCAAAGACTTCAAAGGCTGCATGGAGGTAGTCTTCTTTTTCCATATCAACACCCGCCTTGCGGATCACATTGAGTGGATAATCCGAATTTCCAGCTTTCAAATACTCTAGGTATTTGTCCTTATCTTCCTGTGTTCCATGAACGATCTTCTCAGCCAAGGCAGAGGCTGCTGCAAAACCAGTCGAATATTGGAAAACATAGTAGTTATAGTAGAAATGAGGAATGCGAGCCCATTCGTATTGGATTTCTGGATTGTCTTCTTTTGAAAGACCATAATATTTCTCATTCAAGTCCGCATACAGCTCATTCAAGAATTCGCTGGTCAAGACTTGTCCTTCTTGGTCGGCCTTGTGAATCGCATGTTCAAACTCAGCAAACTGGGTTTGACGGAAGACTGTTCCACGGAAGCCATCCAAGAAGTGGTTGAGAATAGCAAAACGGGTCTCATCATCTTCTACTTCTGACAACAGTTGCTCAGTCAAGATATTTTCATTGGTTGTAGATGCAATCTCAGCAAGGAAGATAGAATAATCCCCATAGACATAAGGCTGGGTTTCACGGGTATAGCTGGAGTGCATACTGTGACCCGTCTCATGCACCAAGGTGAAAAGATTATCCAATGTATCTTGCCAGTTCAACAACATAAAGGCATTGGTGTCATACGATCCACCTGAATAGGCACCTGAGCGTTTTCCTTGGTTGACATGGACATCGATCCAACGCTCAGTGAAGGCGCGCTTCACGCGGGATAGGTAGTCATCACCAAGCACCGCCAAAGCTTGTTCAGACTTGGCAAGGGCTTCTTCATAGGTGAACTTGTAATCGGTAGAAGATAATGGTGTGTAGACATCATACATCTTCAAATCTTCAATTCCCAAGATTTTTGAGCGGAGTTTCACGTAGCGTTGCAACAAAGGCAAGTGCTTATTCACTGCTTCTACCAGACTATCGTAGACGCTCTCTGGGATAAAGTTAGCAGAAAGAGCTGCCTCACGCGCGCTTGAGAATTTGCGAACCTTGGCATTGTAATTGTGAACCTTGACGTTGGTCTGAAGGGTCTTAGCATAGGTATGTTGGTACTGTTCGTAGACACCATACAAGGCCTGGTAAGCTTCCTTACGGACTTGGCGATCCTTAGATTCTACCAAAGAAATATAGTTTCCATGGGTCAACTGCACTTCTTGGCCTTGATCATCTTTCACCATTGGAAAGACGATATCGGCATTGTCCAAAATCTCAAAGGTTTCACCTGCCGCAGCAAAGATTTCACCTGCTCCTGCTAGCAACTCTTCTTCTTTTTGAGAGAGGACATGCTCTTTGGTTTTTAGCAGTTTATCAAAGTAATGAGCATAAGCTTCTAAGGCAGGAGCTTCTTTCAAGAAGTTAGCATATTGCTCTTCGGTGATCTCCATAAATTCTGGTTCGTAGAAGGCAAAGGTCTCCCCTAAAAGGCTGTAAAGGGACATCGCTTTTGATTGGAATTCTTGGTATTTGGCTACGCGTGTGTCCTGGTCATTCTTCATATGGGCGTAGACATAGACCTTCTCCAAACGACGGCTCAAGTCTAAATAAACTTCTGTGGTTTCTAATAGGTTGGCTGGAGAAGACAATAGAGAACCTGCAAAATGGGCAGCATCTTTAATGGCTGCAGCTAAAGCAGTTGCTTCTTCCTCCCAAGCTTGGTCTGTCGCAAAAATGGTCGACAAATCCCACTGGTATTTTTCATCAATTTCATTTCGTTGTTTTACCATTACAAAAATCCTCCAATGCTTCTATTCTAACATAATATTAGCATTTGGTGGGATTTGATTGACAGAAATTTAAGCTTTCCAGTTCTGATAAAAACGAGGCGAATAAAGAGTCTGCGTCGCTTTCATTCCGGTTTGGAGATAATAGGTCATAAAGTTCTGGTAATAGCTTTGCCAGTCTCCCTTAATCTGGATAAAATTCCTAGACTTCAGTGGCCTACAAAGGGGATAAAAGACTTCCAAGTCCAAGTCCAGTAGATGCTTTCCTTTCAGATAGAGTTGTTCCTGAAGGGCCATCCACTTAGGATGCCGGTAATACAACTGCTGACGAAGATAGTCCTTAAACTGTCGGTCTAGAGGGACCGTCATTCGTTGCAAGCCTTGTTGGGCATAAGGGGTCCGCAAAACTTCTAACAGATTCCTTCCATAAAAAGGAAAATGTTGAGTCCGATAATGAAGACGCCCTCGTAAGTCTTGATGAATGAGATAGTGGAGTCGAACTTCTTGCTGTTCTAAGTCCAACTCCCAGAGATGAAAGCCCCTATTTTGGCTAAAATAGACAAAACCTTCTTGCAGAGCTGATAGACTTTTCTTAAGCCATAAGTTCTTCCCTAACAACCAATAGACCTGATAACCATGCTTGCGATAGGCATCGCTCCGTTCTTTTAAACGCTCCATAGACAAGGAACTACATTGCACTTCTAAGGCAATCTTTTGATCTGGAAGGAGAACATCTGCAATCTGTTGGAGAGCCTGCAAAGTACTTTCCACTTCAGCTTGGGTATTTTGTTTGGCCCATCGATAAAGCTCCAACTTTAACTCCAAATGTTCTGGACTCTCCGTTTCATGATGGAAGGGACAAGCCTCTAGGTTGACGTGAGCAAAATGAGGACGCATCACTCGTCCTTTCTTTAAGCGGACTTCCTTTCCACACAGGAGACAGACAAAGGGACCATTTCTTTTCATCGGAACCTTCTCCAAACAATTCCAACGCTGTTGCTTTGCATCAGCCGCAATAAACATGTCATCACCTCCACTTATATAATTCGTAACCGAAGACGCTTATATTAGAGGAGAAAGAAAAAAAGAGAGTGGGATAGAAATCGGTAATTCGTTAGAATTCGATTTCGTCGTCCCACCTCCGCACAGTTGAGTAGGGCTGTAAAAGCTGATGAAATCAGCGTAGTAGAGCCCACTCAACCACTGCGTCTTGCTCGACAATCCAAAGACAATTGAGAGGCTAGGACTTTTGTCCCAGCCTCTGTTTAGATATGATCTTACTGACATGTATAGCGAATGGTCATTCATCTTAGACGAGAATGTTCATAACGTCCCCCGCTTATTGATTTGACTCACTCGTTTTCTCGTCTGATGCCGGATCTTGACTTTCCGCTGATGGGGAGGTCCCATTTTCAGATGCTTCAGCTTGTTTTCGAGCTGTTTCGAATTTTTCAACAATGGTTGCACGAGCATCTTCCGGGACATCGGTTTCTTCAGGCCCTATCGTATCCATGGATTCATTAAAACGGGCCTTGCTGGTTTCCATTTTCTCCTTCAAGTTTTTCAGATAAGTCTCATAGGTCTCTTTTGCAGAGCCCGTGAGTGATGCTCCTGCTTCCTCCGAATGAGTAACTGTTCGGTCCATCATCAAAGCATAGAGAGCTTTAAAATCCCCAACGGTTCTGGCATTTTCAAGTTCCTCATCTGTATATAAAACAAAAGGAGATTCTGTGGATCCTTTCAAACTGGTCACTTTCTTGCTCTGAGAGGACCTAGAAGACTGGGCTGTTCCCTGAACTGACTTTTCACTGGACGAGGTCCCTTCTTGATTTGAGCAGGCTACTAGCCCAATCACTCCCATTAAAGCAACCATTGTTAATAGTCTTTTTTTCATTCAATTTCTCCTTTTTATCATTCCATTACCATTCTAGCATCAAGCCAGATTGCCGTCAATTCATACCTGTCCCCTGATTTTTAAAAAAAAGACCAGAGATTAGTCTATCTCCGGTCTATCGATTTATTTGGAAATCTTTTTATTTTCTCTTATATCTTATGTTAAAGAAAATTCTTAGAAAAATGAAAGGAAGGAAGCAACAGAGCCACATTGGATCCCAGCCTTTTTGACGACTACTCGTGGTCTTCTGATAGGGCGCTTCTACGGCGCTTACAGCCTGCGTTTGCTGAATGGACGGAGATACTGTTTGCAAGCCATTGGCAATTTGTAGTTGGCCATTTTGAACACTGATCTCTGGATTGGTCCCTCTTTTCACTGTAGCATAGAAGGGTTTGTCTAAGTGATAGGTTTGCCCCTGAATCGTGTGATCCCCCGCCGGCAACACCTCTTTGTACTCATAATCCTGATATAGTCTTTCAATCAGGGCATTCCCAATGACGTGTCGCAAGCTCTCTGCAATTTCCACATCATAGTTGCCGACTCCCATAATGACTTGAACAAATCGCTGATTTCCGCGATTAACCGTCAAGGTGTAATTATAATCTGCTGTCGGACTAGAGCCAGTTTTTAGGCCATCCGCTCCCTTTAGAGAATATCTTCCACCTTCCAAGGAATAATTATAATTTTCATGGGTTTCTTCATAATCTGTCCCTTGGAAGAGGGTTATCTTGGCATTTTTAGTATAGTTGAGGATTTCAGGGAACTCGTTAACTATGTGATAGGCCAAAATAGACATATCTCTTGCGGTTGTTTGGTTAATGGCATTTTGATCATAGCGGGTCGGATTATAGTAGCCATCTAGGACTGCAGTTGGGGCACCATTAGGATTGTTCCACTTGGTATTGGTCATTCCAATTTCCTGAGCACGCTGGTTCATCAAATCCAAGAATTTATCTGGATCTCCTCCAGATACCTTATTGGCAATCATGATGGTAGCCGCACTGGATGAAGGAACAAAAATCATATTTAGGAGGGTCGATACCTTATATTGAGCCCCCGCAACAATGGGACTATTGCTCAACTTCTGATTTTGAGAAATGATCACATCCGTATCTGTCGCAGTAATCATGGTATCATAATCCAGCTGCCCTTCTTTAATAGCTCTCAGAAGAACATAGACGGACATCAATTTGGCCATACTACCGGAGTCACGAGGAGCATCAATATTATCGCCATAAAGAATAGCTCCTGTATGAGCATCAACGACAATATCAGCCTTGGGACGGAAAAATTCATCCACCGAAGTCCCTGATTTTTCTGTGATTGACATGATATCTTCTTGTTGGTAAATATCATCCGCCTTTGCTAGCATTGGGAAACATAGGCAACTAAGGGAAAGTGTCGCAAATAAGGCACGTTTAAACTTCATTCTCTCTCATTTCTTTCATAAACATCATCGTTCTCCATTATAGCATAAGTCCTTCTATTCACAAACTTTATTTCCTAAACTTTTTACTCCTTCGTGTTCCCAAAGAGACCTGGAGATTTTCCTTTTGGCATCTTTAAAAAGAGACTTAGTAGAAGGACGAGGACCAGGACAGTCACCAAGAAGTAACTCATCATTGAAAATCCTCCGTGATCCACAAAGAAAGCTGCTAGCGGTTGCAAGAGAATGGTACCAAGATAGCGCACTCCCTGCACGAGAGCCATGGCTAAGACTAGATCTTTCTTATCCACTTGTTGGGAGATAAAACGCAAGGAGACCATAACCAAGACCATCCCCGTCGTATGCTTGGCCAACAGAGTGACCAGCACTTTTAAGAAGACAGGACTTGGAAGAGCATAGATGAGATACTGGAGCAAGAGAATCCCCACAGGAAGCAAAATCAGTAAGCGCATGGGCCAATGGTCCATAAAACGATCTGAGAAAAAGATGAGGGGAGCTTCGACTACGACAGATATGGCCACAACCGTAGAGGCTATCTGAACAGGGAGCCCACTATCCATCAAGAGAGCTGGAATATAGGTATGGCCAATATTGCCCACGCCCGACACAAGCCCCATCAAAAGTAAGAAAAAGAGATAGGGACCATTGTGGAACAAAGGACGGATCGATACAGCTTCTTTCTGTACCTGATTGGTCTTATCGATACGAATAGCTCCTAAAGTGAGGAAACTAAGAAGGATAGTTACCAAAACAAAATAGTATACAGACCGGGGGCTAAGATGAGCATAGAGCCAACCAGCTAGTTGCGCTCCAGCCGCATACCCTAGTGTCCCCCAAACGCGGATTTTTCCAAAAGCATAGGAACTCTGGGTAGCGAAAACCTCCATCATGGGAGCCGTCCCATTTAGACACAGCAAAACTAAGCCATAAAAAATTGTCAACCAAAAGTAGTTAGGGGCCCAGATGAAGCCAGCCACTCCTGCCATGAGGACTCCTAAGCTCAAAGTGGTGATTTTAACAATACCAAATCGTTCATTGATATAACCAAATAAGGGCTGGGCAAGCATGGATAAGAAAAAAGCCGTTGATACCAAATTAGAGACCTGACTAGCTGAATACTGCCGGCCTATAAGATAGACAGAGATCAGAGTCGTAAAGAGAGCAGTCGACATGAAGTAAAAACTATATAAAAATAAATAAGCAGGATAAGAATTTCGAAATGCTTTCATAAGTTACCTTTCAATTTGAGAAATAAGAGGCAATGACAAAACCCAACTGGATTTCAGTTGAGTTTTGATCCTTTATTCTTTGTATCGATCCTGAGCCTTGCGCGCACGTTGTTTGCGATGGGCTCTTTCTAAATACAGAATCATAGCAAGAATGAAAATTGGAATCAGAATGACCAGGCTTTCAAGAGGAAAATGGAAGGATTTCCCTGTAGTTGAAGCCGTAGTACTTTGGGTATCCGATTGATTCACTGCTCCTTCTTTTACTGGAAGTCCATCAGAAATCTTTTCTGATAGGGTCATCAAGCCTGAATCCGCCTCAACCTGTCCATCTTTGACAACGAGTTTTGGATCCTCTTCTCCCTTTTTCACCGTAGCATAGAAAGGTTGATCTAGTGTGTAGGTCTTTCCATCAATCGTCTGAACACCCTTATCCAATAACTTCTTATAACGATAATCTGCAAAAGCTTTTTCGATCAAGGCATTGCCAAATGGATGTCGATAGTATTCGCCATCCTGGTCAGACCAATCACCAACTCCCATGACTACGGAGATAATTCGTTGCTCTCCTCGTTTAGCGGTTGCGATATAGTTGAAGGCACCGCGTGGACTCGAACCTGTCTTCAGACCATCTACTCCTTCAAGAGCATATCTAGCTCCTGGCAAGGAATAGTTATAGGTATCAAAAGTCTCCTCATAAGGAGTTCCTTGTTTCACGGTCACCTTAGCCTGATTGGTATAGCTGAGGATCTCAGGATATTCTTTCACGAAATGATAGACGAGAATCGCCAAATCTCTTGCAGTTGTCTGGTTGGCCGCATCATTTGGATAGTTATAGCTGGTATATAAACCTTGGAAGGTTGAAATGGCCGCTCCACTCGGATTGTTCCAAATGGTATTGGTCATCCCCAACTCCTTGGACTTTTCGTTCATCCGCTGAATAAAGGCATCCGCATCGTGGTTAGAAAGGAGATTAGCCAACATAATCGTAGCCACATTGGAGGATGGAACAGCCGTCATGGTAATCAATTCAGAGACCGTATAGTCCACTCCTGCAACGATGTTATTGTTGGAAATCTCATAGATTTTTGACATGGATTGATCCGCAGCCGTTGCAGTGACAACCGTATCTTTGGTAATCTTCCCCTCTTTCATGGTTTCGAAGAGCAGATACAGAGTCATAAGCTTACTCATACTTGCTGGATCCCGCACTTCATCAATATTGTCTCTCCACAAAACATCCCCGGTATTCGCATCGATGACGAGAGAGGACCTTGGTCGATTATAGGCTTGCACATGATCATTGGGATACATTTTTTGCGCCATATCCACTAGCTCATCCGCTACGATTGACAGAGGCCGAAACAGAGATAGGACAACGATTCCTAAAACGAGCAACTTCTTTTTCAAAATATATTTTCCTCAAATATAGAATTTTATCTTATTGTACCATACTTCACTCTATAAAAAAACCTATCTTTCAGGATATTTCAGATAGGTCTCTCTTTTTCAACTGGTTACAGTAAGCTCAAGGCTGCTTGGTCAGCAATAATCACGACATCTGGATGACCTTGAAGGGCACTTGCTGGTAAACTCTCTGTTTTTGGACCATTAACCATTCCTGCAATAGCTTCTGCTTTTGATTCTCCATAGGCAAAGAGAATGATAGACTTGGCAGCAAGAATGTTCGCAATCCCCATGGAGATGGCTTGAGTTGGAACATCTTCAATTTTTTCAAAGAAGCGAGAGTTGGCTTCAATCGTTGATTGATCCAAATGGACCAAATGCGTTTGGCTGTCAAATGGCGTGCCTGGTTCGTTAAAACCAATGTGGCCGTTGCGACCGATCCCTAGAATTTGCAGATCTACTGGATGTTGGGCCAAAATTTCATTGTAATGAGCTGTTTCTTCTTCTGCAGTATCTTCGTTTCCTTTTGGAAGATAGCTAACTTTAAAAGGCTTTGCATTGAATAAATTTTCCTGCATAAAGTAACGATAAGATTGAGGATCTTCTCCCGTCAAGCCGACATACTCATCCAAGTTGACACTGACCATGTCTGAGAAATCCAGGTCACTCTCCCGAATCAATTTATAAAATTCAAGTGGACTGCTTCCAGTCGCAAGCCCCAGAGTTTTGGCACCCTGCTCTAACTTTTCTTTTAGCAGGTCAAAAGCAACCTGCCCTCCTTCGACTTGATTGGCTACTTCAATAACTTTCATGATAAATCCTCCGCTTATTTCTTATATTCATTATATGGTATAGACCAATTTTTGTCAAGCGCTTTCTTGATGTTAGAAAAGGATTTTTTACCTTCATCCCTTTAAAATTCGGCTAGTGATTTCCTTTGTTTCACTATTATTTCATGATATAATGGGGAAGGTTAAATGTAAGAAATAGAAGAATTTAGATACAAGGAGAGAACATGAACACGAATGACTTTGATTTCCACCTCCCCGAGGAGTTAATTGCTCAAACCCCACTAGAGAAGCGCGATGCCTCAAAACTACTAATCCTCAATCGACAAACGGGTCAGATGGAAGACCAGCATTTTGACGCCATTATCAATGAATTAGAACCAGGGGATGCTTTGGTTATGAACAATACCCGTGTCCTTCCAGCTCGTCTCCATGGGGTCAAACCGGATACAGGAGGGCATGTGGAGCTTCTTCTCTTAAAAAATATTGAGGGCGATCAATGGGAGGTTCTTGCTAAACCTGCCAAACGTCTCAAAGAGGGAGGGGTCGTCAGCTTTGGCGATGGACGTCTTCAAGCGACCCTAATCAAAAAGCTGGAACACGGAGGATGTATCGTAGAGTTTTCTTACCAAGGAATTTTCCTTGAAGTCTTGGAAAGTTTAGGAGAAATGCCCCTACCACCTTACATCCATGAAAAATTAGAAGATCAGGAACGTTACCAGACGGTCTATGCCAAAGAAAATGGATCTGCCGCAGCTCCTACAGCTGGCCTCCATTTCACACCAGAGCTCTTACAAAAGATCGAAGACAAAGGGGTTCACTTGGTTTATTTAACCCTTCATGTCGGACTGGGAACCTTCCGTCCTGTATCCGTCGATAATCTAGACCAACATGAGATGCATTCTGAATTTTATCAACTCTCTGAAGAAGCCGCCCAAAACCTTCGACAAGTCAAAGCAAGTGGACACCGCATCGTTGCCGTTGGGACCACTTCTATCCGAACTTTAGAAACAATTGGGAACAAGTTTAATGGAGAGTTACAAGCCGACTCTGGTTGGACCAATATCTTTATCAAACCAGGCTATCAGTGGCAGGTTGTCGACGCCTTTTCAACCAACTTCCACTTACCAAAATCAACCTTAGTCATGCTCGTTTCTGCCTTCGCAGGTCGAGAACTCACTCTGGATGCTTATCAGCACGCTATCGACCAAGGCTACCGTTTCTTTAGCTTTGGAGATGCTATGTTTATCAAATAAGGAGAGCCCTTATGAATAAGATTGAAAGTCGCCACCGCCTGATCCGGTCTATTATTTCAGAAAAGAAAATTCGAACCCAACAAGAATTGCAGGACAGCCTGGAAGCCAACGGCATCATCGTGACCCAGTCCACCCTCTCGAGAGATGTCAAATCCTTGAATCTGGTAAAAATTAACGAAGGGGATAGCTCTTACTATGCCATCAATAGCATTGCCCCATCTCGTTGGGAAAACCGACTGCGTTTTTATATGGAAGATGCCCTTGTCATGCTTCGTCCCGTCCAAAACCAAGTAGTCGTCAAAACTCTACCTGGTCTGGCCCAGTCCTTCGGGGCCATCTTAGATGCCCTTGAATTGCCGCAAATTGTTGCAACCGTCTGCGGAGATGACGTCTGCCTTATCATTTGTGAAGACAATCAGGGGGCCTTGGACTGCTTTGAAAAATTGAAAGAATTCACCCCTCCTTTCTTCTTTAGCAAATAAAAGAAAGAGAGTGGGACAGAAATCGGTAATTCGTTAGAATTCGATTTCGTCGTCCCACCTCCGCACAGTTGAGTAGGGCTGTAAAAGCTGATGAAATCAGCGTAGTAGAGCCCACTCAACCACTGCGTCTTTCTCGACAATCCAAAAATAATTGAGAGGCTAGGACTTTTGTCCCAGCCTCTTTTTTCTAATCTATATTAAGCTTCCTTGGCTGCTAATCGTCGAATGGTCTCTGCATATATTTCCATTGCACGATATAAATCATCCAGTTTAGCTCGTTCATTCGCCTGGTGCTCTGTTTGGAGAGCGTCAGGGAAGAGGGCCCCATAAGCCACACAATTTTCCATGGTTCGCGCAAAGGTCGCTCCCCCTGAGGACATAGCTGGGGTCTGATCCCCCGTTTCTTCTTGGTAGACCGCCATCAGAGTACTCACCAATGGACTGTCTAATGGAACGTATAGTGGAGCTACATAATCAAACTCTTCATACTGAAGTTGATAGCTAGCTGCCACCTCACTTAAACGTTTTACCAAGGCCTCCTTATCCGCTAAGACTGGGATCCGAATATCAATCCCGATTTCAGATTGCTGTTCATCAATGGAGAGAGTTGCAATATTGAAGGAAAGAGCACCACTTGGTTCATCATTGATTTCACCAAAGAGAGCTGCTCCTGTCGCTTCTTCCCCAACGGCATCTGCGATAAAGAGAAGGGCTGGATGAGGCTGGATCAAGGAAAGACTTTCAGCTAAGCCTACAATGGCATTGACACCCTCAGCCGCATCCTTGGAGTGTTTAGACAGACCTAGAACGGTTACTGCTCCTGCTTCTTCTGTATACTTCACACCACTTTGCTCGATAACTGGTAAGAGTTCCTCTAAGCGTTGCCCCTTATAAGTTGCCTTATCTGGCACCACATTGAGGGCACGACCAGCTTGTAAGGGACGATCCTCCCAGCCTGGTCCATGGAGCTTCACTTGAAGCAAGCCTTTTTCAGCATAGGTTAATGGGAAGGACGAATCTGGAGCAAAGCCAAGATCTGCTTTTTCTTCTATCTGATTGTAGCGGTTCATACAGCGCCAGAGAGTTTCTTCGTCCGTACCAAATATAAAGCGGATCCGTTTGGTAAATACGACTCCTTGGTCGAGCAGGCTCTTAACTGCGTAAAGCGCCGCAAGCGATGGTCCCTTATCATCTTGTACTCCACGTCCAATCAACCATCCATCTTTCAGAGTCGCCTCAAAAGGTGGCGTTTGCCAATCTTCTAAATCACCGGCTGGAACAACATCCAAGTGACAAAGAACGGCCAGGAGTTCTTCCCCCTGACCGATCTCTGCATATCCATAGTATCCTTCAGGATCTAGATAGGTTTGAAAGCCCATTTCTTGAGCAATTTCTAACGTTTTCTCAAGGACATCTTGGATAGCTTGTCCAAACGGTGTTCCATTTTCGCCTTCGTTTAAAACCGAAGGATAAGAAATGATGGTTTGAAGAGAGGTTAAAAACTGCTCTTTTACATCGTCCTTTATTCTATTTTTCATGAAACACCTACTTTATTCTATTGTAAGAATGGAACCACAGTTCCTAGTAGAAGAAGGGCAATGGTAATCACTACAATCGCTACGACCAATTTACCCATGAATTTCCACCATGCACTCAATTCAACACGTCCAAGAGCAAGAGCTCCCATTACGATACCTGAAGTTGGTGCGATCAAGTTCAAGACACCAGATGCAGATTGGTAAGCTGTAACAATCAAGCTAGCTGGTACATTGACGAATTTACCAAGAGGTGCCATGATACCCATTGTCGCGCTGGCAAGACCAGATGATGATGGAATCAAGAATGACATTGGCAAGTAGAAAATGTAAGTCAAGACAATGAACAATTGAGATGAAAGACCTTTAAGTCCTTCTTCACCCCAGTGAAGAATTGTTGCAGTGATCATACCGTCGTTCATGATGACTTGGATACCACGTGCTACTGCTACGATAATAGCAACACTCAAGAGGTCAGCTGCACCATTCATGAAGGATGAAATGATTTGTTCTTCTTTCAAGCCATAAATGATACCAACAAGGATTCCCATGAAGGCAAAGAGCATAGCTGTTTGAGGGAAGTACCAAGTACCAAGAGCATCTGTGTTACCGATCAATTGACCAAGGTAAGGAACTTTATGGAGAGACTCGTTAAAGCTGTCAAAGAATGTAATACCCAAATCTTTGAATGGGATAAATCCAGCAACCATGATGACGAATGTTGAAATGAAGACGAGCAAGACACGTTTTTGTTTCTTGTTCATTTGTGAAGGAATTTCTTCGCCACTATCAACGTTGAAGTGTTTCAAATCTTCTTCACGAGTAGCATAGGTGAGAGATTTGGTTGGGTCTTTTTGAATTTTATCAGCGTAACGGTATACATAGTAGGTGCTAAGGGCTGTCATGACAATCCAGAAGATTAAACGAAGCAAGAGACCTGAAGCACTTGAGATACCTGCAGTATCAGATGCGATAACTGTCGCAAATGGGTTCAAGGTAGATGCTAAACATCCAATCTGTGAACCAAGCAAGATAATGGCTACCCCTGTCAAGCTGTCAAAACCAACAGACATCATAACAGGTACAAGAAGTGGATAGAAGGCCATGGTTTCCTCACCCATACCATAAGTTGTCCCACCAAGGGCAAACAATGGCATTAAGATCAAGATCAACATTTTTTCGCGGCCTTTGTATTTACGAACGATAGAAGCAATCCCTACATCAAGGGTACCTGTTTCGTTCACAACACCAAGGAAACCACCGACCATCAAGATAAAGAAGGCTACGTCAATGGCTGCACTGGTTGGTGCTTTACCAAGCATGGCATTGATTGGGGCCATCAAGACGTCCCAAATCCCTTGAGGATTTTGTTTCACAGCTTCATAACTACCTGCGATGATGGCACCACCATCGTCAACTTTGTATTGACCAGCTGGAATAATCCAAGTTAACACTGCCATAATGGCAATGATGATTAACAATACGGTATAAGATGAAGGCATCTTAAACCCTTTTTTCGCTTTTTCACTCATTTGCTTATCCTCCTAACGCAACAAAGTTTGAGTGACTCTTTCAAAAGGTTTATCTTTTAGAAAGCGCTTAACTATATGTTCATTTTATCATATTTAAGATTAAAAAACTAGTTTTTCCTAATCTTTTTTAGAAAAAACAAGGGGAGAATCTTTGTACAAAATCCTGTAAAAATAAGATCTACTCCCCTCCTCATGTACATGAATTAGTCTTTAACGATAATTGTTCCACTTTCAGACTCAATCAAAGCGCCAAGGTTTTCAAGTGAAGTGATGACTGCTTTTCCTTCTGGACGACCATTTACAAAGGCGATCGCAGCTTCTACTTTAGGAAGCATGCTTCCCGGTGCAAATTGGTCTTGTTTGATGTACTCTTCCAATTGAGCGACATTGACATGTTCCAATTTTTCTTGGTCTGGTTTGTTGTAGTTCACAAAGACATAGTCCACTCCTGTCAAAACGATGAAGAGGTCTGCTTCTACCAATTCAGCCAAACGTTGGGATGCAAAGTCTTTATCGATAACGGCTTCAACACCAGTCAAGCTACCATTTGCTTCTTTCACAACTGGGATACCGCCACCACCAGCAGCGACAACGACTTGTCCGTCGTTCAACAAGGTACGGATGGTATTGATTTCTTTGATATCCACTGGTTTTGGTGAAGCAACAACTTTACGCCAGCCACGACCAGCATCTTCTTTGAAAGTTGCTCCTGATTTTTCAGCTTCTGCTTTTGCTTCTTCTTCTGAGTAGAATGGACCGATTGGTTTGCTGAGGTTAACAAAAGCTGGGTCGTTCTTATCAACAACGACTTGTGTCACAACTGAAGCCACATCTTTTTCGATGCCTTCTTCAAGAAGAGCATTTTGAAGAGCGTTTTGAAGCCAGAAACCAATGCTTCCTTCGGTCATAGCAACTAATGAATCCAATGGAAAAGCTGGGTTCTTTTCAGAATCTGCTGCCAAATGTTGGAGCAAAAGGTTTCCTACTTGAGGACCATTTCCGTGAGTGATGATCAAGTCATCCCCATTTTTGATTAATTTTACTAAGTGTTTTGCTGTTTCTACAAGTGCTTCTTGTTGAGCTTTTGCAGAAGGATCAGATGAGAGAATAGCATTTCCTCCCAAAGCAACGACGATTTTTCTTGACATAGGTTTTCCCTTTCTATAAAAAATAGGGGCAGGACTAAAGCTAGCAGTCCAGCCCCTATAGCTGTTGGTATACGGTTATAAAGTCTTAAACTTTTGGAATGTACAAGTTACCAAGAGTAGCTGCCATCACCGCTTTGATTGTGTGCATACGGTTTTCAGCTTGGTCAAAGTGGCGAGCATATTTGCTACGGAACACTTCGTCAGTAACTTCCATTTCTTCTACGCCGAATTTTTCAGCAACATCTTTACCATAAACAGTGTTTGTGTCGTGGAAAGCTGGCAAGCAGTGCAAGAAGATCAAGTCTTCGTTATCAGCTTTCTTAACCAATTCCATGTTTACTTGGTAAGGTTTCAAAAGGGCAACGCGTTCTGCAAATTTGTCTTCTTCACCCATAGATACCCAAACGTCAGTGTAAAGTACATCTGCACCTTTCACAGCTTCGTCAGCATCTTCAGTAATCAAGATATGAGCACCACTTTCTTTTGCGAATCCTTCTGCCAATTCAACAATTTCTTGTTCTGGGAAGAGTTCTTTTGGTGAGAAGATGTGTACGTTCACACCAAGGATAGCACCTGTTACAAGAAGGCTGTTTGCAACGTTGTTACGTCCGTCACCACAGTATACAAGTGTCAAACCTTCCAAACGTCCAAAGTTTTCTTGAACAGTCAAGTAGTCAGCAAGCATTTGAGTTGGGTGCCATTCGTCAGTCAAACCATTCCATACTGGAACACCTGAGAATTCAGCCAATTCTTCAACCATGCGTTGGCTGAAACCACGGAATTCAATACCATCAAACATACGTCCAAGAACTTTAGCAGTATCTTCTGTAGATTCTTTTTTACCAAGTTGGATGTCGTTTGCACCAAGGTATTCTGGGTGAGCACCAAGGTCGATAGCTGCAGTAGTGAAGGCTGCACGAGTACGAGTTGAAGTTTTTTCAAACAAAAGCGCAATGTTTTTACCAGCTAGGTAGCGGTGGTCAATGTTGCGTTTTTTAAGGTCTTTCAAATGAGCTGAAAGTCCGATAAGGTATTCTAATTCTGCACGTGTAAAGTCTTTTTCTGCTAAAAAGCTACGTCCTTGGAATACTGAAGTTGTCATTAATTATCTCCTTTAATTATGCATGATAAGATCCTGTCTATCAGTTTAGAGGGCTCAGTTTAGACACTGAGCCCGTCTAACCTGTAGAAGGATGATTAGATTTCTTCACGTTCGAATGGCATTGACATACAACGAGGTCCACCACGACCGCGAACCAATTCACTTCCGCGGATCTTGATCAAACGAAGTCCGTATTCTTCTAATTTCTTGTTGGTAACAGTGTTACGGTCGTATACTACTACCACACCTGGTGCGATTGTAAGAGTATTTGATCCGTCGTTCCATTGTTCACGCGCAGCAGCAACGACGTTGCCATCTCCACATGGAATCAATGTAACTTTTTCAACACCAAGGTTTTCAGCAAGCAATTCAGCCAAATCACCTTTTTCTTCAACGATCTTCAATTGTTCGTTTTCATAAGTTACAGAGAAGACGCGAAGGTTCCCTTGGATTTCTGGGTGGATTGTGAATTTATCGTAGTCCACCATTGTGAATACTGTATCCAAGTGCATGAATTTACGGTTGTTAGCAAATTCGAAGGCCAATACTTTCTTGAAGCCAACGTTCTTCTTGAAGATGTTTACCAACAATTTTTCGATTGATGCAGCATCAGTACGTTGTGAGATACCAACTGCCAATACATCTTTAGAAAGTACCAACTCATCTCCACCTTCGATACGAGTATCTTCTTCACGGTTGTAGACAAGTTCAACTTTTCCACCGTAAACTGGGTGGTATTTGAAGATGTATTTACCATACAAAGTTTCACGGTTACGTGTATCTGCGTACATGTGGTTCAGTGATACTGCATTACCAATTGTCGCAAATGGGTCACGTGTGAAGTACAAGTTTGGCATTGGGTCGATAGCAAATGGATAGTCAGATTCAACAAGGTCTGTCAATCCTTTTGCTTCTTCAGGAATTTCTGGAAGTTCAGCTTTTTGAACCCCTGCCATTGTTTTTTCAACCAATTCTTGGTTGTCTTCAATGCTGTGAAGCAATTCACGGATCGCAATTTTTGTTTGGCGTCCACGAATGTTCGCTTCTTCAAGGTATTCTTCGATGAACTGATCGCGAATTTCTGGAGAAGTCAATGACTCAGCAGCTAACTGTTCAAGATAAAGTACTTCGATACCTTCGTTACGAAGTGCTTCAGCAAATGCGTCGTGTTCTTTTTGAGCATCTTCCAAGAAAGGAATATCATCAAAAAGAAGACGTTCAAGATAGTCAGGCATCAAGTTTTCCAACTCTTTACCTGGACGGTGCAAACAAACTTTTTTCAGTTTTCCAATTTCTGAGAAAACATGAATTGGGTGTGTAGACATCTATAGTCCTCCTTTTTCTTGCGGTTTAGCTTAGCTAATCCCGTTTACAAGTTTTATTTTATCACCAATTGGTACCGCTTTCACAGCCAATCTTCCATTACGAACGCCAAGAATCTGACACTTTTTTAAATATTACCCTTGTTTTATGAATTATGAACCGCTTTCTTTGGGTATTCTACTAAATATATTCTTTTTGTGAGTAATTATTTTTTTGTTTGATTTTAAAAACTTTTTAACGTTTTTGACAGAAAGCAAAAGAAGCCCTACTAGGCTTCTTCAAAACTATCTAAAAAGAATGGAAGATCGAGAAAGGTTAATTTCTTATGCTTGTACTCGATTCTCTCCTCTTCTAGGAGCTTCTTTAACACTTGATTGACGGTTTCTCTAGTCGTCGCAGCTAATCTGGCCAACTCTTTCATACTCATCGGAAAAGGAATGGTTGGACCGAACTTTTGATAATCCTTACAGAGTAGAGCTAGGGATTGGATCACACGATCACTGGCACTAGCTGCGACCACATTACGAAGCCGCAACTCTTGGAATTCCAGAATTTTTGAAAGTTTTCTCGTTATAAAGAGAACTTGTTCCATACTGGACTGAACAATTTCTTCATAAAGCTGAACAGGGATATTGAAATATTTTACCGTTGTCATGGATGTAGCTGTATAGTGATAAGTTGAATCCGAAAACATACCACCGTATGGGAAGACAGCTCCTTCTTTGATGTAATCCATATACGAGAAGGTGTCTGAAGAATCAAACTCCTCAATACGGACATAGCCTTCCACCACTAAAAAGATACGATCGCGTTTATCACCAGCAAAAAATAGGATTTGTCCCTTTGGAATTTCTCTATAATGGATTTCTACAGCTAATTTATCAAATTTATCAACTGGAATTTCAGAGAAAGCTGGATGGGATCGAATCAACTGATAATCTTCTTTTGTAATCATTTTTATTCTTTCTTTGGGTTCTTTAGTTATTATATCATATTTATTCACTGACCTCAAAGAATGTCACCAAGATTTTAACCATTAAACCATATTTTTGCATAGAAAAAACCTTCCCAAAACTATCTTGGGAAAGGTTCTAATTCCTTAATTGACATTTACACGGTGCCATTCATTGATCACATAGCAGAGTTGACCAAGTAAATGAAGACCGTAACCACTGATCTCTGTACTTTCTGGGGTTGTCCCCCCTAGACCAGCTGTAAAAATCGAGATAAGATAAGGAGTTTGTTCGTAAACAATAGCTTCGACATTCAATGCTTCCGCTACATAACCAGGTTTTTGCTGAATGACTAAATCTGGTAAATACCGTTTGTAGTATTCATTTGGAAAGGACTCTCCGATTAATTCTAGCAAGGTCGCATACTTTTCTTTGTGGTTCCAAAGATAGTCCAAGACTTGAATATAGTAATCAGATGTCGTTTTGTTTTCAGGACTAATGGTTTTTATTTCTGCACGGGATTTTCCATATTTTTTATACTTCTCATAGACATTGTCCATGCCACCAAAGCGGTCGGCCAAGGCATATGCCGGCGTATTTTCTGAATAGACAAGAGAATAACGTTGCATATCTGGAATCGTCATAGCTCCACCAAAGGCAGCTACATAATTATCATGCTCTCCAAGGTACTCGTAGTAAGTATTGGTAATATCAAATTCATCCTTTAAATTTAACTTCCCTGCATCGACTTCATCCACGACTAACATATTTAGGGGCAGTTTATAAGTACTTCCCGCTGTCATTGGCTGTAACTCATTCATAGAAAATTGTTGACCTGTCGCAGGATTTTTATAGGTAAAGGTAATTTGGGAAGGATCAATACCATACTCTGCCATATAGTCTTGTACAACTTCTACCAAGCCTTTATTGGCATAATCATAGACAAGACCCAAATTTTCCATGGCTTCACGATCTTGATCCATGACGACTTGTTTCTCCTCAGGAGTTTTGACACGAGGAGGTTGGGGAGGCTGCTTCTCTTCCTTGGACTCAGCTGGTTGAGCCGTCGTTCCCTCTTGAGCAAGAGGCGAAGCTGGAGCCTGATGAAGATGAAGGTAAGTTAACGCTCCAACTCCTCCTATACATAGTAAAATTCCTAATACAATCATGATCGATCGAACATTAAATATTTTTTTCATATGAAGTTAATTATAAAAGATTCTCTTTAAAATAACAAGGTATTTCTGGATCAGAAAACGATTTCTTCTGGAAGAAACTTTTTTAACAATCCCGACTCAATCCTTCCTTCTGTTCCTATGAATCTGTCCCCCTTTTACTGTCTTATTTGCGCTTAAAGGATCCCATAATCAATTTAGCAACTTCACGCGCAATGGTACGGAACAAGGAACTGATAAAGGAATCTTTGGCCTTTTCTATACTAGATTTCCGTGGACGGCCCGGACTCCGTTTTTGGCTAGCCTTCTCTTCTGCAACTCTTGTCTTTTCTTCCGCTTCCTGCTCCTTTTCCTTCTCTTCTCTAGCAGATTTTTCAGTCAATTTTTCATAAGCTGATTCATTGTCTACTCGAACAGCATATTTTTGATGGAAAGGAGAGCTGGTAATCAAGGCCAACTGTTCACTCTCGTTTAACAAATCAAAACTCGATTGTGGAGACAAAATATAAGAACGTTCCACCACACTTGGTTGCCCCTTTTCATTTAGGAAGGAAACTAGAGCTTCCCCTGTTCCCAACTCCGTCAAGACAGTTTCCGTATCAAACTCTGGGTTTGGTCGGAAACTTTGAGCAGCAACTTTGATAGCTTTCATTTCTTTTGGCGTATAGGCACGCAAGGCATGTTGGACACGATTCCCAAGCTGGGCCAATACAGATTCAGGAAGATCTTGAGGATTCTGTGTAATAAAGTAGATCCCCACTCCTTTAGACCGGATGAGGCGAACGACTTGCTCAACTTTTTCAAGGAAGAGCTTGCTCGCATCATTAAACAAGAGGTGGGCTTCATCAAAGAAGAAGACAAATTTCGGTTTTTCTAGATCTCCAACTTCTGGCAAGGTTTCGAACAGACGAGACAACATCCAGATCAGGAAGGTTGAATAGAGCTTAGGGGAGTTGAAGAGACGAGTCGCTGATAGAATGTTGATGTAGCCTCGTCCACTGCTATCCAATTGCATAAAATCTTGAAGATCCAAGGCTGGCTCTCCGAAGAATTGATCTGCTCCCTCTTGCTCTAGCACTAACAAGCTTCGTTGAATAGCCCCTACTGATTGTTTACTGATATTGCCGTATTGAGCTGAATAATCTGAGGCATGGTCATAGACTTCCTTCAAAAGACTCTGTAAATCCTTCAGATCAATCAAAGGCCAATTTTTTTCTTTGGCTAATTTAAAGACGATAGCCAAAATCCCTGTTTGTGTTTCGTTGAGGTCCAATAAGCGAGCTAGCAAAAGAGAGCCCATTCCTTCAATCGTTGCACGGACCGGATGACCTGCTTGACCAAAGACATCCCATAAGCGAACTGGAAAAGCTTGAGGTTCAAAAGGATCTGTAATACCAAGTAGTTTATAGCGCTCTTCCATCTTTGGTGTCCATTGTCCTGCTTTAGCAAGACCTGAAAGATCTCCCTTGATATCTGCTAGAAACACCGGAATCCCTTGCTGACTTAATTTTTCAGTTATGACTTTTAGGGTCACGGTTTTCCCTGTACCAGTAGCCCCTGCAATTAACCCGTGGCGGTTGAGCATTTTTAGATAAAGTGGCGTATCCACTGCTCCTTTTGTAATCGTAATACTTGTCATTTTTATTCTCCCTTTTGTTGAGGTACAGTTTTTTTCAGAAAAAGTGACACGGCTTCTTTCTTATGTAGGAAGCCTTTCTCCTCACTTTCACATACTCTTCTAGTGTATCATTTTCAGGTATAAACGCAAGAAATATCCCTCCTAAAATGGGGGATTCATTTGAGACTATGTTGGCCAATTCGAAAAATAAAAAGCCTGAATCGAGGGGATCCTTTAAGGGACCTCTTGATTCAAACTTTTTTTATTATGAAAGCTTATTTAGCTGCTGCGTA
Source organism: Streptococcus sp. DFI.7.26 (assembly GCF_022240605.1). NCBI lineage: Bacteria > Bacillati > Bacillota > Bacilli > Lactobacillales > Streptococcaceae > Streptococcus > Streptococcus sp. DFI.7.26. Next base: position 137,860 of record NZ_JAKOGN010000001.1, on the reverse strand, counting down.
AAGCTCGTCTACTTTGTTCCAGTTAATCACTGAGAAGAAAGCTTTGATATAGTCAGGACGAACGTTGCGGTATTTCACGTAGTAGGCATGTTCCCAAACGTCCAAGCCCAAGATTGGTTTCTTCCCTTCTGAGATTGGTGTGTCTTGGTTAGCTGTTGAAGTCACTTCAAGCTTCCCTTCTTTGTTCACAACTAACCATGCCCATCCAGAACCGAAACGAGTAGTTGCTGCTGCAGTGAAAGCTGCTTGGAATTCTTCGAATGAACCGAAGGCCTCGTCGATTGCTGCTGCAAGTTCTGCTGAAGGAGCTGTCTTTTCAGGAGTCATCAATTCCCAGAAAAGAGCGTGGTTCAAGTGTCCACCACCGTTGTTGATAAGCGCTTGGCGGATATCAGCTGGGATAGATTCTACATCTGCCAACAAAGCTTCAAGGTCTTCACCAATTTCAGGGTGTTTTTCAAGAGCTGCATTTGCATTGTTTACGTAAGTTTGATGGTGTTTATCATGGTGCAAGTGCATGGTTTCAACATCAATGTATGGTTCCAATGCATCGTATGCGTACGGAAGATCTGGTAAAATAATTGCCATGGAAAATACCTCTATTTCTTTATGTATATAAAAATGATAACGCAATCATCTAATTTATTCAACTATTCTGCTTACACAGATGGGTTGGCCAGCTTTAGTACAGCCAAATCAAATAGATAATCTTTCTCATAGGTTCCCGATTTCATTTGGAAGTCGGTATCAATCAAAAGACAAATCGCCTGCTCCAAATAAGATAGAGATATCCCTCTACTATCCCTTAGGGCAAATTTGACTTGGTAGGGGTTTACTTTTCGACCGGTCAGCTCTGATAGGTCTGAAACGATTTGGGATTCTGTCCGTCCCTCTTGCTTCAATAGCTTAACCTGTGTGAAGATGCGGAACTGACTCAACAAGATGGCCAGAAGCTTGATTTCATCCTCTCCTTGTAACCGAAGGTCCTTAACCAAACTACGGGCGGAATCAATTTGTTTCTTTAGGATCATCTGTATCAGATCAAACAGATTATCCTGGAGTGTCTTTGGAATAGCATCTTCTATATCTGTGATAGTGATGCTTGAAGCTCCCTTGTAGGTTTTAAGAAACTCCAAGTTTTTCTGAATCTCACTAAAATCAAAGCCAGATTTGATCAAAAGTTGGTCGAAGGCTTGTGAATCAATCGATAGCCCTAGAGACTTGATCTCTTCCGTGAAATGGGCACGCAACTCCTGCTCTTTTAATTCACTCGCCTCCAGCAACTGGGCATCCCGTTTTAAGAGCTTGACAATTCTTCGCTTGCTATCCAGTTTTCCTTCCGCAATAACAATTAAGCGAGTCGTTTCTAAAGGTGCCGCTAAGTAATCTTCAAAGGACTGCAATTCATCATCTGACAGGTATCTTTTTTTTGCGGTCGTCACATCGACAAAATGATCCAAAATCACTATTTTTTCATCCGCAAAAAAAGGAAGGCTGACCAAGTCAAGCTCAACTTCTGCATATGCTGTTTCCTTCATGTCAAAATAGGAGTAGTTCAAATCAGATGAATCGTAGCCTACTTTCTTTAAAAGTTGCTCTTTCATCCACTCAAACTGACCGATGTCATCTCCTGATAAAACTAGGATAGGAGGAAGGTTCTCAGCACTGATCTTTTTAATTGTTTGTAAAGCCTGCATGTTCTGAAGGTACCTCATTCCACTCTCTAAACTGATGCTGGGTCTGTTCCGATTCCATTTTCTTTTCAAGCGGTGCTTTCTCTAGTGGAGTTGGTGGAGCCGAAACAATCTGGGGAATAGCTGAAAAACTGTTGGGATCCATCAAATGGGATGGCACACTTGGCGAAGAGACCTCGGGACCCACTGAATCAAATTCTTGAGAAGCATTTTGGTCCTGTTGCGCAAGCCTAGCACTTGGAAGGAGCAAGAGACATGCCAAACAAAGCAAACCCGCAAGAGCTAAGACTAGAAAAATGGAGATAGGAGATAAAAGGTAGAGCAAGATAGGGCCTAGAAATAGGAAAATCAACGACCAATGAAAACCCGCATCTCTCAATCGTCGAACGACTACTGCTTGCTGGGGAACAAAAATAAGATAGAGATAGAGGAGAAAAAAGATGCTGAACCAAGTTGAAACGTCCATCCCGGTCAAGGGAATCACCTCTTCCTCTGATTTCGAATTTGAAAAGAATAAGACCAATTGGTAAATCCAAAAAGGACTTGTAAACAATAAATGCCAGACTTGGCTGATCCAAAATTCTTTTCTATCTGATCTTCTAGAAAAATCAGCATATTGCGTCCAAAATAACTGTAATGATTTCATACTTGTAACCTCATTTCCTTGACTTTATCATAGCAATTTTCAAGCTAGAAATCAAACAGCTCCTATCGAACGGTTTCAATCTTCCACTGATTCCACCCTCTAAAACGAATCGCTCCTTGCTGATCTGTACGAAAAACAGTCATCTGCAACTCTTTGAAGCGCTCCAAGGTTTCCTGGTGAGGATGCTGGTAACGATTTTTTTCGCCCGCAGATATCAAGGCAATTTTTGCTTGGATTTTCTCTAAGAAGGCAGGGTGAGAAGAACCCTTGGAACCATGGTGGCCTGCTTTTAGGACATCCACGCGCAGTTGAGGATAACGGGCTAACAAGGTCTTTTCCCCTTCTTCTTCTAAATCTCCTGTAAAAAGGAAGGACCACCCATAAAAGCGTCCATAGAGAACAATGGAATCATTATTACTCCCATCTCCTACTTCTACCGGATAGAGGACTTCTGCACTCCCATCAAAGATTGATAACCGATTTCCAACCTCTAGCGTTTTTACCGGTAAGTTCAACCGTTTGAGCAAGCGGACAAAAGAGTCTTTCTTTAAGCTTCCCTTAGAAATATTTATTTCCTTTATCCTAACCTTAGCCGCAAGCACTTCCAAATCTCCCATATGATCTGTGTCAGTATGCGTGAGAATCATATGATCAATCTGGTCAATCCCCCTGCTCTTGAGATAGGGGAGCAGGGTCCGTTCTGCATTGCTAGTAGACCTTCGCTTCTTCCATTCCTCCTTTTGGCCAAAGTCCACTTTTCCTCCTGTATCAATTAAGATGGTTTTCCCTCGCCAATCACGTAGCAAAATACTATCACCTTGACCAATATCAATGATGGTAATCTCATTTTCTAAAGGATGCTTCACAAGGGCGAATACAGAGCATACTAAGAGTAAAAATAGGTATCTCCATTTCTTAACCTTTCGCATCTCATAGAGACAAGCCAGCAAGCACAAGAGCAAGATAAAATAATAAATGCTTGGCTGCCCGAAAACCAAGGATTGACTAGTGAAGCTCGCTAAATACTCCATACTTTTTTCCATCCAGACGAAGAAAGGATTCCAGAAGGTCAAGGGATAAAGAAAAGAAAGGAGAAAGACAACACTCAGTCCTGGCAACAACAGAAGGTCAAATAAGAGAGAAAAAATAAAGGTTAGAGGAAGGGACCAGGGTTGGTATTCTCCAAAGAAAAAAATGAGAAAAGGAAGAACCCCTAGTGTTAACACTAGACTTTCCTTGACGACTTTTCGGATTCCCGACTTCTCCTCTTCGGAAGAGGTGAGCGTCAATATAAAGGCATAGGCGCAGGATAAGAGACCTCCAGCAGTTAATAAGGAGGAAGGTAGGAGAACAATCAATAAAAGAAGAGTGATTCCCATATTTTCCATTCCTTTGAGCCCAGCCTGGGCTAGGAGTTTCTGTAAGAGGCTTCGAACGACCGAAACCGAAAAACCTGTCATCCCAGCATAAAGAAGTGAAAACGGATAGAGCAGATAGGCAACCTTTTCCTGCTCCAATCCCAAGCGGAGAAAGAAGCGTCGAAAGGCATCTAAGAAGAAGGCAACCTGCATGCCCGACAAGGCAAACAGATGGATAATTCCCAAGTTCGAATACAGCTGGCTCATTTCTTCAAACTCCACATCTAAAAAACCAAAAAGCAAGCCCGTCATGTAGTGACTCATGGGCTGGGGGAAATGCTGATGGACCCATACAAGGGCCTTCCGCCTCCAACTAGAAAGAATTCCTATCACATCGCTAGGCTCAGCTACTTTCTTTTCAAGGATGTGGCTAATTTTCAAAAGATGATAGATCCCTTGTGTCTTCAGATAAGCCTGGTAATCAAAGCCCATAAAATTACGCTGTTTGGTCGGTGTTTCTAATTCCCCTTTGATCCGTAATTCTAGCCCATGATCCAGGTGTTTAAAATAAGCTTGTTCTTCCTCTGACTGAAGCTGGTAGAAAACCTGAAAAGTACGGTCACCCGACTTCGCACGAAAAGATAAAGCATCTCCATTCACCTTGATGGTATCCGGTAAAAGCTGAATAACCCTTGGGACCCTATGATCGCTTGACTCTCGTCTTCCTTGTTCGATCCGGAAAGCAAAACAAAGGGCAAAGAGGGAAAGAAACCCTATGAGGCACAAAAATCGTTTGTCCCCGTAGCGTCTCCTAAACAAGATGAGGAAAGCCAGAAGGAAGATTAGAGCGAGCCAGTGTCCCGTGTACATCCAATAATAGAGAGATAAGACTGGCAGGGTGAGATGAAATAAATGAATATGGAGACTTCTAATCCACTGTAACATGCTCTTTTAACTTTTCTATCGTCTTTTGGCCAATCCCAGAAACATTTTTCAGTTCATCAACAGACTGAAATTTGCCTTTTTCCTCTCGATAAGCAATGATATCTTGGGCTCGCTTTTGACCTATCCCAGAAATCGTCTGTAGTTCTGCTTCTGTTGCCGTATTGAGATTGACCTTTCCATCTTTTGACTGCTTTTCGCCACCGGTCGTCCCAGCAGATGCAGATGCGGATGCAACAGGAGATACCTCCTCTCCATTCTTAGCAACATAGACGATGGACTCATCCTCCAATTTTTGCGCTAAGTTGACGGATTGGCTATTAGCTTCATCTGTCATCCCTCCTGCTTTTTGGACAGCGTCATAGACCCGACTCCCCACTGGAAGTTCGTAGACCCCTGCCTGTCTAACAGCACCCTTCACATCCACAATGATTCTCTCTTGAGTGGGCTCCATCTTTTCCTCACTCCTCTGTTGAGAGCTAGAAGAGAGGCTTGTGTCTTCCTTAGGAGACGTCTCCTGATCCACCATTTCTAACTGTGAAATGACAGTTTCCGGTGCTTGTGGGGGTTGCTTAGGCCAAAAGAGAAATACTCCTCCCATCACTAGCCCCACAGCAGCCAAACCTAAAAACAGTTTATATTCCTTGATCTTCTCAATCCACGTCTCCATAAATACCCCTTTTATTTTTATTATTCGTAAAAAATTGAAGAAATAAAAAAGAAAGTCAAAAATCACATGATTTTTGACTTTCTTTTTATCTAGAGAGCTGATTAGTCTTTCCGATGCCTATCTGGGTCCCAAACGAAACTTGCGATATAACTAAATAAGAGGGTCAGTAGAGAGACCACCAAGACAAATGGCAACAGTAAAAACTTCAACAAACGGATGAGGATAAAAGGTTTACGATCATTGCGGAGTGCCTGAGATTCCGCATCTAAGCGATCAAACTCAGCCTGGATACGTCTTGCAACTTCTTCCACGCCCTCATCATTCATCTTTGCGATATCAGAAATATCAATGGGATGCCCAAAGTTCATATCAACCCGTTCACAAGTGGCTAAGCCTTTCAGGGTCATTGGACCCGTGTAAGTGACAGGCATAATGCGCACCTTAGCCATCTTAGCAATCACAGCAACACCACCCTTAACATCCTGAGAATGGCGGCTTCCACTTGGAAACATAATCAAGGAACGTTTGCTTTTCTTGAGCATATTCACTGGATATTTAATCGCTGCCGCACCTGGATTTTCACGGTCAATTGGGAAAGCCCCGCACATGCGAATCCACCAGCCAAAAATCCGATTGGTAAAGAGTTCCTTCTTAGCCATAAAGACAAATTGCTTGGGCTTGGTCGCAAAGGCCATGTAGACAGGATCCCACCAAGTTCGATGAGGAGCTACGAGAATGTAATTTTCCTCTTGACTCGGAATCAGTTCCTTATGATGGTAATGAGCATTTCCATTCAGAACCCATAAAATAAAGGTCACTAAGCCACGTAAATAGGTATAAAACATGCTGTCTCCTTTGATATTTCTCTTGTTTATCCATTATACCTTATCCTTCTCTTCCCCGCAAATCTTTTCAAAAACTTGATGACTCAACAAACCGACTGCACCTAGTCTTTTTCTTAAAAAAATGATATGATGTTTTTATGGAAATGAATGAATTAAAGGGATTAACCCATGAAGAGGTCCGCAAAAAAATACAGCGTGGCCAAACCAACGAATTTAAAGCGAATACCAGTACCAGTACCTGGCAAATCATCAAACGCAATGTCTTCACCTTGTTTAATGCTTTGAACTTTGTGATCGCCCTCGCTTTGGTTGCGGTACAAGCCTGGAGCAACCTGGTCTTTTTTGCAGTCATCTGCTTTAACGCCTTATCCGGAATTGCCACAGAGCTCCGCGCCAAACGGATGATTGATAAATTGAATTTGATGAGTAAGGAGCTCGTCACTGTCATCCGAGCTGGGGAAGAAGAAACCATTGCCCCAGAGGAAATTGTCCTTGGTGACCTGATTAAGCTATCAGCTGGAGACCAAATTCCGAGTGATGCCCTCGTTCAAAAGGGAGTTGCTGAAGCCAACGAAGCCATGCTGACGGGAGAAAGTGACTTGGTTCTCAAGGAAGAGGGAGACGAACTTCTATCCGGTAGCTTCTTAGCGAGTGGCCAGGTTTACGCCCGTGTCAAACGTGTGGGGGCCAATAACTATGCTAATAAATTAATGGTAGAGGCAAAAACTCTCAAACCCATCAATTCCCGCATTCTCTATAATCTCGCAAAAATCTCTAGTTTTACTGGAAAGATTATTATCCCATTTGGAATTGCTCTCTTCTGTGAAGCCTTTTTGATTAAACTGCTTCCAATGAAAGATTCTGTGATTACCTCTTCCACTGCTCTCTTAGGCATGTTGCCAAAAGGGATTGCCCTTCTGACAGTGACCTCTCTCTTGACAGCCGTGATCAAGTTAGGGATGCGCAAGGTCTTGGTCCAAGAGATGTACTCTGTGGAAACCTTGGCTCGTGTCGATACTCTTTGTTTGGATAAGACAGGAACCATCACCCAAGGAAAAATGACCGTCAAAGGCATTCACTCCCTGTCTGAACACTTTTCTGAAGAAACTATCGAAGTTATTCTCGCTGCCTATATGCAAAATTCTGAGGATAACAACCCAACTGCCCAAGCTATCCGCAAAGCATTTGGCGAGTTAGAACACGCTTATACAGCCGAATCAATCATTCCATTTTCAAGTGATCGAAAATGGGGTGCCATGACTCTGACAAACTTGGGGACCGTTTATTTGGGGGCACCAGAAATGCTCCTCAAAGAAAATCCTCCAGCGGTATTGGAAGCCCAAGCCCATGGATCTCGGGTCTTGATCTTAGCTCGCAGTGTGGAAGCCATCGATATGCATGATTTGACCTTGCCAAGTGATGTAGAAGCGATCGCCGTCATTGAAATCCTCGATCCAATCCGCGAAGGGGCTGCCGAAACCTTGGATTATCTTCGCTCCCAAGATGTGGATCTCAAAATCATCTCTGGTGATAATCCTGTCACTGTTTCTTACATTGCTAAGGAAGCTGGTTTTGAAAGCTACGAAAGTTATATTGACTGTTCTAAGATTGAGGACGATGAGTTGGTGGACCTAGCTGAAAGTACAGCCATTTTTGGACGGGTTTCTCCTCATCAGAAGAAACTTTTGATTCAAACCCTCAAGGCCGCTGGTCGAACCACTGCCATGACAGGGGACGGGGTCAATGATATCCTAGCCTTACGAGAAGCTGACTGCTCCATCGTGATGGCCGAAGGCGATCCTGCAACCCGTCAAATTGCCAATCTCGTCTTGTTAAACTCTGACTTTAATGATGTTCCAGAAATTCTCTTTGAAGGTCGTCGGGTCGTCAACAACATTGGACGAATAGCTCCTATCTTCTTTATTAAGACGATCTACTCCTTCATTCTGGCGATTATCTGTATTGCAAGCGCTCTTTTATTTGACATCAACTACTTGTTGATCTTCCCATTTATTCCGATTCAGATTACACTGATTGACCAGTTTGTCGAAGGATTCCCTCCATTTGTCTTGACCTTTGAACGAAACATTAAGCCAGTGGAAAAACACTTCCTCAAACGATCCTTGCATCTGGCCTTACCAAATGCCTTGATGGTTGTCTTTAGCGTCTTATTTGTTCGTTTATGGGGAGCTCATCATGGCTGGTCTAGCCTGGACATGTCTACCCTTTCCTACTACTTGTTAGGATCTATTGGCTTCTTGTCCGTTATTCGGGCTTGCTTGCCACTTAATATCTGGCGAGGTCTCTTAATTATCTTCTCTGTCTGCGGTTTCTATCTCTCTGCCTTTTACTTGAAAGGTCTGATTGAAATCGGAACATTGACAGCTGTGACCTTCCCAGTCTACCTTGCCTTGATGGCTCTCTTTACGGGAATCTTCATCTTGGCGACTATTTATCAAAAATATGAATTTGATTAAACAACTCTTGGATATGGATGGAACAAAAGTTCTGTCCTTATTTTTTCTTATCCCTTTCTATGCTTTTCCCCGCCCTCTTTTCATGCTATAATAGAGCCATGAACGATATCGAATTAAAAGACGGCGAACGCGTCAACCAACTATTTTCTAGTGATGTAAAAATCATTCAAAACAGAGAGGTTTTTAGCTATTCTATTGATAGTGTCCTTTTGTCACGTTTTCCTAAGTTGCCCAACCGTGGTCTGATTGTCGATCTTTGTGCCGGCAATGGTGCTGTCGGACTCTTTGCTAGCACGCGCACTAAAGCAACCATCGTTGGAGTGGAGATACAAGAAAGACTAGCGGACATGGCAGAGCGTTCCATCCAATTAAATGGCCTCTCCGACCGTATGTCCATGATTACCGATGATTTAAAAAACTTGCCCCACCATTTCCCTGGTAGTAAAATCGACCTTATTCTCTGTAATCCTCCCTACTTTAAAGTGGACGAGCATTCCAATTTAAATGAGAGCCCTCATTATTTGCTAGCTCGTCACGAGATCACCACCAATTTGGACCAAATTTGTCAAGTGGCCCAACGGACTCTCAAGTCCAATGGCCGACTCGTCATGGTACATCGTCCGGATCGCTTCTTAGATATCATTGAAACCATGAAACACTACAATCTGGCTCCTAAACGGATTCAATTTGTCTATCCCAAGGTCCATAAAGATGCCAACATGCTTCTCATTGAGGCCATTAAAGATGGATCGCGAGATGGTCTAAAAATTCTGCCTCCACTGTTCATCCATGAGGAAGATGGAAGCTATACGCCGGAGATTCATGAGATTTATTATGGAAACTAAAGCTTATATGTATGTAGTCCAGTGTGCAGATGGGACCCTCTATACTGGCTACACCACCGATATCGAACGCCGTATCAAAACCCACAATGCTGGCAAAGGCGCCAAATATACACGTCCCAGACTTCCTGTGACCTTGATCTACCAGGAGTCTTTCCCCGACAAAAGAGCTGCTATGTCAGCCGAGGCACTCTTTAAACGGAAGAGCCGAGAGGAAAAACTGACCTATATCAAGCATCAACAAACCAAGCTGGATCCAGAACAGAAAAAAACTAAATAATTGTTTGCACACTAAAAGGAGCCCCAAGAGCTCCTTTTTTTAATCATCTAGGATTCGTCATCAAGGGTCTTTAAAAAAGCCCAGTTTCCAACACTTTGGTTTCCATAGTCAAGCACCATAGAATCTAATAGGACGAATTCATTTTTTTCATAGAAGAAAACATTTTGCTGGGTACTGGTAATCAAACCTAGACGCTTACAACCTTTGGCCTTGACGTAAGGTTCTATCCCATTTTGGAGAAAATGACTACCAACCCCTTGCCCCTGAACAGTCGGGCTCACAGCAAACATCATCAAATACCAGTCGAAGTTTCCGGATTTTTTCAAATGTTGCTCCGAACGCTCCACCAGGTCCAGATATTTCATCAATTTCCAAGGGCTAATGTAACGGAATAACTTGAAAATTCCATTTAGTAAATAAGAGACCATCGAGAAATCCTTTTGTTGCAAGAGTCCTACTGCTATAATTTCTCCATCTCGTTCAGCAACTAAGCACGTTTCCCCTTTGATGTAGAGCTTGACTAACAAGGTATGTAATAGCTCAATAAAAGCTGGAAAATATTCCGGCTTTTTTAAATCTTCTTTAATGACGGTTAAAAATGGATAATTCATAAAAGCATCAGCACAGACTTTTCCAATTAGCTTGTACTCATCTAGCCTTGCTTCTCTATATACGATCCTTTCCATACGCCAACTCCTTCATTCTAATAAAACTATTATACTCTAAAACACTCTTATTTTCGATTGTAATGTGAAATTATCACATAAATCCTTACAAATCAGAAGCCATTTGAATAGTGAATGAAAGCTTAATCAGATTTATGAACATTGGGAACCAATTTTTGATGAATGACGGAACTACTCCTGCACGGAAATAAAAAAATAGTCCTTCTAGATTTTTCTAGAAAGACTATTTGATACGTTAGGAACTAAGAAAATTAAATACGCTCTTTCCAAGAAGTTGCGACTTGGTCTAAGACTTGGTTAAGTTCTTCAATGTTGCGACGACCTTCGGTACGGAGCCACTCACGAGCTGCTGCTTCGCCATTCTTGATGTAGGCTTCAACTGATCCAGCCCAAGTTGCGCGACCACAAAGGACCCCGTTGAAGTTCGCGCCTGCTTCATGCGCAAAGACGAGGGTTTCTTGGAAAAGTTTGGCAGAAACACCTGCACTCAAGTAGATGTATGGAAGGTTGGTTGCTTCTTCTTGTTCTTTAAAGAAGGCAGCAGCTTCTTCACGGCTATGAACGATTTCTCCATCGCCAAAGCCTTCAACGTATTTGACATTGACTGGCACTTCTACCTTCAAGACATCGATGTTGAAGCGTGGGTCTGAGAAGACTTTCATAGCTTCGATAACCTTGCGAGGTTTTACTTTCGCATATTCTACAGAACCGGCATCCGCAATGGTTTCATCATAAGCCAAGATTTCAAGGAAGAATGGAATTTCTTCTGCAGCACATTCTGAACCGATGCGTTCGATGTAGGCTTGTTTTTCTTGGTTGAGTTCTTCTGCACTATCCACATCATAGTAGAGCAAGAATTTCACTGCATCTGCACCCTGTTCTTTGATGCGTTTAGCTGACCAAAGGTTGAGGCAGTCTGGCAGACGTTTTGTGCTAGAAGTGTCGTAGCCTGTTTTTTCATAAGCCAACAAGAGACCTGCTTCTGCATCCAAGACCTTAGTCGCAGGAAGGCCATACTCAGGGTCCAAGAGCATAGAAGATGCGAATGGTGTCAATTCTTCAGCCACCAAGACCTTCAACTCTTCCATTTGAGCCACTGTTGGTTCTGTGTCTTGATACTGAGCCATGAGGCGTTTCAAGGCACCACGTTGGTCAAAAGCCAAGGCTGAGATCACACCCTCTTTGGTGCTCAATTTTTCTAAATAGTTGCGTTTTTGTTCTGTTAATACCATCTTATACCTCTTTTACAATTATATTCTGATACAAATCATCGTAGTGGGCCATATTGACATGCCCTGTCATCTTTTCTTGGGCATTTAGCATCCCTAGGACCATAGCATGGGTCAAGAGGGCCGCGTCATCTTTTCCGCTACTGAGGGCAGCAGAGATCCCAGCCACGGTTGAATCTCCAGATCCCACTGGATTGACCACTTCTATTTTTGGAATATCCACCTTATAGAAGCTGTCTCCATGTTTGGCAAAGGCACCATCTCCACCTAAGGAGACGATAATCCATTCGATTCCTTCAAACAGTGGGTCTTTCAAAACTTCTTTTAAGTCCTCAAAATCCGCCGAAACATCTCGTCCTAAGAGTTGAGATAATTCTTCGCGATTGGGTTTAATCACCGTTGGTTTAAATGATGAGTGAAGAACCGCTTCTAAAGATTTGCCTGATGAATCAAGTACAACCTTGCGTCCTGCTTCTTTTGCAATCTCAATTAGGCTCGCATAATAGTCCACTGGTAGACCTGTAGGAAGACTTCCCGAAATAGCAATCACATCCGCTGTCGGCATGAGGAGTTTGAAATGGTGAAGGAATCCCAAAGCTTCCGTCCGGATAATTTCTGGACCCGCTTCTAAGATTTCTGTTTGATTTCCTTCATGCAAGATGGCGATACAGTTCCGCGTATCTCCAAGGATATCATAGAAGAAGGATTGGACATCTCGTGGAAGATGGGTCTTGATAAATTGACCATTGGTCCCGCCAACAAAACCTGTTGCTCCAACTGTTTCACCGCTCTCAGCTAGGACGCGAGTGACATTTAACCCTTTACCACCAGCCGTCTTAGAAACTTCCGACACACGATTCACAGTATCCAACTTTAATTCTTCCAAGGGATAAGAAATATCAATGGAAGGATTCAAGGTGACAGTTAAGATCATAAGCACACCTCTTAGTCGTGGTATTCACCACGATCCCATTTTTCAAGGAATTCTGTAAAGAAGTCTGCATCTTCTTGGTGATCATTATGGGTTTCCAAATGTTGAATCTTGGCAATCAGTTTCTTGTTTTCTTCACTTGGTTTGTATTCTGCATGGATGAAAGCTTCAATGATATCACACATGAGCAACTCACCGGTTACTTTTCCACCAAAACCAATCACGTTGGCATTCAACTCTTCTTTCGCATAAAGAGCAGTTGTCATGTCGCGAACCAAGGCTGAACGGATTCCTGGCACCTTGTTAACTGCATTGTTAATCCCAACACCAGTACCACAGATACATACTCCAAGATCAGCTTGACCACTAGCGACTGCTTCTCCGACTTTTTTACCAAAAATTGGGTAGTGGGTACGCGCGTGGTCATAGGTTCCGAAGTCAAGGACTTCATAACCTTTTGATTTCAAAAATTCAGAAACAGCCATTTTTTCATTTGTGACAATATGGTCACATCCAATTGCAATTTTCATTCGTATACTCCTCCCCTTAGCACATCTTGTTGAGCATATCGACACGGATTTGGTGGCGACCGCCATCGTACTTACCGTTTACAAAACCTTTGGCGATATTCTTGGCCAATTGGTCACCCACGATTTGAGCACCCATGGTGATCATACGAGAATTGTTGTGGCCACGAGTCATGTAGGCAGAACGCTCATCTGAAACTTCTGCCGCAACCATTCCTTTAATTTTAGTAGCGACCATGAATGGACCAGCACCATAGGCATCAATGACGATACCAAGATTGTCTTCTGCTTGTTTGACTTCCTTAGCGACAGCCAAAGTCACATCGACAAAGTCTTGCCCTTCTTCTGTCACATCCACTACTTGGAAACCTTCTGCTTCCAAATATTCTTTGACTACTTCTTTTAAGCGGATACCTGCTGCATCCGCACCAATAATAACTGACATATTATGCTCCTTCTTTTAATTCATTTTTCAATCAAATACAGAAACTTCTATATTCAACAACATTATTTTCTATAAAATTTCGATTTCAAAACTTAGTTCAGCTGTTTGACCTGCTGGCAAAAGTCGAACTTGCTTTTTATATTCCAAATAATCACTCTCTTCAAGGGAAGTGGATAATCCAGACCAAGGTTCTAATGCGATAAATGGCCCTTTATTTGGCGTTGTCCAGATAATCAAGTTTGAAAAATCTGGAAAATGCAGACTTACCCCCTTCTCGTGCTTTTTAGAGCGGAGAGTCACCCTTCTTGATTGTAAGCAATCTAAGGTGATGGCATCCTTTTGGAAGAGATCGTAATCGAGATTTAGAATTTTCTCTTGCTGTAAGAAAGGTGTCCGATCAAAGACGTTTAGCAAGCCTGTCTCTGGATAGGATTTTGGAATGCTACAGGTCTCTTCTTGTTCGAACTCCAGGTAGTAATCTTCAAAACCTTCATCTGCCATTAACGGACAATTAAATCCTGGATGACCACCAACGAAAAAGGGCATGACTCCTTCCTCACCAAGATGGTGAACCCGATAGGTTACTTGAATCATCTTACCTAGCAATTGATAGGAAATTTCTAATCTGAAATGGTAGGGATATTGCTGATACATTTCTTCCGTATCTTCTATCCCAAAAGTCACTCGATCTTCTGTTTGCTCTACCAGCTCAAAGTTTTTCTTGCGAACCAGCCCATGGCGAGGGATCTTCCCAACACCTTGAGGGCGATACATGGTTGTATCATTTCGAACCGAACCACAGATAGGAAAGAGAACCGGGGCTTGGCCACTCCAATACTGAGCATCACCCTGCCAAAGATACTCGATACCATCCTGATCTTTGATAGAGGCCAGCTCACCACCTAACTCCTTGAAACAAACTTCCAGATCATTATTTTTTAAAGCTATCCTCATATTTCACTCCTTAGCATGTTATTTTAGAGAAAAAACTAGGCTACCTCCCTCCATATCTGGAAATTGATACCCTAGTTTTATCAAGTTACATAGTTAGGAGCGGATTATTTTGCATTTGCTGCGTATTCTTCGTTACGTTTGATCATTTGTTTTCTGTACCATGCAAAGATTCCAACGTAGAATGCTAAGAAGGCAACAACACCAACAATAGCTTTGATGTCTCCTGTAGTTGCGTTACCAATAGTCCAACCAAGAAGTTTTTCAACTGGTCCCTCAAGAGTTGAGTGAGTGATCAATTGAGCTTTATCAACTCCTTCTGGGAAGGCATGGACACTTTTCGCCAATACTGTTGCAAATGGTGCGATAAGAGTACCTGAAAGAAGGAAGAGTGGCAACAAGAGTGTTCCAAATACGATCATACGGATCAATTTACCACGTGTAACAACCAACAAGGCTGGAGTCACACCCATAGCGATGATCCCTGCAAGTGGCAAGATACCATTTCCGACTTTAGAAAGAAGCACTGCTTCGATCAACATGATTGGTGCAAGTACGTTGGCACAAGCCCAGATTTCTGCACGACCAGCGATAAATGGCCAGTCCAAACCGATGTTGAATTTACGTCCTTGAAGACGTTTAGTAGCAACGTTTGTAATACCTTGTGACAATGGTTCTACCGCTGCGATGAACCAAGAACCGATCAATGAGAACAATTCCAAGCAGACACCAGCAGTCAAACCAAGGCTCAACCAACCTTTAATAACCAATTCCCAAGTTTTAGCATCAGCTACATCAGCAACTGGATGTGGAGTACCCATGATACCAATAATGATACCGAGAAGGAAACCGATAAAGAATTTAGATCCCCAGAAACCGATCTTCTTGTTCAATTTAGCTGCGTCGAAGTCGTATTTATCAAGACCTGGGAAGAATTTGTCAAAGATTTTATCCAAAACCATGATGATTGGGTTCATCATGTAGTTCATGTGAGTTGATGTCATTGGTGAAGAGCTAGGTGCATTCAACAAATCATCAAATGTTGGTTTCATCAAGTCTGAGTTAATGATCTTCATAATCCCTACTAGGACTACTGCTAGAGTTGCAACGAAGAGAGAAACTCCTGCGCTAACTCCATTTTTATCAGCATACCATTTAATCAAAAGACCTGTGATAGACAAGTGCCAGATATCGAAGATATCGACATCAAGTGTATCTGTTTTCTTCAAAGCTAGCATAGCAACATTGACA
Source organism: Streptococcus sp. DFI.7.26 (assembly GCF_022240605.1). NCBI lineage: Bacteria > Bacillati > Bacillota > Bacilli > Lactobacillales > Streptococcaceae > Streptococcus > Streptococcus sp. DFI.7.26. Next base: position 122,086 of record NZ_JAKOGN010000001.1, on the reverse strand, counting down.
ACCAACATAACTAGCAAGAAGTAAAGTGTCCAGGCAGACCCCCAAGTGATGGTCGCAAGTGGCGCCCAACCTACGTCTGTGATATTCAATTGAATACCAGTGTTCTCAACGAATTTTGCAAGAGACGCTGAGAAAGCTCCATTCAACATACCGATGATTGCACCGATACCAGTAAGAGCGATGGCAAGTTTAATACCACCTTCAAGCGCTTTGGAGAATTTCACTCCAAACAAAAGTGCCAATAGAGTTAGGACGATCAACATGATGATCGGTGCACCCATATCTAGAATGGGTTTGAAAAACTTATTGGCAAAATCGATAATGCCATTCATAATAAATCCTCCCGATTTATATTTTACAAAATTAAGAATGTCAGCAATTTCCAACATAGGAATCACTTACAAAATATAGATGAAGAAATTAGCTTAAGCCGTGTTCTTTGATTGCTGCTTCGATATTGTCATATACCGGAGCGCTCATTGCTGGGATACGGAACAAGATTGGACCAGCTTCAACTACTGGAATACCAGGATCAAAGCCTAAATCTGTTGCAGCGATTGGTGTAAAGATATCATAACCTTTAATCAAGTCTTCATTCACATCTTTTACCATTACCGCATCACATTGTACATCATATCCACGGTTTGAAAGCTCTTCTTCTAGAGCACTTTTGATTTGGTGGCTTGAGTTAACCCCTGCACCACAGGCAGCTAAAATTTTAATCATTTGAATGACCTCCATTATAAATATATTTATTTGTTACTATTAAGCAATCGCTTCTGTGATATAGCGATATAAGTCTTCTTCAGTTTCCAATTTCGACATGTTTTCAAGATTTCCATTTGTCGTAAAGAAATCCATCAAATGCGCCAAAATGTTTGTTTGGCTGGAACTAGAATTGTTAATGATGAAGAATAAAAGAGAAACTTCTACTTCTTTATCAGGTGCGATCATATTGTGGAAGGTTACCGGATTTTTCAATCGAACAACTACAATATTCTCTGTCAGGTTATGGATGATATCCGTATGAGGAATCGCTACATTCGGAAGATCTTTTCCTAGAAATTCCATATCCAAACCAGTAGGGAACGATTTCTCTCTTTCTTTTAATGCAGCTCGATAAGAATCTGTCACAATCTGACGTTCTTCCAATAAAGTTGCAACTTGGTCAAACAATTCCTCTTGATTCGCAACATCTAGGCAAAAGACTAATTCCCGATTAAACAGTTGATTTAATCCCATCTTTTCACCCCTTCCACTTTTAAAATATCTTTTAATTACATGATAAGTATATCACTATATGAATGCGCTGTCAATTACAATATGTAATTTTTTGTTCTTTTTTGTTTATTTTTTATAGATTTATTTATAACCCCCTCCCCTATTTAAGGATATAAAAAAGACCAGAATCTGCTTGAATCCTGGTCTTTTAGCTCTTTCTTTAGGAATCTTTACAAAATTTTTGTATAAGAATTGTATTTTTCTCGCACCTTTTTAGAGATAGAATGATCGGTAATCACCGCATCTAAATCATCTAGACGGTAAAAAGCATAGAAAGAATAGCTATCAAACTTACTGTTATCTGCTACTACATACTTTTCAATGGCATTGTTAAGAATAATTTTATTGCCGTTTCCTTCTTCTTCGTTTGCAGTCATTGCTGTATGACCATCAATTCCATTTACCCCGATAAAGGCTTTCGAAACCTTAATTTCCTTTAAGAGTTTATTTGCAAACTGTCCTACAAAGGTCTGTGTCTTGACCCTATAGCGTCCGCCAACTAGAATGATATCACAATTCGGTTGGTCTTTTAATTTTTCAAAAATCGGCAAGGAATTGGTGACAATACTGACATGTTTCCCTTCAAGATAATCGCCAATAAAATCTGTAGTGGTCCCTGCTCCAATAAATATTGTATCGCCTTCATCGATCAAAGCCGCACATTTTTGAGCAATTTCCTTTTTCTCTTCCACGTTCAACATGTTCTTTTCTGTATGGGAGACTTCTGTCAGACTATCCTTGATTTTTCGATGGGCCCCTCCATGAACACGAACCAACAATCCTTGTTCCTCTAAGTCCATCAAATCACGTCGAATAGTCATATCGGTTACACCCAAGAAATCGCTTAGATCCTTAACAGAGACTACTTCGTTTTTGTCCAACTCTTGTAAGATTGCTACATGTCTACTCTCTTTCATATGACGTCCTACTTTCCTATTTCTGCTTTCATTATACTATAATAGTGATCATTTTCAATAAGAAACAAACATTTTGTCCAATTTTTTCTATATTAACCACTTATTTTGTTGATCATTTTTGTAGATAAATTAAACTTTTTGTTCATTTTTTTAAAAAAAGTAAATTTTTTTTAGCAAATCTGTTGACAGGGCTCATAAAAAGTTGTATTCTTAATATGTTAACAGAATTGGTAACGCTACCACAGAGTGATAGCAAACGTTTTGTTTACGAATTTCGGTCTCCTTATAAATATACAAGGGTAAACAGTTGTTTACCCTTGTATTTTTTATTTATCTCCTTTGTTCCGAATCACAAAACCTGTTTTCTTCTCGCTTGAAGTATTACGAGGTTTTTTATGATCCTTGCGGTAACGCTTCTCTTTGTCAAAACGATCATTGGAACGACCACCCTTTCGGTAGTCATCACGACGACCATTGCCGCGACGATCACGATCTCGACGATCATCACCACGTCGTCCACCGCGACCAGATTTGCCTTTGCCACCAAATCCACCACCAGATGGTTTAAATGGTAATGGTTTCTCACGCGCAATTTCAACTTCTGGAAGACTGTCTGGATCCTGAACTGTCAAGCTAAGGATGTACATGGCCAATTCTTCTGGGCTGAATTCTGCAGCCAATTTACGAGCGTCTTTTGCAAATTTTTCGAAGTTACCTCGAATAGCTTCATCCGCAAAATCACGTTCAATCTTCTTCAGTGCAACCTGCTTCTTAGCTTGGAAGGCTTCTTCTGCTGTCGCAGGTTTGAGACCTTTCATGCGTTTCTTGGTCAAGTTTTCGATGATTTGGAGGTAGCCCATCTCATTTGGTGCTACGAAAGTAATCGATTGACCTGACTTACCAGCACGACCTGTACGGCCGATACGGTGAACATAGCTTTCTGGATCTTGTGGAATATCATAGTTGTAGACATGGGTCACACCTGAGATATCCAAACCACGAGCTGCAACGTCTGTTGCAACAAGGACATCCAGATTGCCATTTTTGAAATCACGAAGGACTCGAAGACGTTTGTTTTGGTCAAGGTCTCCATGAATCCCTTCTGCACGGAAACCACGGATCTTCAGACCACGAGTCAACTCATCTACACGGCGTTTGGTACGACCAAATACGATCGCAAGCTCTGGTTGCTCCACGTCCATGAGACGAGTCATGGTGTCAAATTTTTCTTGTTCTTTAACTCGGATATAGTACTGGTCAACCAATTCTGTTGTCAACTCTTTCGCCGCAATCTTCACATGCTCAGGGTCTTTCATAAATTGAACCCCAATGCGTTTGATAGCTTCAGGCATGGTTGCTGAAAAGAGTAAGGTTTGACGATTTTCTGGGACACGTGAGATAATGGATTCAATATCCTCAAGGAAGCCCATGTTGAGCATCTCATCTGCTTCGTCAAGGATGAGCGTTTCAATATCATGCAACTTCAAGGCCTTGCGTTTGATCAAGTCTAGAAGACGACCAGGCGTTCCAACTACGATATGAGCACCTGATTTAAGAGCCTTGATTTGTTTTTCAATACTTGAACCACCATAAACAGAACGGACTTTTACACCCTTGCTTCGACCAAAGCGAAAGAGTTCTTCCTGACTTTGCACAGCTAGTTCACGGGTTGGTGCAATGACCAAAGCTTGAATGGTCTGGTCTTCTGTACGAATTTTTTCAAGGGTTGGCAAGCCAAAGGCTGCAGTTTTCCCTGTACCTGTTTGAGCTTGACCGATAACATCTTTTCCTTCAAGAGCCAACGGAATGGTTTGTTCTTGAATAGGACTTGCTTCTACAAATCCTGCTTTATCAACTTCTGCTAACAATTCAGCAGATAAGTTCAATTCATTAAATTTCATGTTTTTCTTCTTTCTAAAGATAGTGCGAAGCCATCCTATAGCGCTTAGTTTATACTTTTCTTGTCATGACGTACTTTCAGTTTTCATGAAAGACCGTGTTGCTTCTTTTCCACTAAAGAAAAGTACTGCTTTTTTGCAACTTATCTAGTATACCATAGACCAGGGTTAAAAGATAGTAAAACGAAACAGGTTGAAAAGTTTTTAGTGGGTAACCCCTTTCAAATGAACTCTTTCCAACTTTGATTCATTAGTATAACTCCTTATTTATTACTTTTTAAATTTGCAATAATAAAAAGGACTGAAAAGTCTCTTCTTTCATTTGAAGCACCTCACAAAAACAGTGTTACAATAGGCTTTCTAAAAATTTTCACGCACAAAAAATCCCCTTTTATTTTGGGATTATTTCCTTGATTTTTAAAATAAAAATATGTATAATGAATTTAGTATCTAGGATATTTCAGTATCATTAAAATGATTCATTCATTTAACTGATTCAACGATTCAATCCAATTATAAATTGTTTATAATCCACTCAGTACTTTTAAATCTACTCCTACTATTTCCAAGAAGATTTTGTACAGTCGATCACTTGTATCAAAACTGCCTCTTCTTCTTAGGGGAGGCAGAGTTAAAAATGAAGAATTTTCTGAAATAACCAAGATACGAAAGAGGTAAGGAATTTCTTCCCTACCTCTCTTTTTTTATCGTTTATGGGCAATCCAGCGCAAGATTCGTGATAAAATCAACCATAAGACGAAGCTAGCGATCGAAATATAAATCCAGGCATTGGGATCGTTTGTAAAGGGCAATGGAACGTTCATTCCAAAGAAACCAGTAACAACTGCTAAGACCGCCAAGAGGGCTTCTAAGATGGTCAAGGTGGTCAAATTATCATTCAGATTGTTATTCAGAATATTATTGTAAGAGCTAGACAATTGCTGCAAGACCTGAGAGTTCAACTCCGTCATATATACCAACTGTCTGGCCTCAATCATGGCATCATCAAATTGTTCTTTTTCCACATCATCAAATTGGCGGTAGATTAGGTGAGCCTTGATATGTTCCAGAAGCATGCGATTTTGCTTGGCAGCGGATGCTAGATAGACCATACCAGTTTCCACGTCAGAAAGAGCATAAAGGTTCTTACTAGTTGTCGTTTTTCGTAAGAGACGAGTAATCTCATCCTTGTGCTTATCTAGACGCTCAATAATCGGATAATAAGCATTACTAATCATCTCAAGCCCCGCAAACAAGAGTTTAAAGGTGGATAAACTTTCATGAGCATCAACATAGCGTTCCATTTGTGCAATAATATAGGCGTTGTCTCGGTTACTAATAGTTACAAGACGTGGCCCTTGGACAATGAAAGTCATCGGAATGGTTTCGTAATATTCCTTTTCCTTTTCCATATCCAATACATTATAGATAAAAGTCACAGTTCCATTTTCACGGTTATAATCCATATGGGCACGTTCATTTTTATCCAATGCATATTCAATGGTTTCTTGATCAATACCATACTTTTGGTACAACTGGGAGGTTTCCGCAATCAAGTCAGAATCAATATTAATCCAACTCCGACCATCTCCTAACTTTTTTTCAACGAACATTTCGTTTCCTCTTTACCTTATCTACCAGTACTCCTACCGATCACCCGAAATCGCTAGATGAGTCCTGTCCTCATTCACTGATCAACGCAATACAGCTGCTGCCAAGGCCTGCTGGATCTCGATAACACTATTATCACTCTTAAATTGAAGTGTTTCTGATGGTTCTACAGCTGATGAAACCCAAATTTTTAATTCAGCATCCAAATCAAAATGACCAGATGTTTCTACTGAAAAACGCGAAATAGAACGATATGGAAGAGATTTATAAGATGTTTTCTTCCCTGTCATTCCTTGCTTGTCCACCAAAATCAGACGGTACTCCGTAAAGACAATCAAATCACGAATCAAACTAAAAGCCAGAGTTACTTGCTCACCTGGAACCAGGATATCCCCTAAATCTTTTTCAACCTTATCGACGTCTTTTTGAGATGCATTGCCCATCAAACCTGCAAAAATACCCATGATTTTTTCCTCCACAACTTGTGCATTTTCTATCTTAATAACTATACCATATTTTTTACGAGTTAAAAAGTTGCGTGAACGTTTTTTTGATAGTATAATGAGAGAGTCACAAGAGGAGCAATTGCTGAGATTGGCTAGCTTGGATACCAGAGGTGTTCGTTGCTGGCCTAAACTCTTACCACCTGATCAGGTTAGGACCTGCGTAGGGATGTGTCTCAAAACAGAATGAAATAGAAAACTTCTATGACAACGTTTTGATGTGGCAACAAATGAGCCAATCAAAACGATTGGTATAGGAGGTTTTTTTATGTCGAAAACTACGATTCGACCAATGATTGAGGTTGCTCTTTTAGCGACCATTGCTTATATTTTGGATTTGGTTACTCAACCCATGTCCTTAGGTCCTTGGATTTCTCTATCTTTTAAGATGGTTCCCATCTTTCTCCTCAGTTTCCGCTGGGGCGTTAAGGCTGGTGCCATGGGTGGATTCATCTGGGGTTTGCTGCAAGTCGTAACTGGGGAAGCAGCTGGTGGTTGGTTGACTCCAATCCAAGGTTTCTTAGAGTACTTTGTAGCCTTTAGCTTGATTGGACTGAGTGGAATTGTCAAACCTACGCTTGACAAGGCTATCAGAGATAAGAAACGAGTTCAGACACTGACTTATATTACTGTTGGAGTCGTCTTAGGAGGGTTCGCACGTTACACAATTCACTACATTGCAGGGGTTATCTTCTGGGGAAGCTACGCACCGGCAGGCCAAAGTGCCTACCTCTACTCTCTAATTGTAAATAGCTCCTCCTTCTTAGGCGAGACTATTGCCAGTTTGATTGTCTTCTTTATACTACAAGAATTTTTGGGAAGACTCCTTATTACAGAACAATAAAAAGCCAGCTCGCTTGAGCTGGTTTTTTCGATTTATATATTCTATTCAGCAAAGTGAACCAAGAGACTAGTTAGCTAGCCCACAAAATAGTGGCTAGTGTCCAACAATTAGGGACTTTAGTTCCAATTGTTGGTGCTGAGTTACATCTTTTCCTCTAGTTCAACATCTGGATACTTGTCCGCAAACCAACGGAGGGCAAAGTCGTTTTCAAAGAGGAAGACAGGTTGGTCAAAGCGGTCCTTCGCCAAGATGTTTCGGCTTGAAGACATGCGCTCATCTAAGTCCTCTGGTTTGATCCAGCGAACGGTCTTTTTACCCATTGGGCTCATGACCACTTCGGCATTGTATTCATTTTCCATGCGGTGTTTAAAGACTTCAAACTGGAGTTGCCCAACCGCACCTAACATGTATTCACCCGTTTGGTAGTTGGTATAAAGCTGAATAGCTCCTTCTTGCACCAATTGCTCGATTCCCTTATGGAAGGACTTTTGCTTCATGACATTCTTCGCAGATACCTTCATGAAGATTTCAGGTGTAAAGGTTGGCAGTGGTTCAAATTCAAACTTATTTTTGCCCACTGTCAAAGTATCTCCAACCTGATAAGTACCGGTATCGTAAACCCCGATGATGTCTCCTGCTACAGCATTGGTGACATTTTCACGGCTTTCGGCCATAAATTGAGTCACGTTAGATAACTTAGCGCCCTTACCAGTACGAGGGAGGTTGACGCTCATCCCACGCTCAAATTCGCCAGATACGATCCGAACAAAAGCGATCCGGTCACGGTGACGAGGATCCATGTTGGCCTGGATTTTAAAGACAAATCCTGAGAAATCCTTGTCATAAGGGTCGACAATCTCTCCATCAGTCTTCTTGTGGCCATGTGGTTCTGGAGCAAACTTCAAGAAGGTTTCCAAGAAAGTCTGTACTCCGAAGTTGGTCAAAGCTGAACCAAAGAAGACAGGAGTCAATTCACCCGCAAGGATGGCTTCTTCTGAGAATTCATTTCCTGCTTCTTGCAAGAGTTCGATGTCATCTTTCACTTGCTCATAGAATGGATTGTTAGCAAAAAGCTTGTCGCCGTCTTCTAGACTGGCAAAGCGTTCGTCTCCTTTATAGAGTTCCAAACGTTGGTTATAAAGGTCATAGAGTCCCTCAAAGGCTTTCCCCATCCCAATCGGCCAGTTCATCGGGTAACTTGCGATGCCCAAGACCTCTTCCAATTCTTGCAAGAGATCCAGTGGCTCGCGACCGTCACGGTCTAGCTTGTTCATAAAGGTAAAGACTGGAATGCCACGGTGTTTGACAACCTCAAACAATTTCTTGGTTTGGGCCTCGATACCCTTGGCAGAGTCCACCACCATGACGGCAGCATCCACTGCCATCAAGGTACGGTAAGTATCTTCTGAGAAGTCCTCGTGCCCTGGGGTATCAAGGATATTAACGCGTTTTCCATCGTAGTCAAACTGCATGACAGATGAGGTTACCGAAATCCCACGTTGTTTCTCAATATCCATCCAGTCGGATTTAGCAAAGTTTCCTGTTTTCTTCCCTTTGACAGTACCGGCTTCCCGAATCTCCCCACCAAAGTAGAGCAACTGCTCTGTAATCGTCGTTTTACCAGCATCCGGGTGGGAGATGATGGCAAAGGTACGGCGTTTTTTAATTTCTTCTTGTACGTTCATGTTCCTATTTCTTTCTCTTCTTATTTTCTGACAAGTTTACAAATTCATCTCTACATCGGATTTCTCCTCAATTTCTCTATCTGTCCTATTATAGCGAAAATAGGCACTTTTTTCAACGATGATTCTTCTTTGAAATCAAAAAGGAAGACTAAAATCATACGATTCTAGTCTTCTTCAATTATATTGAATTACTTACTTTAACCCGCTCTCTTCTGCGACTGAAAAATACATTAAAGAGAAGCAAGGCTGCTGCTAGGATGCTGGAAACCACGACATAATTCACCAGGAGACTATCCCCTTTGATAATCGGTGGCCGGGCCATAAGTCCATAATTTCCTCCAGTGACTTGGTTGACACCAACTAGAAACATATCAAGGAAGAAGGTATAAAGAACAATTTCTCGATTTTTTAAGAGGCTCGAATCATAGCATCTCAAGAGATAAATCAAGGAATTAACCAAGAGACAGTAATGCCCTAAGAGAAAAGAAAAGCTCGTAATATGAGGGAAGGTATAGGGATCAAAGACCGGATAACCCAAGGCAAAGATCGCCCCACTGACTCCCATCAAGGCAAAGAACTGCTTGCTCTTCCATCGGTCTGGCAACAACAAGACAGCAAACATGGCCAAACGGCAATGGTACAAGGGTAAACTATTGGACCAGGGAAGTTGAAAAGCAAAATACCAGATATAGAGACAGATCAATTGAAATATTTGTAAGTTTCGAAAGATTTTTCGAAATTGTTCATTTTGATAGTAACGTAATGAAGCCCAAACTGCCATTAGGATTAAAAGAACCATGACCCCATACCAAAGGAGCGGGATAACAGGTGGTGCAGTGGATTCAGTTGTGAAAAAATGATGCATACGATCTCCTTATTAAGCGGATTCAGATGTTCTTTTTCTTACTGGACTTAACGATCACATTGATCAGGATAAGGGTTCCTGTCATCAGGATGGTCACGATCAAATAGTTGAGCACAAGTCCATGATCACCAAGTACAGGAGGGCGACGCATAAAGCCATAATTTCCACCTGTTACAAGATTAGCGAGCTGAATAATAGCATTAACCCCAAAAGTCATCTGACAGATTTTCCAGGCATCCCTTGCTTCCACCTGGTAGGATTGAACCAGATAGATCAAGCAATTGGCCAAGAGGGCCCAGTGCCCAAAGACATTGTTGATCGAGGATACGTGAGGAAAAGGATAGGGATAAAAGACGGGATGAACCAAAGCCATGATAGAGCCAAAGACTCCTATCAGGGCAAAATACTGCTTGAAACTTCCCTTAGGAGCCAAGAGAATGATCCACATGGCCATCCGGCTATGATAGAAGGGTAGGCTCTCTGAAAAAGGCAAGCATGCTGCAATATACCAAGCGTTGATAATCAGCAACTGGATCAACTGCCCCCAATACCAAAAGTTTTGATAGCCTTTGGAAGAGGCAAATCGAATAGACAGAAGACCCACCACTACCAATGATGTCGGCAACAAGAAATACCAAGCCCCCAATTGAGGAGGAGCCGTTGGTTGACTGGTGAAAAATAAATCCCAAAGAGTCATGTCTTCCTTACCTCAGCTCATCTAATTTCTATTCCGAACGCGAACCGACAGTCTCTTCAACCATCTTGTATTTGTACTTATAACGTTGGTTGACCAAGAAAATTCCAGCTACCATCACAAAGCTAACCAAAAGGTAGTTTAAGAGAGCACCGTGGTCCCCAATGATTGGTGGACGTCGTAAGAAGCCATAATCCCCTTTCGTCAAAAGGTTGACCACAAAAATCAAGGCATTCATGCCAAAAGTAATCTTGAAAATTCTCAAGCTGTCTTGTTTTTCAGATTGATAATGATCCTGTAGGTAAATCAAACTATTGGCAAGCAAGGCCCAGTGGCTAAAAATTAGATTCAACACTGTGATATGAGGGAATGGGAAGGGATCAAAGGCTGGATACACCAAGGCCGCAATCGATCCTAAAACTCCCAAGAGAGCAAAATATTGCTTGATATAGGTCCCTTTAGGGGCAAAGAGAATCACCAACATGGCCAAGCGGCAATGATAAAAAGGCAAATTATCCGTCAAAGGCATGTGGGCGAGAATATACCAAGCATTGATGGTCAGGACTTGGATCAACTGTGCCCAATACCAAAAGCGTTGGTAGCTTTTGGACTGCGCATATCTGATGGAAAAGTAACCAACCACCAACAAAGAGGCCGGCAGAATGAAATACCAGAGACCAAACCCAGGCGGGGCTGATTTTTGGTTTGTAAACAATAAATCCCAAAGTGTCATTTTCACATTCCTTTAATTTATAGATCATTTTTAATCACAATACAAATCTCGTTTCCCATCATAGACCTCCCAAAGGAAGTTCAATTGTTCTTCTGTATTGCGCTTGGTAGAAAGAGCAGGCATCTTCTCTCTCTCAAAAAATGCAAGATCGGAAATTTCCTGATTCTGTTGAAAACTTCCATCCAGCAATTCACATTCAAATACCAATTTCACATATTGGCAGCTTTGCAATTGGTAGCGATTGGTATCAAATACTGCCAACAACCGATTGACACGTGCTACATAGCCCGTTTCTTCTTGGATTTCCTTTAAAATATTTTCTTTTGGAGAATAGCCAACCTCACCAAAACCACCCGGCAAAGCCCAGGTCTCTTCTCCCTGACCTTTCACCAGACAAAGTTTTCCATCTTTGACAATCCATGCCCTAACATCAATCAAGGGAGTGTCGTAATGGTCTGTCGGTCGAAACAAATCCGATAATTCTTGTGGATTCAAATCAGTCGCTTCTCTGACAAGATCCTGTAAAATGGCACGAATATCCTGATAGCGCTCTTGATCAAATGGATCTTTTGAGAACGCTAAGCCTGTATTGGTGATTGAAATCAAGCGCTGAATGTTCTTTAGTACATTATTACTCGCCATTCTCCAACTCCTCTACCAATTTGGCTAGATTCATGGAATTGCTTCCCTTGATGAGGATTTGGTCCTGCTCTTTTAAGCTTTCCTTGACTTGTTTGAGCAGGTCCTCAAATTGATCTTCCTCAGCGGTCTTTTTGAAATAATAGACATGTCCGAGTGGGAACATCTGACTCGCTAATTGAGCCAGTCCCGCAATGTCTTGGCCATAGAAAATAACGGTATCCAAGACATCCGGTGACAGGCTGAGAATCATTTGGTTGTGCAGATCAATGGATTGCTCCCCGAGTTCTTTCATATCTGCCAAGACCGCAAGCTTGCGACCATTTGGATTGGTAGGAATAGTCGAGAAGGTTTCTAAAATCAGGCGCATGGCCGTTGGATTGGCATTGTAGACATCGGATAGGATATCCGCTCCGTTACTTGCCTTCTTCCATTCTGTGCGGTTCTTAGTCAGCTCTAAGCCTTTAAAGCTTGCACGGATGGCCTCTTCACTGACTCCTTCTTGCAAGGCAACATAGGCCGCAATCATGGCATTGGTCGCATTGTATTTACCTGTGACAGGTAAGTCAATAGCATCTGATAAGAAGTTCGCTTCAAAAGTCAGGCTATCCTTGCGTTCCTCCAACTTGGTAATGCTGATGTTTGCTCCTTCACCAAAGCGCACAAGCTCTTGTTGGCTCGGTAAAAAATCCTCGACAATGGGATCGGCCGGCACTAGAAGCAAGCCACCAGCTGGCATCCCGTCCGCAATTTGCAATTTCCCTTTGGCAATTTCTTTGCGGTCTTTGAAAAACTCAAGATGAGCTTCCCCAATAAGGGTCACGATCGCTGCCTTAGGATGCGCAATTTCTGAGAGAAGATGGATATCTCCCAGATGGTCCTGCCCCATTTCAAGGACAAGCTTTTCTGTTCCTCCTGGCATATGGAGAACCGTATAAGGAAGGCCAATCTCGTTATTGTAGTTCCCTTGTGTTTTATAGGTTTTGTAGGTAGTCGACAGCAATTGAGCCAACATATCTTTGGTCGTTGTCTTACCGTTTGAACCGGTGACCGCCAAGACATCTACTTGACTCTTTTCCAACACATATTGGGCTAATTTTTGAAAGGCCGCTAGAACATCATCTACCAACAAATACGGGTGGCCTTCTACTTCTTTTTCAGACAAGGTCGCTACAGCCCCATTTTCAAAGGCCGTCTCGATGAAATCATGCCCATCACGCGCCCCCTTAAGAGGGACAAAAAGGTCTCCAGGCCTAATCAAACGGCTATCAAATTCAGGCTTGGTAAAGTCTACATCTTCAAATTGACTGATATCATTGCGAGCAGCCAGGACACCTGCTACTTCGTGCAAGGTTAGATTCATAGTATTCTCCTCTAAAAAGTGGGAGCAGGAAGAAAAGCGACTCCTCTATGAGTTGACTTCATCTCCCACTCCCGCTAGGAACAGATTCTTACAGTAAGTGTGCTTCGCGTTTTTCGAAAGTTGCTTTTGCCAACTCAACCAAACGCTCAATCAAATCAGGATAGGACAAGCCCATGTTGTCCCACAACAAGGGATACATAGACCATTGGGTAAAACCAGGCATGGTATTGAGCTCATTCAAGTAGATGCCCCCATCCTCTGTGTAGAAGAAATCACAACGGGAGAGACCTTTCCCACCAATGGCACGGAAGGCCAATTCGGCATTCTGACGCATGGTCGCAGCAACTTCTGCAGGAATTTCAGCTGGAATCGCCATCGTAATCTTATTATCGATGTATTTGGCTTCGTAGTCATAGAAGGCCACATCTTTGACCACCTCACCAGGGAGGGTGCTTTTGACATCGTAGTTACCCAACAATCCCACTTCGATTTCGCGCGCTACGACACCTTGCTCAACCAGAACACGGCTATCATATTTAAAAGCCAATTCCAAAGATTGACGAAGTTCTGCCTGGTTCTCTGCTTTTGAAATACCAACACTAGAGCCCATGTTAGAAGGTTTGGTAAAGACCGGATAGGTCAATTCTGTTTCGATTAAGGCAATTTTAGCCTCTAGGTCATCTCCTTCAAGGACAGCCACATAAGGAACTTGTGGAATCCCTGCAGATTCTAGGACCCGTTTGGTGGTAATCTTATCCATCGCCACACTAGAAGAAAGGATATCACATCCCACATATGGAAGTTTCAAGACTTCTAGGAAACCTTGAACCGATCCATCTTCTCCCATTGGTCCGTGAAGGACTGGAAAGACAACCGCCCCTTCTTGGTAGATACTGCTCGGAGATACTTTAGCTTCCCAATCAATGGTCTCGTTGGTCATCAAGCGTTCTGTTTCAGCAGGCTTCTCTTCATAGCTTTGGGTCTTGATGAAGTCTCCCACCTGAGTAATGAAATAGGTCTCAACAGAATACTTGTCATAATTAATCGCCCGCATGACGCTTTCAGCTGAAAGTACAGACACTTCGCGCTCTGCGCTACGGCCACCATAAAGAAGTACAATTTTTTCTTTTGCCATTGTTTGGTCCTAATCCTTTTTTTAATTTTGTGCTTCCTGATTGACTTGTCAGAAGCACTCCTCACATACGAGTTCGTCCCTCTAGTATACCACACTTTAAAAAGAAAGAAAACGAGAGAGAACACCTAAAAAACAAAAAACCGGAGGGCTTCCTCCAGTTTCTGTAACCGCTTATAACTCGGTTCGATTTTCAATAGCTCGAAGAAGCGTCACTTCGTCCGCATATTCGATATCGGCTCCGACAGCTAATCCACGTGCTAGGCGAGTCACTTTGATGCCAGCTGGTTTGAGGACGCGAGAGATATACATAGAAGTTGCTTCCCCATCCGCGGTTGCATTGGTCGCCACAATCACTTCTTGGACCTCATGATCCATTAATCGTGTGATCAAGGACTTGAGGTTAATATCATCTGGTCCGACCCCATTCATGGGCGAAATCAAGCCATGAAGGACATGGTAGCGACCGTGGTACTCCTGAATATTCTCCATGGCTGACACATCTCGACTATCTTCTACCACTAAGATGGTCGATGGATCGCGCGTCTCGTCTCGACAAATGGCACACTCTTCTTCATCTGTTAAGTTCCCACAGATGGAACAATAGCTTAACTCCCGCTTTGCTGACAAGAGATTCTTGGCAAACTCATTGACATCGTCATCACTCATTCCGATGGTATAAAAGGCCAGACGAGTTGCTGTTTTGATCCCAATACCAGGGAGCTTCGAATAACTTTCAATTAATTTTGCGATAGGTGTTGGATAGAGCATAGCTTCCTTTCTAATTCATAGGATGTTTTTGCTGGTAGAGATTGATAATCTCTCTGGTAATACTGTGACTAACAGTCGCTTGGAGATTGGTATTGTGAGGGAAGACGACTGCCACCGCAATCTGAGGATTTTCAGATGGGGCATAGGCGATGACATTGGTATTTACAGCAGGGGTCCCACCATTTACAAATGTTTCTGCAGTCCCGGTCTTCGCACTGATTGGAACGGCAGCTCCTTCTCCGATAGTTTTACCAGTTGTTAAGCCACTGGTTCCGTATACAACCTGATAAAAACCTTGTTTAATGATAGCTAGATTTTCGGGTGTCAAAGCTACTTGATTGAGTTCTTTTGTTGCAATCTCTTCTTTCAGAGGGCCCAAACCTCCCTTGGCATCATTCTCATAAATTCCTTGGACCAAGTGTGGCGCCACGCGTTTCCCATCGTTGGCAATGGTTGCAACATATTGAGCCAACTGCATAGGGGTATAGTTATCAAACTGACCAAAGGCGTCTGTTAGGTAATTACCAATCGTGAACTCTTTGGGAACATAGCCCGTTGATTCATTTGGAAGGTCAATTCCCGTCTCTGTTCCCAGACCATAAGAGGCAAAGGTCGATCGCAATTTGTTCATTGCTGGATCCAATTGGTCTGTCTTCAAACTCATGTTTGGCTGATAGGGTTGGCCCATCAAATTAAGAGCTATCTGCACCATATAGGTGTTAGAAGAATATTCCAACGCTTGGACCGCATTGATTTCTTGACTTCCAAACTGCGTGAACCAAGAAGTGATAGGAGCTGAACCAGAAAAGGAGATTGGTTGATCCAATAGGACTTGATTCCCAGAAATCACCCCATTTTCCCATCCTGCTGTCAAAGTCGCTGCTTTCACAACCGATCCTGGAACAAAGACGTTGGTCACTGTCCCTAAAGCGTCAGGAGTCAGGTCTTGCGAACCAGCTTCATGTTTCATCCCCGCCATCGCAAGGATTCTACCCGTTTTTGGATCCAAGGCAACAGCATAGACCCCTTCTGAGTAGGTGGCATTGCCAGCGGCCAATTCTGCCTGGAAGGACTTCTTCAAGATGTCTTCCACTCCTCTTTGGAAATCCAAATCAATGGAAAGCTTGATATTGTTTCCCTTGCTTCCTTTGGAGAGGGTTTCGATCTTTTCGACATTGCCATTCTTGTCCAAATGGATTTCTTTTTCAACCCGTTCTCCTTGAAGGACAGACTCATATTGTTTTTCTAGATAAGAAGTTCCGACGCGATCATTTAAGGCATAGCCTTTTTCCAAATAATCATCCACTTCTTCAGCTGGAAGACCTGCTTGCTCTGTCGACACACTACCGACGATGGAAGCCAAGGGGCTATCAACCACTTTTCGATCCCAACTCGTGATCACTTCAAATCCTGGAAATTCTTTTAAATGATCTTTAACCGTCGTTACCTGCTCATCGGACATCGGATCTGTCACAATCGTAGCACTGGCAAAGTTTTCAACGGCATTCATTTGGCTGAAGAGATAGATGGCTTTCTTTTCTTCTTCTGTATAGCCTAATTTTTCAGTCTCAATACTATCAACAGCATGCTGATAGATAGTTGCTTCTGGGAGTGGATTCCCGTCCGTGTCGATACGCTCCTCCTTGGGCAACTTATCCACTACCTCTTTATAGACTTCCGAATTTGCGAGATAAAAGTCGATCTCTTGACGCTTGGTGATTTGGGGATTCGAAACACTTACATAATTCAGAAGAAGCTGAGCTGTTTGACGCATTTCTTCTGCAGTAAACTTATTGCTTCGGGTAAAGGACAAGACCTTCTTGTCAACATTTTCTACCAGAGGCTGACCAGAAGCATCATAAATCTGCCCCCGGAGACTCCCTCTTGTTAAGTGTTTTTTGGTAGCTTTTGCCAATTTTTGTGTATAAAAGCCTTGATGAGTAATCTGCATATACCCTAGTCGAGCAATTAAAATCAAAAAGAGGGTACAGACTATACTGAATAACAAATAAAGTCGTCTAGTAATCCACCGATTATCAAATTTTCTCACCTTAGCATTCGCTTTTTTTGAACGTTTAGATTTTTGCGCCATACCTCTCCTTTCACTGTGATTCTCAGCCCCAGTCCCTAACAATCCATGGAAAAATAGGATAACTTTAAAGGAAATCTGAGGAATATTTCTATTTTAAACTCAACTTCCATTATAGCACATTTCATCCAGACACGAGTCGCTAGACCAGATAAAATAATCGTCATTCTGAACTCCTCGGCAAGCATTCTTTTATGCATATGCGGGAGGCATAGCTCTTGACTGCAAAATAGCTCTTTCCTTAAATCACAGGAGACAAGTGATAGGAGATTTTTTGGTATAATAGAAACATCGAAAAAGTTAGTAAAGGAAACGATATGAAACTGATCTCATGGAATATTGACTCACTGAATGCCGCCTTGACGAGTGACTCTGCACGCGCAAAGCTCTCACAAGACGTCCTCCTAACCTTGGTTGCAGAAGATGCGGATATCATTGCCATTCAGGAAACAAAATTATCTGCCAAAGGACCAACAAAAAAACACTTAGAGGTCTTAGCAGAACTTTTCCCTGGATATGAAAATACTTGGCGGTCCTCTATAGAACCAGCCCGCAAAGGATATGCAGGAACCATGTTCCTCTATAAAAAAGAATTGACACCAAGGGTAACCTTCCCAGAAATAGGTGCTCCTTCTACCATGGACGTCGAAGGTCGAATTATTACCCTAGAATTTGATGACTTCTTTGTGACCCAGGTCTATACTCCGAATGCTGGAGATGGGCTCAAACGCTTGGAAGAACGCCAAATTTGGGATGCCAAATATGCAGACTACTTGGCAGAACTAGACCAGCAAAAGCCTGTTCTGGCAACAGGAGACTACAACGTAGCCCACAAGGAAATCGACTTGGCCAATCCAGCCAGCAACCGTCGTTCCCCAGGCTTTACCGATGAAGAGCGTGCTGGCTTTACTAACTTGCTAGCCAAAGGGTTCACTGATACCTTCCGCCACTTGCATGGGGACCTTCCAGATCAATATACTTGGTGGGCACAACGTAGCAAGACATCTAAAATCAACAACACAGGCTGGAGAATTGACTACTGGCTCACTTCTAACCGCATTGCGAACAAGGTAACTAGATCAGCTATGATTGACTCTGGTGCCCGTCAAGACCATACACCAATTGTCATGGAGATTGATCTATAAGGAGAAAACAATGGACTATCAAGCTGTCATCCCTGAATTTGTCGTATCGAATATCGAGAACTCGCGTCACTTCTACTGCGACTTATTGGGATTCTCTGTCCAATACGAGCGTCCAGAAGAAAAATTTCTCTTCCTTTCGCTTGAAGACTGCCAACTTATGCTAGAAGAAGGCAACGCAGAAGAATTATCCCAACTGACCTATCCTTTCGGTCGCGGCATCAATATCTCCTTTGGTATCAAGGATGTCCCACAACTCCACCAAAAACTGTTGGAAGCTAACTACCCCATCCATCGTCCGCTGATACAAAGAAAATTTCGAGTCGGAGATAGCTTTATCTATCCCCAGGAATTTGCGATTTTGGATCCAGATGGTTATTTCTTAAGATTTAGCGAATAAGAAAAAGGAGGCTCTTGGCCTCTTTTTCGCTAGCTAATTATCCATTGACAGGCTTGCAAATCCACGGTCAAAAACAGTTGCCAAAGCCTATGAAATCAACATGTCAAAGAACTTTGATAGCCATTTTTTGTATAATTAGGTAGAATGAAATCAGAAAGCGAGGAAATCTTATGCAAGTCGGAAAACAAATCCAGCACTATCGTAAAGAGAAAAACTTATCTCAAGACGAATTAGCTGAAATCATCTTTGTCAGCCGTCAATCGATTTCCAACTGGGAACGAGGCGCAACCTACCCGGATATTCAAAACCTGCTTTTACTAAGCAAGGTCTTTGAAGTGTCATTGGACAAACTAGTCAAAGGAGATTTGGAAACCATGAAACAAATTATTCACGACCAAGAATTTATGCGCTATCAAAAAGATGGAGTAGTTTTTACCATTTTACTAATTGGCAGTCCTATCATCATCACTCCCCTCATTCTTTATTTGGATGGATACGGCATCGTGATTAGTTGCTTGATTCTTGCTGTCGCTTTATTCTACGCCCTACGCATTGAGAAATTCAAGAAAAAGCATAATCTTCGTACTTATCGCCAGATTGTCGCCTATGAACAAGGACGCAGTCTAAGCGACATTGAAGAAGCGGAAGAAAGGGGCAAAGCTCCCTACCAAAGTATCCTCCTTCCTCTTCTATTTTGCCTTGGAATTGGCGCTATTACTCTACTGATTTCTTGGCTCTTACTTACTTTCTTCCCTATCAAATAAAAGCGAAGTCATTAGACCTCGCTTTTTAAATGTCTTTAAAGTTATAGAGTTGCGGATAGTGATCGCACTCGGGATTTTTAGGATGGCAGATAGCCCGTCCAAAATAGATCATGGCCTGATGAGCTGGGAGCCAGCGCTCAGGGGGAAGAACATCCATGACTCGTTTTTCCACTTCTAATGGTGTTGCTGACTTCTTGACAATGTCATGATGCTTGCAGATGCGCTCCACATGGGTATCAACGGCAAAGGCAGGAATGCCAAATCCTACACTCATGACCACATTGGCTGTCTTGCGTCCCACTCCAGCTAGACTCTCTAATTCTTCACGCGTCTGTGGGACTTGGCCATCAAAGTTATCCAACAATTGTTGGGCACATTTTTTGAGAAATTTAGCCTTATTGCGATAGAGGCCTAATTCGGAAATATGCTTGGCAATGTCGGCTTCACTGGCGAACGCCATGTCCTGAGGGGTTGGGAAGGCTTCAAACAAGGCAGGAGTTGCCTTATTAACCGCGGCATCCGTTGTTTGAGCAGAGAGCATCACCGCTACTAATAATTCAAAATGGTTGCGAAAATCCAAACTTGGCTTGGCATCTGGAAAGAGGGCGATAATTTCTTCAATCACATGTCGTGCCCGTTTTTTTGATAAAACCATAACGTCTCCTTTGTATTACTAGACTTTATTATAGCATGAAGTCCGTCTATTTCTGAAGGAATCGGCTTCAGAAAAGGAAGTAGGACAGAATGAAATTTAAATGATATTCATTCTGTCCCACTTCCTATTTATATTAGAGGCGCCTTAACTCTATTGTTTGTTTTACACCAATCTCTTCAAGAAAGAAATCAATGTTTGAGCAGAGCGTTCGCCAGCCTCTACGATAAATTCATCAAAAGAGATATTGGCTGCGTGATCTGCCGTATCACTCATAGCCCGAATGACCATGAAAGGACGCCCAGCTGCATGAGCGGCTTGGGCAATAGCCGCTCCTTCCATCTCAACTGCCAATACTTCTGGGAAATGTTCCCGAATTGCTGCGACTTTTTCTTCACTCGCGATAAAGCTATCTCCTGTTGTAATCAAGCCAACATGTGTGGTTGCAGCTTCTTCTTCCAGAACTTTTTTCATCTCTGAAACAAAATAGCGGCTGGATTCAAAGTAAAGTGGTTGTCCCGCCATTTGACCATACTTATAGCCAAAGGCTGTCACATCTACATCATGATAAGCCAATTTGTCTGCAAGGACAATATCTCCAACGGCCATCCCTGGGGCAACAGCACCTGCAGAACCCGTATTGATAATGGCTTCCACTTTAAAATCATTGGCCAAGACTGCTACACTCATAGCAGACATGACCTTGCCGATACCACTTTCCACCAAGACCACTTCATGGCGACCAATCGATCCTGTATAGTAGACTTTTCCTAAGCGAAGGTGTTTTTCTCCGTTCTGCAAAGCTTCCACTAAGATTTTTAACTCTTGTGGCATGGCCGCAATGATTCCAATTTTCATAATCGTCACTCCTTTGGTAGACGCTCCCTATAGGCGCCAAATTGCAAGAATTAACAAGATGAGGAGCAGGATGACCCAAAATAAAATCTTATTTAATTTTGATTGAAAAACCTCATCCTTTTGGTTTTCAATCCGACGGCTCTTGGTCACTGTAGGTTGGACTCTGATCGGAATAGTCTCCTGAGGATAGGAGGTTCCTCGTCCACCATCTACTTCTCTTGAGGTCATCGGCCGTTCATAACCAAAGCCTCTGTTTCCTGTCGGGAGAATTTTTGTCTCTTCCTCATCAAAGAGCGGGGGACCAGAGATTGCTTCTCCCCGGTTTGCCCGCTCAATCATTTCATCGGTCAATAAAGGTTTGCCCATGGGTTTCTCCTCTATTCTTTATTTGTTTTGTAGGTGTTTCCAGTATTGAATTGCCATAATAGTTTTAGCATCGCAGATATCACCCGTTTGTATCAGCTCCTCAGCTTCTGCTAAAGTCACCTCAAAAAGCTCCAAAGTCTCATCTGCATCTTGAGGGCGAGGATTTTCCACTTTTTTCAGATTGGTCGCAAGATAGAGTTTGATCCGCTCGTTACAAAATCCAATGGCTGAATAAAAATCATACAACAACTCTAGATCCGCTGTGTAACCAATTTCTTCTTCCAATTCACGCAGAGCAGCTGCTTGAGGTTCCGCATTTTCACCCTTTTCCAACTTGCCTGCTGGAATCTCTACAGAAGTCCTCTCAATCGCCTTACGGTACTGCTTGACCAAAATGGTCTTGCCCTCATCTGTGATCGGTAATACCGCAACAGCTCCATTATGGAAGATTAAATCACGCTGCGCTTGACCTTTCCCGTCGGGCAGTTCCACTTGATCTGTGACTACTTGGAAAATCGGTCCTTGGTAAATCTCCTTGCGCTCAATAGTTTTTTCTTCAAATTGCATGAAAATCTCCTATTTATTTTTAGGATGGTGGGGAAGGCGAGTCGCGTACTCTTCCTTATTGACTTGACGGCCACGACCAATCGCAATCGCATCAGCTGGCACATCCTTGGTAATGGTGGATCCAGCACCGACTAAGGAATTGTCGCCTAATTCAACTGGTGCAATGATGGTCGAATTTGAGCCAATAAAGACATTATTTCCAATAAGGGTCTTGTATTTATTCTTCCCATCATAGTTGACGGTAATGGTTCCTGCACCAAAGTTGACGTTGCTGCCGACTTGGCAGTTACCAATATAGGTCAAATGACCAGCTTTGGTATTTTCGCCGATAGACGAACCTTTGACTTCGACAAAGTTTCCGATATGGACATCTTTGGCGAGGCTAGAACCTGGACGAATATGTGCATATGGCCCTACTGTCACACCATCGGCTATGGTGCTTTCTTCAATCATAGAATTGGTAATAACAGCACCTGCACCAATCTCACTGTCCACGACATAAGTTCCATTAGTTAAGACTGTTTCAGCCCCAATTTTTGTTTGTCCTTTTAGGATGACATTGGCTTCAATTTGTACCTCTGGTGCGATTTCGACATCGATATCGATATAGGTCGCATCAGGGTTAACAAAGCTCACTCCATTAACCATGTGGGCTTGGTTAATGCGACGACGCATGATGCCTTCTGCTGTTGCAAGGGCCACGCGGTCGTTAACCCCGAGGCTTTCATCAAAGTCTTTGAGCGTATAAGCTCCGACTTTTTCACCAGCTTCTCGGAAAATTCCGATGACATCCGTGATATAGTATTCTCCTTGGGCATTGTTAGTATTGATATTCTTTAAAGCTTCAAAGAGACGCGCATTGTCAAAGACATAAGTCCCTGTATTGATTTCCTTGATTTGTTGCTCGTATTCTGTCGCATCTTTTTGCTCGACGATTCGAAGCACTTCCGCATTATCATTACGGACAATCCGACCATAGCCAAATGGATTAGCCGCTTCGGCTGTCAAAATCGTTGCCACATTCTTGTGGTTGATATGAAAGTCAATCAAGTGTTTAAGGCTTTCACCCGTAATCAAAGGAGTATCTCCTGCAATGACAAGAGTATGACCTTCAAGACCTTCCAAAACTGGCTCCGCCATCATAACCGCATGACCAGTTCCTAACTGCTCCGTTTGCTGAACAAAGTCTGTTTGTCCCGCTAATACTTGTTCTACCAATTCCGCCTTGTGGCCCACAACCGTCACAGTCTTTTCAGGTGAGATGGCTCCAACACTACGGAAAACATGTTCCAACATGGAAATCCCTGCAACCTTGTGAAGAACTTTAGGCAAATCTGATTTCATACGGGTACCTTTTCCCGCTGCTAAAATAATGGCATAATTTGGCATAACATTTCTCTTTTCTGTACAATATCGCTTACATTATACCATTTTTTGGCCGATTTGAAAAATTGACGTAGATCAAAAAACTCTCCTATAAGGAGAGTCAGATTAAGATCATATCTTCGCTGAGACTTTCCTTAGGTGAGTACGGACATCAGCGAACTTCTTCGAAGTTCCATGATTTAGTTTTGAACCTAAAGTTTCAAAACTCCCGAGCGCTTGAAACTTTAGGTTTCAAGCGCCTTTCTCACAGCGGAAAGTCTCAAAAAATATTTTAATAGTTCTAAGAACTGGGCAGTATTTTTAGCTTGTCACAATCACTAGGCCTATTTTGTATAAAAACAGTTATTCTTTTTTCTGATTTTCTAAATGGAGAGCGTATCTATAATGGATAAACCTTGCGAAATTCTTCTAAAACCACTTTGCTGTCAGGCGTAAAATCCAGACCTGCTTCCTCCAGCCACTCCGTGAAAAACTCCTCATGAACCTGACGCCAATAGGCTAAGGATTTGTCCCCCTCACCTTCCTTGTAGGCATGGTCGGCTGACACATTATGAAAAGGTTGAACAGAAACTTTTGTAACTTCGACAATGCAGACAGCCTGATCTTGACTGTCTAAAATGACATCAAAGGTTCCTTCTTGGGGAAGGGGTTCGTCCTCTACTGCGTAAAGATCGTAAGCTGAGGCAGTTGCTGTTTTTTCGCCTTTATAGACCAGTTCCGCTAAAAGGTCTGGTTCCACTCCAAAAGCCCAGGCATCTATCTCATCTCCGATAGAGGGGTTAATTTGCTTGTAGGCATTCCACATTTCTTGCGGTGTCATGGGTTCTCCTTTGTAATTTTTTACTTTCTTCTTTTATATGTTTAAGATGGTCTGGATGGTCAATTTCTAAATCAAAAATCTCTGGAATAGAGCTGTAATGGAGAATACATTCGATACCCATCTGATTCATTTTTTGTATGAAAGAAGTATTCAGATAGCCTGCTACAGCAAAATCAATCTTGTTCTTCCTTGCTTTATCCTGCATCTGTCTCAACATATCTAACATAATTGGACTTTCCATATCATGCCATTGACTGTTTCTCACAGTCGCAAAAATAAAAGAAGTTAAATCATTCATTCCAACTACAATCTTTGAAATACCAGTTTCCAGTATCCTGTCCAAGTCGAAATAAGCTGATGGTAATTCAATCATCGTGCCGACTTTCCCGGTAAAACCATACTGACGCAATACTGTAATAGCTTGTTTTAATTGTTCGGCATCATTGACAAAAGGAAAAATAATAGACAGATTGGGATTGGTTTGAAAAACTTCTGTAACAACATTTGTCTCAGCCTGAAATTCATCTGGACACGCCAACAAACGCCTGATACCTCTGTATCCAAATAAGGGGTGACGTTCGTCAAAATACTCTTTAGTCCCGTCTAGAATATTTGCTTCTGCATTTGTTAACTCTGAAAAGCGATACCAGACTTCTTCATCTGAGTACAAATGACAGATAGTGTCTAGATAATCTTTCACAAATTGCTGACAATTTGGTAATAGTATGTTTTGGTTTAGTTCTCTCAACAAGTATTCCCCACGAATCAAGCCGACGTGGTGCAATAAATGGGGATAAACTTTTTCAACAATTTTTTCGCCACTAAGAGCTAGTTGATTTTGCATGTTTTACCTTCCAATTCTTATAGCTTGTCATGTCCAATTCTGGAAATCCTTGTAACTCTGCCTTCACCTTCAATACTATGGGTGAGGCATGTTCTTGGGTCATCTGCTCAATAGGGACCCAAACTGCATTCGCTGAATCATTGCTTCCATCAAGAACTTCATGAGGAAGTGATTTTTGAGAGCCTTCGAAATCGAGTACGATATCATAAAAGGCCATGATATGGTGTACTGCGAAGTCTTGCCCTTCTTCTTGAACCAGCACATCATACATCCTCGGATTGGAATAACGGCTAAGCGTATATCCTGTCTCTTCAAGAACTTCTCTCTTGAGGGTTTCTGTCAACCCCTCACCGAGTTCCTGACTACCACCCGGTAGATCAAAGCGATGCTGATAAGGTCCTCTCGTTTTTTCAATGCAAAGCAATTTCCCGTTTTGAAGACAGACCCCGTATACACCAAAGTGATTTTTGATTTCCATATTCCACTCTTTCTAAAAGTCAAAGATCGCTAGCTCACCTTATCCCTTAAAAGGAAAGAGGCTATAGATTTCATGTTCCTTGATATACTTCTTCAGTATCTCCATATTCTCTTCGATTTTTGCCTGAATATCTGTCTCTTCAAACGTTGACTCAGCAATAAAGAGGTAAATTTTCAGTAGATCTGTTAAGTATAGCAGACGGCGTTCCATTTCTGATTCGGAACTTGAAGCTTGCTCGATTTTTGCAAGCTTTTGCTCCAAGCTATCACCATTCAAAAATCTCTGATGAACTCTCCTTCTTATGTTTTGAGTCGATTCCTCCCCTTGTTCTAACGGAGATAAAAGGAGTTTTTTATAGACGAGTACCTGATTTTCTTTTTCTCTTTCCAGATAGGCCAATAAAACCAGAGAGCTCGCAACAAAGGTCCAAGTGTTATAATTCCCTTCAAATGGAACTTGTATGAGCCTATCTAATAATTTCTTAGCCATTTCCTCTTGACCATCCAGATAAAATAAATAGGCCAGATGATTCAGCGATTCAAGATAGCTAGCTTGGGTTTTCTTATTCTTTTTGGGAACCTGGTTTAAATACGAGAAGAACTCAGCATCATTTTCAATCTCTTCGATTAGTTCTTTCACTTTCATTTCTTTTCTCCTATCCAACTCACTTTGTGTTACTAAGAAAGGCTTTTCTCAGGTCAATCTTACCGAAATAGATATTCTTTCGCTGTCGCTTGGACGTCTGGGGAAAGGTAGCGCTCTATCAAGTCACCTGTCCCTACAATATATTCCTCCAGAGGGACATCTTCTCTTTGTTTCCAAAAATTTGAAAAAGCGAAATAGAACTCCAAAAACTCCGTCAAACTTTCGCTGAGTTTGTAGAAATTAGGATCTCCAGGCCTGCCCGCGTAAACTGGAGAACTTTCATCTTTCATATCACAGAAAAGAATATCATCTGTATCTGTAGTAGCGAATATCTGGTATTGCCCTTCACTAAACTGAAGAACATCTTGTAAGGCCCAAGATTCGACTGTCCTTGCAGGAGAGTCGAATGGCAACAAAACGATATTAAAATTTTGATTGGCAAAAAATAAATCCTTATCGAACTCTATATGTTGATAGTAAGCAAACAATTCTCCTGTAAAATCTGAGGACTGGATCCTTAATTTTTCGTTTGAAAAACTCACCGGTTGGGGAATAAACGTTGTTTCCTCATAGAGTTTAATGATCTTTTTTAATACAGTAACTACTGCCATATTTCTTTCCGTGGTCATTCCTCTTCCGTCTCCTTTAAGAATTCCAGCCACATCTTCAGATCTGGATTTATCTCATGCGCTACCTCAGCATGCTCCCTATAATCCATATCCAAGTAGCCTTGTTCATTCCTGAAAATAACACCTTGTTCATAACATACTTTAAAGGTTGTGAGCATGGATTTCAATGACCGGTATTCGACCTGAGGTTCCTCTTCATACACGTAAACACCATGTATTTGCCCCTGAGCTTCTGGAGCCAAGTTCATGGCATAAAAATCTCCCCCTCCACTGGCAAAAATTGGAAACCAAGACTTATCCCAAGTATCCGTTTCTATTAGTTCCAAGTAGGTCTGGATACTTTCTTCCAGAGACATCAAATAGAAGCCAGGAAAAAATGCCAGCTCACCGAGTGTGATTCCCTCACTATCTTTTGATCCGTTTCTCCAAGTATAAAGGGCACACAAGTCCTGGGTTGGCTGCAACGGGATTTCCTCAAATAACTCTTGAGTTTTTTGAGAGGATAGTCCCGAATTTAGATGGTCTACACAAGGATAATCTAGCTGTTGGAGACTTTTTTCAATCTCATTTAATAATTGGCTGATGTTTCCCATTTTTCTCCTTAAATAATTAATCTAACATAGATACACTTGGCAAATGTTTTTTCAAAAAGGCTCTCATATTCTTAGTATTTCCACCATCATAAAAAAACCTTAAATTTATCATTTTTTCTAGTATTTCAAGCAAACCATGATTTTTTATGACATTGGTATTGGATAAATCCAAATAATATATTTTTGATAACTCGAGAAACTTTACATCAGACAAATTTTTACTATTATTTATTGATAGAAATATTAAATCCTCAAGATTAGATAAAAAATTAAAATCACTAATTCTAGAGGAATATCTGTGACTAAAATACCTTAAAGTTTTTAGGGATGAAATATTATCTAAAACTTCCAACTTTGGAACTCTCAAAATATTTAGCATCTTAATTCCAGAATGTTCAGGAAATATAATTTCTCTAACATTAACACTTCCCCAAATATCTAATCTCTCTAAATTAATAAATTCTGATAAATCTAAAATTTCATCTTTTGCACCAAAAATATCTAAACGCTTGATATCTCTTGAAACATTGCTTTCTGATAACTTTATATCATATATGGTATTGTCATTATCCCCTACACAATATCGTTGAAAAACAATAGCATTTAAACGATTGTAATTCACAACCCCATAATCTCCTTTCAAAATGGGAAGAATATCATTCATATCGATTAATGGTTTGATTTTTAAAAATTCGTCTTTTGAATCAATAGAATTTTTTGTTAATTCATAGTAATAGTACGTGTTCGTCATTTTCCTTACCCATTAAATATACTGCTTATTGAAAGCTAGTAGCGCCCCAATAGCATTTTTCGGTTTATCATCGACCACTCAAAGATATATAAGACTAAGAACTAGGCTTGCTTGCAGAGCATTATTGAAGACCGTTGCTTTATTCTCTATATAAGGGATTCTTATTATTCAATCCCATCCTCTTTGTTATACTCTATCATGCATTTGACTGCATATTCTACCCATTCCCAAAAGTCGTTAAACTCTTTCCGTTGCTCCCATCTTTCGGCAGCAAAATCATGAATGAGTTGGACCTTATTGCCCTTTCCTATTTCAAAACAAGCTGTATCATCACAATCTCCTCTTTTAGCAAATGGAATCAACTTTCTGCTTGGGTATCTTTCCTGCAATCCCTCATACAAAGATAGGGCCCATTCTGAATCCAACAGATACCAACAATCAAAATCAACTAAATTGAGTTCAATCAATTTTTTAAACGATTCAGGATACTGAAATAGCCTTTCATCAAGTAAATAGTTTTTCATTTCTTATTTCCTTTTGGTACAAGATTGATATAGGATGCTAAGTCAACATTATTTTCAACCTCTTCGATGAGTTCATTAAGATTCATCTATTTTTTCCTACCGGTTTCTTTCGTCAGGATATTGATCAGTAAATCTTCACTTTCACTCCGCCCTAATAAGTAGTTTTAATTATTTCTCCCGAACGAATATAGGTTTTAAAGAAGTTTTTAGGAACAGAAGCAATCTTAGGTGTAATGGATAAGCCATAGTTTGCAAAATCTAAAGCCAACTTCTTAGAATCGATTGAATCATAATACTCAACATACAATCTGCATAAGTTCACTTTGGTGATAGAGAATTGTTTTAACAACCAATCCTTCTCAAGATCCTTCTCGGGATCTATGCTCGAAAATACGGTAGGATACGACGCATACTGAGCAGTAAAATCGATGGCCTCTTGGACAGCCTTTTCCAATTCAGCTTGATCCATGCCATTTCTATGATCGATAGAACCTAATCGCGTTCTTAAAGCACAATCCACTTCTTCTAACAGTCCCGCGTCCAGAAAGAGAGGATGAAGGCCAACATTTACGAAATAGGCACTACCATCTGATTTTCGTTGAAAATAGATGACTGTGTAAAAATCATGATCGATTTTATAATAGTTATTGGTTCGCTTTAGTCGCGAAAAGCCATTTTTTAGGAAGAGTTCTTTGGCCTCTTTCATTTCTTTACCTCTGTTTCTAGCAGGATGTGGAGAGTTCCTCATTGCTTTTTCCTAGGAATCTAAATGGATATAGGTTATCCCTATAATTCCATCCGAATGCATGGGTTATTGACAATTTTCATCTATTCTACACAACTAGTCTAAGATCGTTCCTAGAATCATCTTGTTTTGCTCGGATAATTGAAAGTCATCCATGAAATAGGGCAAAAAGTCATCAAGCAAGGGATGCCTAATTCCATCTATTGAGAGAGCTTTTTTCTGACGTTCTTTTAATAAAACCAAGATTTCAATTGGGAAATATTGCCATAGTAAGGTATTGAAGTCTACTAAATGACTATCTCTGGTGTTTGCTAAATGATAATCACACATGGATAAAATTGTTTCTCTAAAAACATCATCATCCTCTGAAAAAATAGTTTCCATAACCTGTTTATAGGCATCATTCACATTCTGATAAGGATTAGAGTCCAAGGGTTGATATTTGGCATCACAAGCATTCTCCAGCAGGTTAGCGAGTCGATCATCCTTACCATTTCCATAAAGAAAAACGACTAAAGGCAATAAACTCTTTGCTGAAAAGAAAATAATTTTTTTCCCTTTTTCAACTTGGGCTTCTTTAAAATAGGCTAATTTATCAATTAAAAACTCTACATAAGTATCATCTAGATAGGCAAGGGCAAATAAGATACTTAAACAAATATCTGTATCAAAGTTTGAGCCCCCTTTAGCCAAGTATTTAGCAGAAGCCATATCGGCCATTACAGAACAAAAACAGCCATTTAGCAAAGATTGATAGGTTTCAGATGTCTTGTTTTCTATAAAATTAGAGACTAGAGGATAAGGACTTATAGAATCAATCATATCTAAGTGATCATACAGGTATGATCTTACCTCACCATTTTCTTCGTAGTTAACTTTAACGCTTTTCTTATCAGATTTTAGAGCTGTTAAAATGGCTTCAGTATTAGATAGTTTTTCTGCCTCTAAGTGAAAATCTCTCGCCTTCAGTATTTGATTTCTAATGGTTGTTAATTTTCTTTTTTGAGTTGAAAGTGTTTTATTCATATTGACCTCTAAAATTTCATTACTTACACTTAGACTACCACTGTCTTTTGAAACACATTTCTTCCTGTCTTCCTACATTCTTCAGTATATCACAAGGAAGAATTGATCCACTTCCCATCACCAAGCCATTCTTTCTTATCAATCCACCATCGTCCTTCTTGAAACACCATTCGAAAACGATAGAGAGTTTCTAAACCAGAACGATTCTCCTTGATATAGAAGTAAGTTTGATTCCCGTCATACTCTTCATCGACGATGGGATGCGTTTCTAATTTATAGTCAAATGGAAATCGAACAGATAAAGATACTTCCCTTTCTCTGAGTGTTTTTTTAGATCTACAAAACTGATCAAATATAGCAGCTAATTCATCCTTCAACATCTCTTTATCGGCTTGCTTTCTTAGGCTTCTAGTGGCTTTTCTCTCCCAAGAATACATGGCCTGCATAAACTGGAGGAAGGTTTCTTTTGCTAGATTCGTATAGCTCATATTTCCTCCTACTTAAACAACGGGACTAATAGTTTATTCTGAAAACATAGGTTATAAAAAGCTGTATTGAAGTCGTTTTTAACCCTCTCGCATGCAAACATGTGGTAACTCGCTTCTAAGAAGATCCCTTTGCTTTTGATTTGTTCTTCCCGTTGTTAAAAATCGAAGATGTTTCAGACTCTTCAGGTAGCTAACTGTTGATGCGTAGTTAAAAATATACGTATCGACAAAATCTAAAAAACGGAGCTCACTAGATGGATGGATAAAATCCAATTCTGGTAATTTTTTATTTGACGTAAATGAAAGATAGAGTAACTGATTTAAATCCCTTATAAAATCAAAGTCCGGAAACTTTACACCATAATCAAAGTGCAGATAACGCATGCCAGTATGAAAAGAAATGTTCTCTATTGTTTCCAAATTTGTCATGGAAGATATCCCTAGAGCTTTCACACAATCATTCTGGGGTAAGATGATCTTTCTTACTTTTCTAGCCCCAACTATTAAAATCTTTTCTACTTGTTCATATTTTGAAAAGTCTAGCACATCAGATTTACTTCCCATCAAGTAAATCACCCTCGTATTGCTAGGTAAAGAAAGCTGGTTAAAATCTACATCTTTCAGCATATCCTCTGGGTTTTCGACAATGTACTTTTGTCTTAATAAGCGATTGATATCGATAAATTCTTTATAAGTCAATGTTTCATCCAATAATGGTGCAATCTCTTCAATAGAATGCAGAGGCTCCATTGCCATTAGATTCTCTCTTTCGGAAAATCCTTTTTTAATGATTTCTAAATATTTATCTAAACTAGTCATCATTCACCTCTTTTCATGAATAAAATGCTTCGTTCTCTATTTTCAACCTAAATCATTTTACAATGACACCTTGACTAGAAGACTAAATCATCTCTTGTCGCCAAAAGGTTAAAATCACGAATCTTCAGAGTATTTTTTCAAAATAAACTTTATCCTGATTGCTCAATCTCGATCAAAAATGACCTTGACTCTGGCTCTACCCGAAGCGTCTAGATATTGCTCTAGTTTCGTAATAGACTCCTCTGAATCAGACAATTGAACTAACAAATCCCCATTGATGGTCATGACATCCTTTGTCGGTAACAGCATGAGATTTTCAACACTTGGATCATTCACTATCATTAAGGAAGGAGAATAAATACAGCTTCTGGAGAAGTCTAGATTTCCAAATCGTTCCCTAGCAGAAACAAAAATAGATTCCATTCCACCTTGGGCTTTCAGAACAAATTCCCTCTCAAAAAATGCTTCAAAACTGTCGTAGATCTCGATGACATCCATAGTAATCCCATCTAAATAATAAACTTGATTACTTTGAATATTCCCATCCTTCAATCTATATGCGAATTGATCTCCAATAGCAGACATACCAAAAAAATAGTAGTCTGATGCATAATCTCTCCAGACGTCTTTCCATAGCTCATCCGAATTCCAGGAATCTAGCGTAATAGCTTGAGTAGAATCCGTCCCAAACAAGCGATAATAGCCACCATAAAACTCCAAGCCATTGGTCATGGAGAGCAAATCCAGGTGAGCTTGAGGAAATTGTCTGGCTTTGAGTTTTTCTAGTTCAAAAGCTGAGGCCCCACTTTCTTGTATGACCAGATCCTCACAACATTTTAAAAAATTCTTCATTTTCATTTGCTTCTCATCTCTTCATCTTTGGCTTTAGCCAAGCATAAATTCAATAAAGTCTTTTCGATAGGCTTCAGGAAGTTGCTCCTCGATAATAGCCATGATTCCTGTTAAAAAACCTTCTTTATAGTCCGACAAGTCCTCATCAATGTAGATGTCATTCTCAAACTTGGTGATTTCTAGCTTTTTCATCTGACTATAGGTAGACAAGAAAGTAGATAAAGAGGGGCTTAAGCAATAGAGCTTGGAATTCCCAGGAATCTTGCCAAATACAGGACTACGCTCGCTAGTAAGATCACAAAAAATTGGCTCATCGCCCATCATGTGAGCAAAAACCATATAACTCTCTTTCCAGCTAGGATCCTGCCATCCTTCTGATGCAGCTTCACATAGAGGGAGAGGAATTAGAGCAAGATCATAGGGAGCTCCTCTAAAATAAGCTTCTTCATCAAAGTCTAAATGCTGGTAGAACTCTTTCAATTGACCAGACAAATCTGGCTTTTCGACATGGAAACAGTCACTAGTAAATACAAGCTCTCCTAAGCCCTTGTTTCTATGATAGACTTCTACAAATTCCTTCAACAAATTGAACATCATTATTAGACTCCTCTCACATTTTTGGGATTATATTTGGCTATTTTCAACTGACGATTACGTATCATTCTGACCGCTAGCGACAGCCTGAGCCCAAATTCGTTCAAATTCCTCTTGACTAATCTTGATGGAGTCTGATAGATCCAACTCATCTTTTCGACCATCATAGAGTAGAAACCCTACTTCTGGAACATAATCCTGTAGGCAAGAGGAAGCATAAGAGTTCCCATTCAAAACGTTAATTTGTCGACTTGCACGCTGACCAGTAAACTCTGTATAAATAACTCCTAGGCCTGTCATAAACTCACTATTGCCATAATAATAATATTCTTTTTCACACATTAGAATCTTCCTTTACCATTTGTCTCTCCAAGAATGGCATTCTTTCCTTTTTGCCTCTTTCATCGACTAATTCTATATTCATTTTCAATTTATAGAATCTACGGGCTCTTAGATTTATTCTCCAAGACTCTCACTTCTACTTTATCCTCCGCTAAATGGAGATCCAGTACTTTTTCCTGGTCTTGAAAGAAAAGTGTCAGGTCTCTGGTAGAAAATTCAGTAGAATAAGAGGGCAAAAAGTCATCCAAAGACTCCATTTGAAACAAGACGTAAACTGGTGAAAACTCCCAAAAAACTAGGATAAACTGACTACTATTGCCAACTAGACTTTGAATTGACCTACTTAGATCTTTAGTCGCAAGGTCAACAGGAACCTCATAAAGGCAAGGAAGCGGAGAGTCTATAGGATTCAACTCCCCAGCATACCAAGCAATTTCTTTAGGTTTATCGGTCAGAAAATGGACATCCTTAATCCCCTTCAACTGATTGATTCGTTTTTCTACTTTTAATAAAGATAATCTCTTTTTTAAGTTACTCATTGTTCTTGCTCCACCATTCTGAAACAGAAATTTTGCTCACAACCTCATTCTCTTTATCCAGCAGATACAGGAAGTTACCTTTCGCTTCCAGTCTACCAAGTTTGGCCCCATAATCCATCTCGTGAGCAGAGCAGGATTGAATCAACTGACGGATGCTCTTGTCCTTGTGCTCTATCTTCCAAAACAAATCCACCTTATCCAGCTGATGCTCCACTTGAATGGAATAGGTCGTGGATTGGATCTTCTTTCTTTTCCACTCCCAGCTATTTTCGTAATCGTTTTTCTCTATTTCATTGACTACATCCTCTATCAAGGAGCATGGAATAGAGAGCTCCTCAAACACGCGCTTTACCCCTTTTAGAAAGGCCTCTAAGAGCAGCTTTTTCTGTTCCAATGGACTCGAGCTTTCATAGCTAGAAAAATCAAATAAGACCTGAACAGTATAGACGCCAAGTAGGTTCATGATAGCTGGATTGCTAATCGTATCTACACATTCTACGATGATTTTCCAACAATCCTGGGTTATAACTGGTTTGAAAAGCCGTTCTACCATAGAGGTCATACATTTGGATTCATATACGAACGCTCTTCGAAGGTCTTTCCAATTCTGTCGATAGTCCTTAATTCTAGCTTCCTCGTAAGTTAGCGTAGCTGAGTCCATCAGCTCCTCAATCCTCTGTTGATTTTCCACATAGGGCTTATCTAATTCAAAATACTGTAACTTCATATTCGTGGTCTCGTAGTTTTTTTCTTGTAGAAAGGTCTAGCCTTAGGTCAAGGTCTAATATTTGTGCTCTTCCTTCACTTTTTCCCATAGTTGTGGTGTCCCTCCTAGCAATGGAGGATTGTTTGATCATCCAGAATCTCCGCAAATAAGCTAAGAATACATCTTTAAGTATCAATCTTCACAGGACCAATCTCAGCAATTCTAACTAGGTCAGAAGAACCCGATAACATCACATCATTTTGGTTTATAAAATTGAATTCAACCTTATTCTCTAAAAAGAGCAGTTCCAGTTGTCCCTTCACCTTATGAATCCCCTTAGAATAAAAATGGATTTCATCTAAATTAAAAAATTCTAAATTAATTTTTATGGCATTAAATGCACTTTTCTGCCACTTTTCAGGGAAGTTAGTTGGGAAATCAAATACATAAAGGACAAGATCTAATTTGTAATCGTAACATAACACAGTATCAAGAAAAACATTCTTCAAGTCCAAATCACCATCAAACAAATGAATAATCTTTTCCTTCCCCACTGCTTTTTCAAACCATTTCACAAGATGAACTCCTTTTTAAAAATGAATATAAGTCTTCTTTTTAAGATTCATTGTTTCCCTCTTTAAGGAGATGGTAACTTCTCTCTTTAAGTAGATCTTAGAATAGCCTAATCCTCCTGCCGTCCTTTCCTTTGGATACATCCTCAATGATTGTATTTATATGTACTTCATTAAATTGACGGGAAAAGTCTACAATTTTCTGGCGATTCTGTTCTGGATATAGATAAGATGCAGCCAAAATGAACATAAACGGAGAGATTGTTCCTCTTATATTTTCCAAATAAACATCCTTGGTGATAAAGGTCATGATCTTCTCAAAATCATCATCTTTCAGCACAATCTTTCTCATATAGAGTGCTGCACAAGCACCTGCAGCTTGCAATAAGTTATTCGATTCCAAGGACTCATAAACAAAAGACAAGTTCTCTGTTTCTAAATTTTCTAGATAAGCAATCGCTACTGCTAGAGAGCGATAGGTTACAGGGGTTAGGATGTCTCTCAGCAGTAATGACTTGAGATAGGGGACTTCTTCTGTGCAATCCGTTGCAGCCATGGCGTAGAGCAAGTACATTTGTGATTCCCATGATTTAGGCTTTTCCATCTCCCCTTCCAAGGCCTGATGCAAGAATGGTCCATATCCTTTTAGTCTGCCTCTTAAAATTTTTTTCGCTGCCTTTTTTACCAAGGGCGTTCGTCCTGAAGTTAACTCATCTACATAGTCCATCTCAAACTCCTTTATTTCCTCTGCTTGCCAGTTCTTCTTCCAAGATTCTGTTATAAACTATACTTCCGACACAGGCTTCCCAGTCCAGCTCCTCAACTTCTTCCCTAGAAAAAATCTTAGGTTCTATCCTACCATCTAGCCAGACCTTCCCAAAGTGAGGACCATTTGGATCTCCCCACTTAAAGGCTAAATCCTTGAAATGGCTTGGATCAAAATCCGCTTGATGACCAATTATCTGCCAAAACCATACTGGACTTCGATCAAACAAGGTGTAGGAGTCTACAATGATGGGCTTACCTATAAATTGAGCACGACTTAGCTCCTCAACTGTTATAGTAGGTCTTGCTTGAAAGATATCAAAAAATTGGATGACATGACCAACATTCACTTTTCCAAGGATTTGACCAAATACAAACATTTCCTCCGAAAATTGATAGCAAAAAATATCACCAATTTTAATAAATCGAAGTTTTGTTCTTGGCTTTTTATTCCACTCACGAATCTTTATCTGGGGCAATTTTTTCTCCATAATTAATTCCTACTGCTCTTTATTTAAGATATGAAAGAGATCATCTCTTAGAACGATTCCATCATCTTCTATCAAATAGGCCATGTGCTCCCAGAAGGGCAATTCTTGTTCAAGGGACTTTTCCAAGGCAAGTACTTGAGCCTTCAAGTTTGCTGCAATCTCTTCGACTTCATCTTGCTCAATCTCATAAAACTTTGCTTTCAAAAGGAAGATGCTTGATAGAAAGAGCGAATAAGAGGAAACAAAAGTATGCAAGGAAGAATTGACATAAACCCTCGATTCTTGAAAAACTTCCCTTCCTTCTTGATTGCAAAGTAAGAAGACTTGCTTCTCTTCTCCAATTACAAAGGCACCTAAAAAACACTGACCAAAAAGCCTATAACTCTCCTGATTTTTCCTTAGTTCGACTAGTTCGTCGCCTGCTTTGACAAAAGAAAATCCCATTTTGGAGTAATCCTCTAAATATGCCAAAAGGTTGAAACGGACCTCATCCAAACTAAATGGTTTCTCCTCTTTAGGACCTACGCTAAAACCGTACTCCTTCACCAATTCATCGATATTGACTGTCATTTTTCTCCTTATCACTATCAGTCATTGAATACCATTTCTCTAATCGGCCTAGCTAATCATCAAAAGGCATAAAGCTATCATGCTGCTGATAATAATTTAAAGCCTCGACCAAGTCTTGGGGACTTGCATTTGGTTTTTCTTCAAGTGCGACTGCAAGGACATCAATCAACTGCTCTCCATAGTAGACTAGCAGCAGATCTTGCTCCGTCACTTCTGTCGGGTAGACATCAGAGTCTTTCACGACATCCGGATAATCGGATACCCAATAGAGCCTAGCTAGTGCCAGTTCTCCATCCTCCTTGCCATAGAGGCAAAAATCATCTGATACTAATTGATCTACGCGCACCTGCTCAATTATCTGCTCTAGTGAAAGTTCTTGGTGTTTTCGCATTCCGTCTCCTTTTTAATCTCACTCTTCAACAAAAGAGTTCAAAAATTTCTCAAAAGAAGCCCATTGACCGTAAATCTCTGCTTTTTCTTCTAAAACATAGAAATACACCTTGCCATAATCCTCTGCCCTTAGAGAAAGAGCATAGTTACCCGATCCAGGATCATAGGCAAAATGGAGAAGGTCTGTAGCCCTAAATCCCTCAGGCACAGCCTCATCATCAAACCAGGTAAAAGACTTCCTCATCTCCTCCAGTGAATCAAAGGAATTGAAAGGAAAGAGAAGATGGTCATCGTGGACACCCCTTACTTGGGGCTGGCCACCGTTGTACTTGAGATAAAAATCCATCATAGATTTTGGCAATTTCTTTCCAAGAATCTCCTCAAATTGTAAAAAATCTTCACTTGAAATAGCTGGATCTGTGTCTGTTAATACTAGCATCCCTTCTCCTTTTTTGAGTCTCTCTTTCCATAGTTTGACCTCCATATTACAGGTCCCTTTTAGGCTATCATACCATAAGATTTCCTTTCCATAAAGCTAAAATAGAAAATGAGCCCAGCGGTTTTACTAGACTCATTTCATACTTATCTTTTTTGCTTATTTCATCCCTTACTTCAAACTCCACCCGCCATCAATGGTAAGGATTTGTCCTTGCATAGCGGATGCCTTCCTGCTAGCCAAAAAGAGGCTAACTTCTGCTACTTCTTCTGGCTCAATCCAGCGCTTGATGGGTGTCTCACTGGCTACCCAGTCAGCCAAGCCACCTGGTTCAAAATCCGCTGCGGTCATGCCTGTTTTGACGGCTCCGGGTGCGATGCCAAAGACCTGAACCCCAGCTTCTGCATAATCCAGGGCCAACTGTTTGGTAAATCCCGCTAGAGCATGCTTGGAGGAGGTATAAGCGTGACCGCCTCCACCAGCTAGGCTAGAAGCAATGGAGCACATATTGATGATGATCCCTTGCTTCTTCTCCAACATTTTAGTCAGATAATACCGTGTCAGCTCTACCGGAGTCACATAGTTGATCTCAAAGATCTCCTGAATCTCCTGAGCGCTTTGCTCAAGGAGCGGTTTGTAATCATCTAAAACTCCAGCCGTATTGCACAAGACATCGACCTGGGGACACCAGTCAAAAATCGGCGCCAAATCCAGGGTCAAGTCCCGCTGCAAGAAGTGAACATCACCCGACAACTGGGGATCCGCTCCCTGGTCCACTCCATAGACCTGGTAACCCTTTTCTAGAAAGAGGCGAGCTTGAGCCAGACCAATCCCTGAACTCACTCCCGTGATCAATACACGTCTAGTCATGCACTTCTACCCAATCTGTCGCTAAGACATCACAAGGAGTTGGACTCCACATAGAGAAACCTTCGCCCTCACCAGAAACGTTAATGAGGAAATAAGGGGTCACTTCCAGAGCCACTCCATTTTGCTCGATGGTATCAAAGAGTTGGACATAGTTCTCAGCACCACCCCAACCAGTACGTACATATTTCTTTTTTGCCTTTAGTCCAGGCAAGATTTCTTCAAATGTCATGATCTTCTCCTTTGTTTCATACTCCCTTTCATTATAACAAAAATCAAGCTTTCTCGTTGTTTTTCAACAGCAAAAAGGAGGAGCTTCCTCCCCCCTTTTCACTCTATTCACCATTTTCTGTCTTGTTCTTTTTCAAGGCGCGAATCGTGAACCAATAGTAAATCATCAATCCGATAACGATGATCACCGTCGGCAAAATGATGGTCATGCTGGAATTCTGAATCCCTTGGGCCAAAGTCCAACGATGCAAGAATCCCACTACTAAGAAGGACAGAATAGGAAAGATGAAGGCACGAGCAAACTCTTCTTTCCACTGCCAGAGGATAAGTCCTGCACTAGCCCCTGTCATGATGAAGGTATCCCATGGACTAGGTACCGTCAACCAACCTAGAGTTGGCAAGAAACGGACCCCTACTATTTCACTGATGAAATAGATCCCAAGGACGAGAACGACTGCAACATAGATTGCTTTTTTTGACTTCTCTTCTGCAAAAATGAGGCGACGAAGGAGATAGAATAGTAATCCAACAGCTAAAATACCCATAACACTATCCGTTAGATAGACCAGGGGTTTAAGAACCAGGACTGCTTGAGAGGCAAAATCACTTAAGAGGCGATAAAAAATGACAATTCCCGAGACAATCGCCCCATATTTTAGAACGGAGCGCGTGGATTCTTTAGGCATATTTTCGATGATTTGGTCTGCCATTCCCTTGGGATCCTGTCCAAAATAGTCCTTGGCTGTCAATCCATCACCGCTTGCTTGCGAAAAATCTAGCGCTAGATTATAGACCTGCTCTCTTAATGCTTTCTCCTCATATAAGAAGCCGGCAAAATTGAAATAATCCCAGAGATCTTGGAAATAAGCTTGGTCCTCCTGGCTAAAGGTTTGAACCAAAGCCTGCGTTTCTTCATAATAAATAGCTGATGTCATGATGTTTCCCCCTTTCTTTGGAGACGAAATACAATGAAGGACAAGACTAGTCCTATCAGAGGGAGTAGCCAGCGTAATACATTAGCAGTTCCTGGATTCACAAAACGAACACAGCATCCAGTTACAAAGAAAGTCACACCCATGACCAGTAGGCTAACAGCAAGCCGTCCCTGATTTCTATAGGTCATGATCGTAAATCCAAGAAGAACCAGAAAAGCCAGAACAATCGCCCAACCATCTGGCAAAAGGATACTTCGATTCAGACTCAAATGGTCAGAAAATACGTGCTCTATCCTAGGAGACAGAATCAAACTAATCACACTGATGATAAGAGCCCAAGGCCACTTGATTTCCCCATAGCTCTGCTTGGACCAAAGCCACATCATAAATTGACTGTACACAAAGAAAATGAGTAGATCTAGCAAATATGTTAAGGGAGCAATCACCAGTGGCAGCATCCAGGCAAAATCCATTACAAACCGCATGCCAACGAAAATCGTTCCAAGAATCAAGAATAACCCCACATAAGAACCTAGCCTGCGTCTAGGTAACTCCGAGAGAACTTGGTCCATCATGGCCCTTGGATCCTTTCCAAAATAATCCACTGCCCGATTGCCTTCTTTCTCAGCAACCTTTAAATCGCAAACCATATTGTAGAGCTGCTCCCCCAGTAGCTCATCATCATAAAAATAGGAC
Source organism: Streptococcus sp. DFI.7.26 (assembly GCF_022240605.1). Classification (NCBI taxonomy): domain Bacteria; kingdom Bacillati; phylum Bacillota; class Bacilli; order Lactobacillales; family Streptococcaceae; genus Streptococcus; species Streptococcus sp. DFI.7.26. The sequence continues at coordinate 81,578 of NZ_JAKOGN010000001.1, read as the reverse complement.
TTCACTCCAATATAAGCTATCATTTTTTTCATATAGGCTTGATTGTCCTTATTTAGGTGCATCAATTCGGCTGACATTTTTTCTGTATAATCTTCGATCATGCTTCCCCCTCCTTTTTAACGCGTTCTACTTTAACGACCAGATCCTGCCACTGGTTCCAAAATTCCTCTAGGCGCTCTCTTCCTTCCATGGTTAGAGAGAAATATTTGCGATCAGGTCCATCCGGAGAGGGCCTCATCTCTCCTACGATGACTCCCTGCTTCTCTAGCTTCTGAAGCAAGGGATAAACGGTCCCCGCAACGATCTTATCGAAGCCGGTTTCCTTGAGACTTTGGATCAATTCATAGCCATAAATAGATTTTTTTGAAATAATTTCTAAAACACAACCTTCCAGGACACCCTTGAGCAATTGCGACTCTTTCATCCTGCTCCCCCTTTCTATACCGCATCTTTTTAGCTAGTTTGTTTTACATACTAGTCCTTTCATTATTAGTATACTCCTCCTTAGCTAGTTTGTAAAGCATAATAGTTAAAAATACTGCATGAAACTCGATAAATCCGAGCATTATGACTAAATATACAATTATTTTCAAATAAAATTTGCTTTTTATAAAAAAAGGTGTATAATAATACAAAATCTTTATTAAAGGAGATAAGTGATGAAAAAATCTAAACTAGCTTTCCTAGCAGGTGTCACGGTTGCTTCAGCCCTGTTCCTTGCTTCTTGTGGATCATCTGCAAAGTCTTCTCAGACAAACACTTTTTCATACGTGTATAGCACTGATCCAGACTCTTTGAACTACCTCCTTTCAAACCGTTCAACAACAAGTGATGTCACAACTAACTTAGTAGATGGACTTTTTGAAAACGACCAATACGGTAACTTGGTCCCTGCTCTAGCAGAAGATTGGTCTGTTTCTAAGGATGGATTGACTTATACTTACAAACTTCGTAAAGATGCAAAATGGTATGACTCAGAAGGGAACGAATATGCAGACGTCACTGCACAGGACTTCGTCACTTCTCTGAAATACGTAGCAGACAACAAATCAGATGCCCTCTACTTGGTTCAAAACTCAGTAGCCGGCCTGGATGACTATGTCACTGGTAAAAATACGGACTTCTCTAAAGTTGGAGTAAAAGCCGTTGACGACCATACCCTTCAATACACCTTGGCTCAACCTGAGTCTTTCTGGAATTCTAAATTGACAACTTCGACCATGATGCCCGTCAATGAAAAATTCCTCAAGTCTGCAGGTAAAGACTTTGGTAGCGTCAAACCTTCTGGAATCCTCTACAACGGTCCTTACTACTTGAAATCCTTCACTTCAAAATCGTTAATGGAGTTCACTAAGAACGAGAACTACTACGACAAAGACAATGTGAAGATCGATGATATCAAATTGACCTACTTCGATGGTTCTGACCAAGACTACCTAGCTCGTAACTTCTCTGATGGAAACTTAACCACTGCGCGTCTCTTCCCAACGAGCTCAACCTTCAGTACCATTGAGAAAAAATTCAAGGACAATATCGTTTATTCACCGCAAGATGCGACTGTCTACTATGTCTACTTCAACGTAAACCGTCAAAACTACGGTCATACTGAGAAAACAACAGACGACCAGAAGAACCAAACCAAAACAGCTCTTCAAAACAAAAACTTCCGTCAAGCCATCAACTTTGCCCTTGATCGTACTTCTCTAAGTGCCCAATCAAACGGTAAAGATGGGGCTAGCAAAACCCTTCGTACGCTTCTTGTACCTCCAACATTTGTGCAAGTAGACAACAAAGACTTCGGTACTGTTGTTGAAGAAAAACTTGCTGCAACAGGAGATGATTGGAAGGATGTCAGCCTAGCTGATGCACAAGATAGCATGTTCAATGCGGACAAGGCTAAAGCACAATTTGCTAAAGCAAAAGAAGAGCTCCAAGCACAAGGTGTTCAATTCCCAATCCACATCGACTATGTAGTTGACCAATCTTCTGCTAGTATTGTGCAACAAGCTGATTCAATGAAAGACTCCATCGAAAAAACATTAGGAAAAGAAAATGTTGTTGTGGATGTTCAGAAATTGTCTACGGAAGATGCGGACAATGCAACCTACTTCGCTCAAAGTCCTGATCAAAAAGACTTTGATATGGATATCGCTGGATGGGGACCTGACTTCCAAGATCCATCAACTTACTTGGATATCTTCAATCCAGTCGATGGTTCAGCCTTAGCAGGTATGGGAATCAATCCGGCAACTGACCAAGCCCTAATTGAAAAACTAGGTTTGAACGAGTACAAACAACTATTGGATGATGCCAATGCAGAACAATTGGATACCAAAACTCGTTATGAAAAATATGCTGTTGCTCAAGCTTGGTTGACAGACAATGCCTTTGCACTTCCTGTCTACTCTAAAGGTGCTGTTCCTTCTATCACGAAGATCAAACCATTTACAAAAGCCTTCTCCTTGATCGGTATCAAAGACGGGGCTAGCTACTACAAGTACATGGAATTACAAAGTGATACAGTCACAACGGCTGACTATGACAAAGCTTATAAGAATTGGTTGAAAGAAAAAGAAGAATCAAACAAAAAAGCACAAGAAGAACTTGCAAAACACGTGAAATAATCACGATAAAAACACCGGGGATTACATCCTCGGTGTTTTAAAATGTAGACAAATTGTTTCTTTATATAGAACAAATTAGGAACACATAAATAATTAAGATAATACATCCAATTAGCTCATTCAAGCATACACTGAAACTTTCCGCTGTGAGAAAAGTGCTAGAAACATTCTTGTTTCTAGCACTCGGGAGTTTTGAAACGTTAGGTTCAAAACTAAGTCATGGAACTTCCTAGAAGTTCGCTGATGTCCGTACTCACCTAAGGAAAGTTTCAAGGGGAGCTTTATCTTCACCTATTTTCCTAAGCTTCCATCGTATCAAACGCTATCGCACGACAATCTTCCGATAACTTCTAGAAGTCAGAAGAAAGACGAGAACATAAGAGATGAAAAAGACAGCACAAATGGAAAGAGTTGTTTGAAGGACCAAGCCCGCATTTGTCGCTCCTAGGATGGCAACGATTTTTGCAATCATCTTGTAGGCTACTCCTAGGTACAGGAAGGAGAAGAATAGAGGAAGGAAAAAGACGGTGAGAATCTGTTTGCGAATGGTGGTGCCGGTTTGCTTTTGGTCCAATCCTACTTGTTGCAAGATCACAAAATTTTCCCGGTCCTCATAGCCCTCTGAAATCTGCTTGTAGTAAATGACGAGTACTGTAGCTAATAGAAAGATGACTGATAGGAAAATCCCGATAAAGAGGAGAGTCCCTGCTGTTTCACGCCACTCCTTCTCTATACTGTATCGTTCATATCCACCAAAATAAGTCGCACCATATTGACTCATTTTGTCTGTCGAATACAGCTCTTTGGTCACGCCACCAGTAAAATCTTTGTTGTCTTTATTTTTGGCATTAATAGAGAATTCTAAATTCTTATCAACTTTTAGACCCAGTTGGTTCAAGTCAGGAAGAACAAGGTACAAGCCCATTTGGTGTTGAAACAGGGCGGATTGAGGGAGTTTCCCTTGGATAAAATTGGAGTTTAGTTTTTGTTTAATCGTGAAGGTCTTCCCATTGATTTCTAATTGTGCGTCTAATTTTCCTGGATACTGATACCCATAGGCTAGGATTTCATTTTCTCCAAGCTCAACTTTTTGACCCGTCAGTTGCTCGTAAGTCGCCTGATCAAAAAAGTAGACTGTTCCCTCTGTCTTCATCTCCATCTCCTGACCAGCTTCTTGATAGGACTGTTCATAAACCTCTAAGCTCCTTCCATCAATCTTTCGAATTTCAGCCGACCAGTATGTTGTCTGTGCCACCTGATAATCTGATAGATTTGTCGCATCGGCTGTTTTCTTAATTTGAGCTTGAACATCCTTGATAACTGGTTCTGTCTCAGCATCTGAAGGCATATGCCCCACACTAATCATGTAATCAGAAGGGTAAACAGTATCTAGGTAGTTCTGTCCTCCAATAAAGATATTGAGCGACCCGGTTAAGGTGACCAAGACCATGGTGGAAAGAATACTAATGGTCGCAAGACCCGCTGCATTTTTTCGCATCCGTGCTATTAAGTTGGAGACAGATATAAAATTCTCTGGCTTGTAATAGTAGGATTTCCGACCTTTGAGAAATCTTAAGAAGGTAATAGATCCTGCGTTGAATAAAAGATAAGTCGCCAGAATGACTAAGATGACAGCAATAAAGAATCCTTGAACCGCTGCAACTGGACGCTCAACGGTTAGCGCTATATAAAACGCAATTCCTAAGAGCCCAAGTCCTAAAAGAGTTTGGACCAGCAAGAAGCGTCCCTTCTTCTCCCCTGCTTTTTTCTGTTGCATGAGGTGGAGGGAACTGTAGCGCAAGAGGCGGAAAGAATTCAACAAGAGAATGAGGGCAAAAGCTAAGGCTAACCCAAGTAAAGTGTTAAGAACAGCCCCTATCTGGAAGGTTGATTGAATGACGACTGGTAGCCCCATACATTTTAGGAGCAAGGCAAAAATCAGGCGATCAAATAAGAGCCCCAAACCCAGTCCTACTCCAACTGTGAGAACATAGAAGAAGAGCAATTCCCATAAGGTCATGATGAGGAGATGCTTCTTCTCCATTCCCAGAACACTGTACAAGCCCAGTTCTTTGGAACGGTTTTTCATGACAAAGCCATTGGCATAAGCCACCAAAATGATGACGACCAGCTGGACAACGAAACTACCAAAACCAAGAACAGTTCTCGCCGCCCCCCCTCCGTAAGAATCCTCTAAATGAGGGGTAGATGACAAGGCGATAAAACTATAAAGGATCATGGTCGTTAAAATGACAGCCAGGGCAAAGGGGTAATAGAGTTTGCGATTTTGTTTGAGGTTGGAAAGAGCTAATTTACTTGTTAATTTAAACATCACGATCCTCCTTTCCCGCCATGACTGTCAGAGTATCTGAGATTTCTTGGAACATCTGACGCTCTGTCTTTTCACCACGGAAGATCTGGTTGTAGAGGATCCCGTCCTTGATAAAGAGCACGCGCTTAGCCCGAGCTGCCGCTGCAGTTGAGTGGGTCACCATGAGGATGGTTTGCCCCATGCTATTGATATCTTCAAAGACATCTAGCAAAGCAGCCGAAGACTTAGAATCCAGCGCCCCTGTTGGCTCATCAGCGAGGAGGATTTCAGGTGAGGTGATAATAGCCCGTGCTACGGCCACCCGTTGTTTTTGCCCACCAGAGATTTCGTAAGGGTATTTTTCTAAGAGCTGGTGAATGCCCAACTCCCGACTCACGCTCTCCGCCTTACTCATCATTTCCTTGACTGGTCTGCGAGAAAGGACAAGAGGCAAGAGGATATTGTCCTTGACCGATAAGGTATCGAGCAAATTGAAATCTTGAAAGACAAAACCTAATTTTTCCCGACGGAAACTAGAGGCATCCTTGTTCTTGATGGTTGAGGTGTCGGTGCCATTGAGGTAGACCCGTCCTTCCGTCGGCTGGTCCAGCATGGCCAGGATATTGAGAAGGGTCGATTTCCCGGACCCTGATTCCCCCATGATGGCGACGTATTCGCCCTTCTCCACGGTGAAGTGGATATCTTTTAGGGCTTCGACCTGAGTTCCTTGGAAGCGGGTTTTGTAAATTTTTTTCACATGTTGTACATCTAATAAGGCCATTTTCATTCTCCATTTCCATCTAGTTATATGATTGATATTAATAGAACTTCTTACATCTCTATTGTAACGATTTGGAAAGAGATCTACAATAAGCTAACCTTTCATTTTCAACCTGATTTCTTACATTTCTGTAAGGTATTAAAAAACTAGCTTCCTTGCGGGAGCTAGTTCCTTCTTATAAAGCTGTGATGGCTGTGATCAAACCAAAGATGATCCCTGGAGCATTGGCTGCAGCAAGTGGGATATCGCGTTCTTTTTTGAAGAGTCCGTAGTAGACCCAAAGGCTACAGTTGATAGCTGCGACAAGGGGTTGGACAAAGTTTCCTTTGTGACCCGCGAGATTGTCCATGATTTGTGGGAAGTAAGACACATACATCATCACAGACATAAAGGTCGCAACCCATCCAAGAATTTTCATTTGTTTTTCATTCATTTTTATGACACCTTTCATTTTTTAAGTATGCACTATTCTAACGCTTGCCCTCTTAAAATTCAAGTACTTTTTTCAAATGTTACCGAACTGTAAAGTGTCACAATCTTGTGATTTTGTAGGAAGATGGATTTCTTTTCGAGTGGATTTTCTCTCTAGTTGCCATTTTTTGACACTTTGTCTAATTCTTTTGCAAATGTGATCGTTTTCATTTTGCGTAGCATGCAAATTAATTGCATTTTCTTCCTACTTATGCTATTTTGATACACAGAGGTAAAATTTTATGAATAAACAAAAAATCAACCAAATCGTTGGCTCGATCGGTGCCTTTATTGGGATTATCGTTTTCATTGCCTACATCCCACAAATTATTGCTAATTTACAGGGAAATAAGGCCCAACCTTTCCAACCCTTGTCAGCTGCTATTTCTTGCTTGATCTGGGTCATTTATGGTTGGACAAAGGAACCTAAAAAAGACTGGATTTTGATCATTCCGAATTCGGCAGGTGTCATCCTAGGGGGATTGACTTTCCTTACATCACTTTAATAGAAAGTGAACAAAGACTGAACTCTACGGGTTCAGTCTTTTTTGTGTATCCCTTTGAAAAACAAAAACAATCGCAGTCGGTTTTCGTACAAAAAAGCCCGCTATGAGCAAGCTAAAAAAATTGACAATTCTTTTCTTTGAATAACCTATGCTGGATTATTGTGCAAAAATATCCAAATAATATCTGATTATTATTAGAGTATATTGAAACTTTCCGCTGTGAGAAAAGTGCCTGAAATAATTATGTTTCAGGCACTCGGAATTATTGAGACCTTAGGCTCAATAATTAGTCATGGAACTTCTTCGAAGTTCGCTGACGTCCGTACTCACCTAAGGAAAGTTTCTAATTTAATTTGAGTTTCTTTTCTTAAATCTGCACAATCTTACGATAGCTCCGAGAGGTGATCCAAAAGACGATTAGGTAGGTGATGAAAAAGACGGCACAGACACTGAGGGTCACGATGAGGACTTGGCTACTATTGATGACACCGAGCACTTTAAGGATCAGGCGGATCATATGGTAGGCAAAGGCCAGGTGGACAAAGGCAAAGATGAGGGGAAGGAAGAAGACGGTTCGCACTTGACGGTTGATGGTCCGTTTGACCTCGTTTTCATCAAGCCCCACCTGTTGGAGGATGACGAAGCGGTCACGGTCTTCATAGCCTTCCGAGATTTGCTTGTAGTAGATGACGATGACCGTTCCGACCATAAAGATCAATGACAAGAAAATCCCGATAAAGAAGATGCCTCCAAAAATGCTATTCATTTCTCTCACATTATATGCTCGATTCCCTCCATAGACAAATGTTCCTTGGGCCTGTTGGCTGCTCAATTCATCGATCATCTTGTCATAGCTGGCAGCCAGCTTGAGTTGCTTGTCTTCATCGACATTGACATTGAAACCACCATAGATTTGAGTAATGACAGCAAGGTTCGGAAACTGAGCGACAAAGGCTGAAAGGTCAGGCACGATCAGGTAATTAAAATCCTCTGTCAGCATATTGAAGATATTTGGGACATGATCGGTGATAAAATCCTTGGTCACTTCTTCCTTGACTTGAAAGTCTTGCCCATTAATAGTAAACTGCTTTTGCCCTTTCAGAGCCTTGTTGTGGGCAAAGAGGATGACTTGGTTGCCGGTCAGATCGACGTGTTCTCCTGTCATCTGCTCATAGCTAGCTGCATCAAAGACCAGAAAGACTGTTCTCGGTCTGACATCGTGTTCATCATCAGGATAGACCGTGAAGTCTGTGCCCTTTTGTGATTCGACCCCAAAGGTAGCATAGTTCATCAGGTCACGATTTTTGATCTCAAGCTGGTGCTCAGATGCAAATTCATCAAATTTTTGATTGATTAGCTCCAAATCCACGCCTTTTCCTTGAATGGAGAAATCATGTGGATTCATGATTTTTTTGATCATTTCACCACCAACATAGATGTTGGTGGCAGCAGAGATCGTCACCAGCACCATGGTTGAGAGGATGGCAATGGTCGCAAGGCCCACTGCATTTTTCTTCATGCGATAGATGAGGTTAGAGACCGAAATCATGTTGTTGGGTTGGTAATAATAGGCCTTCTTTTTCTTAAGCAAGTGCAAGAAGACAGTGATCCCTGCATTAAAGAGCAGATAAGTTCCGATCATGACCAAGATAACTGCTAGAAAGAAGATCACAATCGCAGACATGGGGTCTTCAACAGCTAGCGCTAGATAGTAGCCAAAACCGAGAGAAGCTATGCCAAGGATGGTTTGGGGCCACAAGAAGCGGGCTTTCTTTTCACCACTAGCCTTCTCACGCGTCAACTGCAGAGCATTCAAACGGAGAATGCGCCAAGCGTTGAGAAAAACTAGGAGGCCAAAGATGAGACCAAAGGTGACAAAGACCAAAATTACAATCCCAGGTTGGAAGGTGGATACTAGCTGGACCTTCATCTTCATGAGTTTCAAGAGAAAGGCAAAGATCAGCTTGTCAAAGAGAGCCCCAATCAAAACACCAGCTGAGATAGTCACAAAGCCAAACATCAAGAGCTCCTTGAAGATCATACTGATGAGATGGCGTTTCTCAAGGCCCAGCATGCTGTAGATTCCCAGCTCCTTGGAGCGGTTTTTCATGACGAAGCTATTGGCATAGAGCACGATGATAGCTCCCGCGGCATTGACCACGAACAGTCCCAATCCAAGGGTGAAGAGTATGGGAGATCCCCCTCGAAGCTCCTGAATGTGGGGATTAAAGGTCAGGGAGTCAAAGAGGTAGGCGATGGTCACTGCTAGAATGACCGCAATCGCAAAGGGATAATAGAGCTTGCGGTTCTTGATCAGATTGGAGCAAGCTAATTTAGTGGTTAACCGAAACATCTACCCCACCTCACTTGCCATAACCGTCAAAGTATCCGAGATTTCTTGGAACATCTGACGTTCTGTTTTTTCCCCGCGGAAGATCTGGTTGTAGAGAATTCCATCCTTGATAAAGAGCACGCGCTTGGCCCGAGCTGCCGCTGCGGTTGAGTGGGTCACCATGAGAATGGTTTGCCCCATGGTGTTGATATCTTCAAAGACATCTAGCAAAGCAGCCGAAGACTTGGAATCCAGCGCCCCTGTTGGCTCATCAGCAAGGAGAATTTCAGGTGAGGTGATGATGGCCCGTGCTACAGCTACCCGTTGTTTTTGCCCACCAGAAATCTCGTAGGGATATTTTTCAAGCAGTTGGTGAATGCCCAACTCCCGACTGACGCCATCCACCTTAGTCATCATTTCCTTGACCGCTTTGCGAGAAAGGACGAGAGGCAAGAGGATATTATCCTTGACGGATAAGGTGTCGAGCAGGTTAAAGTCTTGAAAGACAAATCCTAACTTTTCGCGACGGAAGCTCGAAGCATCCTTGTTCTTGATGGTCGAGGTGTCTATGCTATTTAGGTAGACCCGCCCTTCCGTCGGCTGGTCCAGCATAGCTAGGATATTGAGAAGGGTCGATTTCCCAGACCCTGATTCCCCCATGATAGCGACATACTCCCCTTTTTCCACGGTGAAGTGGATATCTTTCAATGCTTCGACCTGCGTCCCTTGAAAGCGGGTTTTGTAGATTTTTTTGATATGTTGAACGTCTAGCAATGACATACTTTTCTCCTTATACTAGTAGATCAAGAAAAATTCTTGGGTTTGTTGTAGGACTTGGCGACCAAATTCCGCCTTTTCCAAATCAGTTTTCTTATTTGGTTTCTTAATCTTTTTGGGTTCTTTCATCCATTTCAAGAGTTTCATTTTCTTGACCTCCTTCATTTGATGAGACTATTGTATAAAAAATAAAAGGTGGTCACCATAACCTAACCTTTCATTTTTAAAATTAAATCTTACATTTTTGTCATTTTCAAATAAAAGAGAAGCATAGGGAGAGAAACATTAGATACCGACGAATTCCCCTAATCCATGACCAACTTCTTCTCTTCAAAGTGAATGGCAACAGTCGTCCCTTGGCCGACCTGAGACGTCATCTGAATCTGATGTCCTAGCTGATCGGCAATCTTTTTAGACAGATAGAGGCCTAGTCCAGAAGATTGCTGGGTCAAATGCCCATTGTAGCCGGAGAATCCCCGCTCAAAGACACGGAGTATATCGCTATCCTTAATTCCAATCCCACTATCTTTCATAAAAAGGGTCTGGTCTTTGAAATAGATCTCAATCCCGCCAGTGCTGGTATACTTGAGACTATTAGACAGCAATTGCTCGATGATGACCAAGAGCCACTTGCGATCGGTAATGACGGCGACATCTAAGTCATGCAGATCCACCGTCAAGCCCTTTTGAATAAAGAAGATGGCATACTTTCGCACCACTTCTTTGACCAGCTCTTCGAGTGGAACACGCTTAAGCACCAAATCATCGTGAAAGCTTTCGAGTCTCAGATACTGGAGGACCACATTAGCATAGGAATCAATCTTAAAGAGCTCCTGCTCCATTTGTTGTCTCAGGTCGCTGTCTTCTATATTTTTAACCAAGAGTTGACTGGCCGCAATGGGCGTCTTAATCTGGTGAACCCAGAGGGTATAGTAATCCATCAGGTCATTGTAGGTCTCTAGACTCACCGTTGTCTGCTCACGTTGGGCTTGCTGACTGGTTGCTAGTTTCTGACTCAAGACCAGTTCTAGAGGGGTCTCAGGTGGTCCCTCCCCATAGAGCACTTCCTTACGACAGGCCTGATATCCAGCCACTGCATCCCAAATGACCAGAAGAAGACTCAAAAAAGCCAAAATTCCTGTCAGGTAAAGGAGAAAATTGCGGTAGCCTTCGAATATATAGGCAAACAAGACCAGGGATGAAAGGAGTAAACCAATCAAATAGAGATAGCGACGGTGAGAAATCAGATAGTGTTTGACAAATAAGAATCGATTATCCATTGCTCAACCCGTATCCTATCCCTTTTTTCGTTTCGATAAAATGTTCCAGTCCTGCTTCTTCGAGTTTCTTCCGAAGTCTAGCTACATTGACCGAGAGGGTGTTATCATCAATAAAGAAATCACTGTTCCACAGTTCCTTCATTAAATCATCCCGAGCCACTACACTTCCAGCTTTTTCAAAAAGGATGCGAAGAATTTGAAATTCATTTTTGGTCAAATTAACCACCTCTCCCTCGTAGACCAGATCCATGGATTTGAGATTGAGGATGGCGCCCCGGTGTTCTAACAAATCTTGATCAGTTCCAAACTCATAAGAGCGGCGAAGGAGACCCTGAATTTTTGCCAAAAGGACATTGGGATCAAATGGCTTGGTCACATAGTCATCTCCTCCCATATTGATAGCCATGACGATGTCCATAGCTTGATCTCGTGAGGATAAAAACATGATAGGGACCTTAGACACCTTACGAATCTCCTGGCACCAATGGTAACCATTATAAAGAGGAAGGCCAATATCCATCAGAATCAGATGAGGATTGGTCTGGACGAAGGTCCCCAATACATCCATAAAGTCATCAACTGCAATAACTTCAAAGCCCCACTGCTCCATGATTTTCTTCACTTGTTGGCGAATGGTTTCATCATCTTCGACAAGAAGAATTTTGTGCATGCTCTTTCCTTCTCTTTCTTACTAGAGTATTACCCTTTCATTATATCAAATTATCCAAGGAGCATACATTTTTTTCGCCATCTCAACTTACAGGTAACTCCTTTCGTCAATTTCCTATTTTTACTGAGGGGCTTTTCAGGTATTTTATGCTATACTGAACATACAGATACAAAGGAGAATCTCATGTCCACGATTTTTGATTATCTAGACTATGTCGCCTATGATTCCATCTACGATCGCCCTTTTAAGGAACTCGATGTCCTGTCACTGACAGAGCTGACCTATCTTCCTTTTGATCGAATCGTGCCCCAAGGGGATACGACCAATATTGAAGTCCGCTTATCTGATGCAGCAGAGCTAGTCGATCGAACCACAGATTTCATCGTGACAGACCAACACCTGCAATTAGTCGATGTCCTAGCTACATCCAAACGCTTTAAGAATCTCAAACTTCTTAACTATGTCGACGAATATGACCCCGATGTTCAGAAGCAGTTTGCGGCTATGACCTATCGTCTTACTATGGATGTTTATTTAGTTGTCTTCAGGGGGACGGATGATACCTTGATCGGCTGGAAGGAAGACTTCCACATGACCTATATGGACCATGTCCCATCTCAGAGGCGTGCAGCCAGCTACCTACAACATGTCATGAAGGAATTTCCTAAAGGACGCTTTATGGTAGCCGGCCACTCCAAAGGAGGCAATCTCGCAGCCTACGCCTGCTCTTACCTTCCAGATCATCTGATTGAACAGGTCGACGCCATCTACTGTTACGACGCGCCTGGCCTCAACAAGGCCATTATCGAAACGGAGGGCTATCAACGAATCGCGCACCTCGTTCACCGCTTTGTCCCGCAAGGGTCCATCGTTGGGATGATGTTGGAAGTTCCTGAGTCTTCTACGATTGTCAAAAGCCGTGCCTTTGGTGGCTTTGCCCAGCATGACGCCTTTACTTGGATGGTTGAAAAGGATGGATTTGTGACCCTGGATCAAACCAGTCCCGATAGCCAGCAGACCGACGAGACCCTGAAGCAGTGGGTTCGCGAAACATCGGCGGATGAGCGCAAGAAGTTCTTTGATACTTTTTTTGGCATTTTTCTGGACGCCGGCATCACTTCGATTAATGATTTGAGGAACTTGAAAAATTTCTCCAAGATCAAAGAAATCTTTCAAAATGCTCAGGACCTAGATCCAACAGAAAGAGAAATGCTGGAACGTCTAGCCAAGCAACTCCTCGATACCCGTGTCCAAGCTTGGAAAAAATGGCAAACAGTTCCCCGGATCCTGGTTCAAATGGCTACATTTTTCAAGCGAAAGAACGCAGTCGAGTCCTCCTCAGCTCTGCTTCTTGAGCACAAAGATTGATAATTTTAACTCTATTTTATAAACTGTAACAATATCGTTTACATCCAATGGTGTAAACGAATTTTTTTTATAGAAAGAGATTTCATTAAAGCAAAACAAAACCCAGGAGATCACATTTCCTGGGTTTTCGCTTCTTATTGACGATAGAAGTATTGATCTGCTGGATAGTTCCCAGCTGATTGGGTAACAACCAAACGAGGTTTGCTCTTATCTGACTGGTCTCCATCAGGATTTTCAAAACCAATCTTAAAGAGGCCAACTGCCACTCCTGTTTCTCCCACACGTAGATCTACATAAGAGACTTTACTTGTCTTATCCGAGTTCGGCACTGCTTTTAATCTTCCTTGACCTTTCACAGTTCCATCTTCTTGAATGACCATCTCCTGGCCTTTAGCATTGCGCCATGTCCCTGCCAGACTTGAGAAGTCTCCACTATTGATGGCCGCAATATCAAGGTCTACTTCCTTCTTAGGCTCTGGGTAAGCTTCCCACCATTTGTCCTGGTAGGCTTGGAAGGAGGCTTGATGGTAGAAGATGCGTCTCAAAGGTGAAACGACGCCATCAGGACCTTGAACATTTTCAGGAATCAAGGTGACAATCAATTCTTGACCAGTACTTGCTCCAGTTGTTCCAGCTTGGACAAAGTAAACCTGATAGGTTGATCCAGCTTTCTTAGGTTTCTTATCTTTATTGAGGACAAATTGGACATTGCTAGCTCCACTCCAGAAGCTCCATCCCTTATCCTGATCAGAGTAGATAGAAGGGAAGACAGTAGTCCGGTGATTGTAATAATCTTCTGGACTATAGCCATACAACATAAAGCCAGAATCTGCAATCTGCTTTTCAATCGATTCATTGGAATAGCTTCCTGCGAAAGTTGTCAAATCCCCATCCAATACCGCATCATCTGGATTCGTCGACTTGAAGAAATCCTTCCGATTGGCAAAGACCATCTCATGATCGGGGTCTTTATCTGACATGGTTACCGTAATGAGGGGATCCTTATCTGATTGGTATTTAAAGATACGCACAGTGACGGTGAAATCAGTATTTCCATCAGACTTTTTCATCTGACTAGTAGAAACTTTATTGGCACCTTCTACTTTGAAATCCGTTGAGAACGTTGCTGATACAGGTCCATCTTCTGTCTCATAATCAATTTTCCAAGATTTCCCATTTTTCTGAATCTTAGCCTTATCACGCGCATTAGATACATATTCACCAGACAGATCGATGGCTTTTTCCTTAGATGAAGACGAGGTCTTCGAAGTCTGGTTGAACTCTTTTTGATGATCCGGTTGAATATTGGAGCTAGAGTAGAGATAGACTCCTCCGATTAGAACCACCGCACTCACAAAAGCGACGATCATCCAAAGATATTTCTTATCTAACTTTTTGATCATTTCAACACCTCCTTGAAATGGTAGTTACCTAATAGTATACCTTAAATTCTATTTAAAGCAAATTTTGACTGAAATTCATAAATTTTTTATCGTTTTTCGATACTTTTTTATTGACTTATTTTTTATAAGGAGTATACTATAAGTGAAAAATAAAAAAAACTTCAAGGAGGCTTGCGATGAAAAACTCAAAAACCTTAAAAAATGTCATTGAAGTCTTAACGGCTTTCATTTACTTCTGTGGCTTTATGACCCTGGCTGCACTGGTCGTCCACCTGCTTTCCCGGATGGGAGTGTTTAAGGATCTCATTCAATCTGGACGCTTGTCCTTTGATGTGAATGGCATCCAACTCTTCCCCAAACATCTCCAACCTCTCTGGCAGCTGCTCTTCCCACTAGCCTCAAGCGCTATCTATATTTACCTTCTCATCACCATTCGCAGCTTCCTCCAAAATCTCTACCAAGAAAAGATCTTTTCTCACTCCAACATTGATCTTTGCAACCGAGCTTGGAAGATTCTCTTGGTCTTGTCTTTTATGTCTGGCACACTTGAAACCAGCGGCAATGCTTATCTCCTTCCCTTCACCTTCCAATTTACCTTTAACACAGGGCTTCTCCTTGCCGTTCCAATCGTCTGGGTCCTTGGCAAGATTTTAGAGAGAGGGATTGAGATTGCCGAAGAAAATGAGCTAACCATTTAAGGAGGGTGCCATGATTATCATCAATTTAGATGTCATGCTGGCCAAGCGAAAAATGAAATCCAACGAGCTAGCCGACAAAATCGGCATCACGACTGCCAACCTCTCCATCCTCAAAACCGGTAAGGCCAAAGCCATCCGCTTCACCACCCTTGAAGCCATCTGCAAAGAACTCGACTGCCAGCCAGGAGATATCCTGGAATACCGGCCAGATGAATAGGAACTATATTCGGAGACTTTCCTTAGGTGAGGACGGACGGTAGCGAATCCCTTTGGGACTCCATACCTAAGATTTGAGCCTACTGTCTCAAATCTTCCGAGAGTCTGAAACGATAACGTTTCAGACTCTTTTCTCACTGCGGAAGTCATCCATTAACATTCATTACTAATAGGACTCAGCTACCATCCTTGTAAAATTCAATGATGGGAACTATATCAATACAACAAAAGCACTCCCGCGGGAGTGCTTGAGAGCATAGACAACCTGTTCTTCCTTACAAATCAAATAAATTCTATAAAAATTAAAAAATTAATTCGTAAGAATTATTCAATCATCTACTGAAACTTTCCACCGTGAGAAAAGTGCTAGAAACAATTGTGTTTCTAGCACTCGGGAGTTTTGGAACCTAGGGTCCAAAACTAAGTCATGGAACTTCTTCGAAGTTCGCTGACGTCCGTACTCACCTAAGGAAAGTTTTTTAGATGATTTTTTCTTTGTCTATCGTTTAGCCGATGATGCTTCCATTTGGAACAGATGGATCAACTGTTAAGACTGTTAATTGATCTCCGTGTTCAGCTGAAAGAATCATGCCTTGGCTGACGTATTTTTTCATCATCTTACGTGGTTTGAGGTTGGCCACGATTTGAAGTTTCTTGCCGACCAATTCTTGTTCATTTGGATAGAATTTCGCGATACCAGAGAGGATTTGACGGTCTTCGCCATCTCCTGCATCTAGGCGGAAGCGAAGCAATTTGTCTGATCCTTCGACGCGTTCCACTTCTTTGACTTCTGCTACACGGATTTCAACCTTGTCAAAGTCTTCAAACTTGATCTCGTCTTTTTCAGACTTGAGTTCTACTTCTTCTGGAATCCATTCCTTTTCTTGAGGTTTGCCTGCGTTCATTTGAGATTGGATGTAGGCAATTTCTTCTTCCATGTCGAGACGTGGGAAGATTGGAGTTCCTTTGGCCACCACTGTGACATTTTCAGGGAAGCCTGCTAAAGTCAAGTTTTCAAGATCGAAGTCCAAGCCCAAGCCAAGTTGTTCCATGATGGCATTTGAGGTGTTCATCATGAATGGTTGGATCAAATGAGCCACGACACGAAGGCCAGCAGCTAAGTGAGCCATGACCGCTGCCAATTGTTCCTTGTCGCCATCTTCTTTGGCGAGGACCCAAGGAGCAGTCTCATCGATGTACTTGTTGGTCCGAGAGATGATATTCCATACGGCTTCCAAAGCGCGTGGGTAATCAACCGCATTCATTTGCTTGTGGTATTCAGCGATATTTTCTTCAACTACCTTAGCCAAATCTGCATCAAATGCAGTGACATTTTCGACATAGGCTGGAACTTGCCCACCAAAGTATTTATTGATCATGGCTACAGTCCGGTTAAGGAGGTTTCCAAGGTCATTGGCCAATTCATAGTTGATGCGAGCCACGTAGTCTTCTGGTGTGAAGGTACCGTCTGAACCAACTGGCAAACTGCGCATGAGGTAGTAACGAAGTGGATCCAAGCCGAAGCGTTCCACCAACATTTCAGGGTAGATGACATTTCCTTTAGACTTAGACATCTTGCCGTCTTTCATGACAAACCAACCGTGGCCAATCAAACGTTCTGGCAATTTGATATCCAACATCATGAGAAGGATTGGCCAGTAGATGGAGTGGAAACGAAGGATGTCTTTTCCGACCATGTGGAAGACCGTTCCGTTCCAGAACTTATCAAAGTTTTCATGATCTTCTTGACCATATCCAAGAGCCGTCACATAGTTGAGAAGGGCATCAAACCAAACGTAGACAACGTGTCTAGGATTGGATGGAACCTGTACACCCCAAGTAAAGGTGGTCCGAGATACCGCCAAGTCTTCCAAACCTGGCTCAATGAAGTTTTTCAACATTTCATTGAGACGGCCATCTGGCGTGATGAAATCTGGTTGGGATTTGAAAAATTCAACCAAGCGGTCTTGGTATTTGCTGAGACGAAGGAAATAAGATTCTTCAGAAACCCATTCTACTTCGTGTCCTGATGGGGCTACCCCACCGATGACCTTGCCATTCTCATCACGGTATACCTCAGCCAATTGGCTTTCTGTAAAGAACTCTTCATCAGAGACTGAATACCAGCCAGAGTACTCACCTAGGTAGATGTCGTCTTGCGCCAGCAAGCGTTCAAAGACTTGGGCCACCACTTTTTCATGGTAATCGTCTGTCGTACGGATGAATTTATCATATGAGATATCGAGTAATTGCCAGAGTTCTTTCACTCCAACCGCCATCCCATCTACATAAGCTTGCGGCGTAATCCCAGCTTCTTCCGCTTTCTGCTGGATCTTTTGCCCGTGCTCATCGAGACCAGTCAGGTAGAAAACATCGTAGTTCATCATGCGTTTGTAACGCGCCAAGACGTCACAAGCGATCGTTGTATAAGCTGAACCAATATGCAATTTACCAGATGGGTAATAGATAGGGGTTGTGATGTAGAATGATTTTGTCATTTTCTTTTCCTTTCAAGGCTAATGAAACCTTATGTACTAACACCCCATTATATCATTTTTAGGAGGCCCTGAAAACCAAAAAACAGCTAGGATCTAAGGAAGGCAAGCAAAAAAGCTGACCGAAGTCAGCTTTCTATGATTGATAACGAATCCTGCTATCTTACTTTCCAAGATAGTATTCAGAAACTACGTTCAATTTTTCGTCAAATTCGAATACCAATGGTGGGAAGTTAGGGATTTCCACATCCATGATTTCGTCGTCTGACAAACCTTTGATGTGTTTCACAAGGGCACGGATTGAGTTACCGTGTGCTCCTACGAATACATTTTTACCATCTTTAAGAGCTGGAGCGATTTTATCTTCCCAGAATGGAAGGGCACGTTCCAAAGTTACTTTCAAGTTTTCAGCATCTGGAATTACTGAGTCGTCAAGTGAAGCGTAACGACGGTCAGTGTGTGCTGAGTGCTCATCATCGCGATCCATGTTTGGAGGCAATACATCGTATGAACGACGCCAGATGTGAACTTGCTCATCACCAAATTGTTCTGCAGCTTCAGCTTTGTTTTTACCAGTCAAACCACCGTAGTGACGTTCGTTCAAGCGCCATGATTTTTCAACTGGAACCCATAATTGGTCAGAAGCTTCAAGAGCCAAGTTAGTTGTTTTGATCGCACGTTTCAATACTGAAGTGTAAGCTTGGTCAAATTCGATACCAGCTTCTTTGATCAATTTACCAGCGTCGATCGCTTGTTGTGTACCTTTTTCAGACAAATCAACATCAGCCCAACCAGTGAAAAGGTTAGCTTTGTTCCATTCAGACTCACCGTGGCGAGCAAAAACCAATTTTACCATTAGATGGATCTCCTTTTATTTTCCGAGGTTACCCTCGTTTATCTATTCTATTCTACTAGATTTTGAGGGAAAAATCTAGTCTTAACAGAGCTAGATCGAAGATTTCGTGAAAATTTTATCAATTCTTTTTCATGGACATTTACAAGTCGCTCTCACCAGGTTCTAAATCCTGCCTCTTCCACCCTCTTTCCACAAACAAGACTAAACAAAAAAACCTCTAAAAAGAGGTTTGCCTACAATTGCTTCTGGCATTCCGGACAAAGGCCATAAACTGTGGTTTGGCACTTGGTAATGACGTAGCCACTTTTTTCTCTCGCTTCTGCTCTCACGTCTGGAACTTCGATATCAATATCATCAATCTTCCCACAAGACTCACAAATCAAATTCAAATGATCGTGTCCCATAAAGTCAAAGTAGGTCGTGGTATCATTACGAACTTTAATTTCAGAGACAAAACCTTCTTCAATGAGGACCTTGAGATTGTTATAAACGGTTGCCAGGCTCATATTGGGAAAGGCTGGTTTCAAGTCCTGATAGATGGCATCTGCACTTGGATGTTCCTGACTTTTGACAAGATAGGAAAGGACAGCCCGACGCGTCTCTGTAATCCGTACAGATTTTTTACGCAAGTGTTGCAATACATCTTCCACTTTTTCTTGTTGAACGGAATCGAGCGTTAAACAAGCTAGCATGGTCTTTCCCCTTTCTGTCTCTTCTTTAAAACTATTATATCACGAATACCACATTTTGCCTAATTAGAATGTTTGTAAATAAGAAAAAGTGCAGGATTAAATTAGCTCGAATCAAGCTCCTTTACTCCCACACTTTTTTATATCTAATCTTAACTTCCCCAACTAAAGATCCATCTCATAGTTCCTAGTAAAATTTTAACAAAGAGGAACATAAAGAAGAGTTCCACCATAAACCAGAGACCTTTCAATAGATAAATAATTGGCTTAATCATGAGCAGAACAAAGATTCCAACAATCCATCTCATGGTCCACCCTCCATTTCTCAATTTTTTCTATTATACTCCTATTTATAGGCCCTGTCTAGAAAGGACTCCAAAACAAAAAATCCCTTCTAGCAAGCTAGAAGGAACCTTTGTAATCACAATTATTTAACTGCGTCTTTAAGAGCTTTACCAGCTTTGAATGCTGGAACTTTAGAAGCAGCGATTTTGATTTCTTTACCAGTTTGTGGGTTGCGACCTTTACGAGCTGCACGTTCACGAACTTCGAAGTTACCGAAACCGATCAATTGAACTTTTTCACCTTTTGAAAGGTATTCTGAAACAGCTGCAAATACAGCATCAACTGCTGCTGCTGAGTCTTTTTTAGTCAATTCTGTAGCTTCTGCCACTTTTGCGATCAAATCTTGTTTGTTAGCCATTTAACAAATCCTCCAAATTTTTTTAGGTTTTACCCTTAACATCTCTATCATATCTAAAAAATGCTTTTAGGTCAAGTACTAAACTTGTTTTTATCAACATTTATCTAGGAATAAATTCCTTTACTGACGGGCTTCTATGCAAATCGGACAAGAACTGCCCAAGCATCTTCACCAGTGTGGGTTTGAATGATCGAACCTGTTTCTAAAACAGAGATTGGAGTTGCAACAAAAGGCTGTAATTGCGCCTTCATTTCGTTAGCAAAGTCAGGTCCACCAGCATAGGAAATTCCTATCTCAGCGATTTCTTTACCGGATAATTCTTGCATCAACTCGTCCAACCATTTTTTAAAGGTTTTCTGTCCGCGTCCTTTGACAATCGGTTGCAGTTCATCATTCTTCATTTCCATGACCACCCGAATATTCAAAAGGGAACTCAATAAACCAGTTACGCGTCCAATCCGGCCTCCTTTAACCAAGTTTTCCAGAGTAGAAACCCCAATGTAGAGTCTAGATTTTTGCTTGACCTCTTCAATGCGAGCTACAATTTCCTCTACGCTAGCTCCTTCTTGAGCCAGTTTCGCTGCTTCCACCACTTGGAACTTCATGGCTTGGTCCGTAAAGCTACTATCGATCACCGTGACATCTGCATTGGCTAAGGTAGCACCTTGACGTGCAGCTTCCACTGTACCAGATAAGGCATGGGACATATGGATCGCAATAATTTGCGCCCCTTCTTCCGCCAGACCTTCGAAGGCTTCCGCAAACACACCTACTGGAGGTTGACTGGTCTTTGGAAGGTTCTTACTGGACTTCATCAACTGAAGGAATTGTCCTTCTGTTAATTCCGCATCTGAATAGAGGACACCGTCCACCATGACGGAGAGGGGAACGATGGTAATTCCGTATTTTTCAACAACTTCAGGCTCAATCGTTACGGATGAGTCTGTAACAATTTTTACTTGTGACATAACATTCCTACAATCTTTTCTTAGATATATCCACTCTATTATATCAAATTTTCTAGGCTTTTGTGGGACAAAGTCCTATTTACTTACTCATCGATAGCTGCAAGTCCCTCATTTAGCAAAGCAACATCGGCCTTCATTCCACTTTCATCAAAGAGGATGCCATGGAGGACGCCACCATAAACAGCACCACCATCCATGCCAATCTTCCCATCTTCGGTCAGCCAGAGTTCCTTGGTTCCAATCTTTTGATCCAAGAGATAGTGAACCGGGGTATGGCCAAAAACAATGGTCTTTCCTGTCTGATTGGTCGCTTCATGGAAGGGCTGGCGAATCCAGACCATTTGGTAATCCGTCGTTTCGTGCCAATCAGGCAAGGTTAAGTCAAGGCCAGCATGCACAAAAATATAGTGTTCTGTTTCATAGACAAAAGGAAGCGAACGGATGAAAGCAACTAGGTCCTCACAAGTCTCTTGCACTAGCCGAGCATCCTCCACGCCATCTACTGGAGCTGTGAGGGGTCGACCAAGCAGAGAGTTAATCGTGGTATCACCACCATTTCGTCGGTAATGGTCGTAGCGTTCGATCGGATTATCAATCCAGGCTAAAAACATGTATTCGTGGTTCCCAGAAAGACAGATGGCCCCTTGCTGTTCGACAAAATCTTTGACCAGTTCGATCACTCTACGACTATCTTCTCCACGGTCTATCAGATCTCCGAGAAAAACCAACTGGGACTGACCATCCCAATGAGTCATCAGTTCCTCCAGCATACCTGCTTTTCCATGAATGTCTCCCACTACGAAATAGCTTCCCATATCAGTTCCTTTCTTTTTAGGACGGCCGTTTTAGCAATTGTTCTGCCTGCATGCGGGCTGCTTCTGTCACATCTTCACCAGCTAGCATCTTGGCTACTTCTTCGACCCGTTCTTCATGACTGAGCAAACGAACGGTCGAAACCGTTGAAAATTCATCACTTACTTTTTCGATAAAGAACTGGTAATCGGCTACTGCAATCACCTGAGGTAAATGAGAGATGGCTAGCACCTGTCCATAACGCCCAATCTTATAAATCTTCGAAGCAATGGCTTGAGCGACCCGACCAGATACCCCTGTATCCACCTCGTCAAAGACGATACTGGTCTTGCCTTCTTTGCGGGAAAAGGCTGACTTGATGGCCAACATGAGACGGGACAATTCTCCACCTGATGCTACTTTTACCAAAGACTTAAAGTCCTCCCCAGGGTTGGTCGAAATATAAAACTCAACCGTTTCGTTCCCTTCACGGTTAAATTTAGATGAAGTAAAACGCACTTGGAAACGGGCTTTTTCCATGTAGAGATCCGCTAGTTCCTGCTGGATCTCTGCTTCCAGCTGCTGGGCCAAGTCATGACGCCCTTGACTCAGTTCTTTAGCCAAGCCAACCAGCTGACCTTCCATGGACTTGAGTTCTTTCTCCAAGTCTTCAGAGGAGGTTCCCCCTCCTGTTAATAGGCTATATTCCTTGCTGATTTGCTCCAGATAATCAAGAACATCCTTTACCTGACCGCCGTACTTACGCGTGATTGAGTGGATCAGGTCTAGTCGAGCTTCCACCTGCATCAAGCGGTTACCATCAAAGTCCAAGCCATCTACCAGATCCTCCAAGCGCTTGGTCAAATCCTCCAGAGTATAGTAGGTCTCGGCCATTTGATCAGACAAGACCTTGTATTCTGCATCATACTCTTCGATGCTTTGCAGATCATTCATGGCCGACCGCACATTGCTAAGACTGGAAAAGTCTTCTGCATCCAGCATGGCATAAGCATTGCTTAGGGTATCCGCAATCATCTTATGATTGAGCAGGCGTTGCCGTTCTTGCTCTAACTGGACATCTTCATCCAGGGACAAGGCGGCCGCCTCGATTTCCGAAATTTGGTATTCCAGCATTTCGATGCGAGCTTGGTTTTCCTGGTTACTTTTTTGGATCTGCAAGACCTGCTTGCGCAAGGTTTTATAATTCTCAAAGGTCTCTCTATAGGCCTTCTTAGTCGCAAAAAAAGTATCCTCCCCAAAGCTATCCAGCATAGCGATATGCAATGGAGCCCGCATCAGTTCTTCCTGATCGTGCTGGCCATGAATATCCACCAAATGCTGGCCAACGGCCTTGAGAACGGAGAGGTTGACCATCTGCCCATTGATCCTGCTAACACTCCGACCATTCTGGAAAATTTCTCTGCGAATAATCAACTCCTCTGCCCATTCTAAGCCCTGCTCCTCAAATAACTGCTGAAGGGCAGGATTTTCGTCAATGGCAAAGAGGCCTTCAATCTCAGCCTTAGGAGCACCGTGACGGATGACATCGGTCGTCGCCCGGCTCCCCAGCATCATATTCATAGCATCGATAATGATGGATTTTCCTGCTCCAGTTTCACCGGTTAAAACCGTCATCCCTGTTTCAAAATTCAGAGCGATTTCTTCAATGATGGCAAAGTTCTTAATTGAAATTTCTAATAGCATCTCTCTCCTACCATTCCATCAATCGTTGTTCAATAAACTGAGCCTTTTCTTCCGAGCGGGCCACAATCAAAATACTATTGTCGTCTGAAATCATGCTAAAGATGATGTCATCAAAATCTTCTTGTAGATGCCGCTTGACTAGATAGGCTGTCCCTGGGACAAGCTTGAGGGTCAAAAAGCTCCCCATGCGTTCAAAGGATTGAAGATTATTTTCTGCTAATTTTCCACTATGTTGGACGCGTGGCAATTCATAGACATAGGCAGAACCTTTTAAAGGCGTTTTAATAATCCCCAACTCTTTAATATCGCGGGAAACAGTCGCTTGTGTCGCAGAAATTCCAGCTTCCCTCAGATGTTCGACAATGGCATCCTGAGTACCCACTTTATTTTCTCGGATAAAGCGGCGTATTTTTTCTAATCGGTTTTGTTTACTATTCATGTTTAAAGTCAGTGTGGGCTTTTTCTACAACCGCCGCAAACTCTTGCAGTTGAAGACGATCTTGCCCGGTATTTTTTTCTAAATAAAGTAAAAATTCAATATTGCCATGGCCCCCTTGGATCGGTGAATAATCCACTCCCAAGACGGAGAAGCCATGTTCTAACGCAAAGCCTTGAACCTGTTCCAGGACGGACAGATGGACCTTGGCATCCTTGATAATCCCATTTTTCCCAATCTGCTCTCGACCAGCTTCAAACTGGGGTTTGACAAGGGCGACCACCTGGCCTCCCTCTTGTAAAATCCCATGGAGGGCTGGCAAGATGAGGTTGAGGGAAATAAAACTAACATCAATGCTAGCAAAGCTTGGGGTTTGCTCAAAATCCTCAGACGTCGCATAGCGGAAGTTGAACTGCTCCATCGAGATGACACGAGGATCCTGACGAAGCTTCCATGCCAACTGATTGGTCCCTACATCCACTGCATAGACCAAGGCAGCCCCATTTTGGAGCATGACATCCGTAAAGCCTCCTGTCGAAGCCCCGATATCCAGTGTGACCTTATCCTGCAGATCAATCTCAAAAAGGTCCAAGGCCTTTTCTAACTTGAGACCACCACGACTGACATATTTGAGTTTTTCACCCTTGAGTTTTAATTCTGTCGCTTCGTCAATTTTTTCGCCTGGTTTATCGAAGCGCTCGCCATTATGGACCGCAACGACCAGACCAGCCATCACACCGCGTTTGGCCTGCTCCCGGGTTTCAAAAAGTCCCTGCTTGTAGGCCAGTACGTCAACTCTTTCCTTCGCCATGAATTCTAAGTCTTTCTATAATCTTTTTGATTCCAGTCCCGTCGAAGTCTACCTGCTGAGAGATGCGATTGAGCAAGTCCTCACAGGCATCTAGCTCCCGGTCCAAATAATCCTGAGCTCCATCTAGACCGAGGAGGGCAGGATAGGTCGATTTTTCAGCTTGCAGGTCCTTCTGAGGGGTTTTCCCTAAGGAGGCAAAATCAGCAGTCACATCCAAAATATCATCCCGAATCTGGAAGGCCAATCCTAAATGGAGGCCAATTTCCTCTAAGAGAGTCGCGATAGCTGGCTCAAGCTCTAAGAGGATCCCTGTTGCTTGGAATGGATAGGCGAGCAGTCGCCCCGTCTTATTGGCATGGATGACTTGCAACTGGTCCAAGGTCAGGCTCGCCCCTTCCCCTTCCATATCCAAGACTTGGCCTGCCACCATCCCAGCTGTCCCTGAAGCATCCGATAACAGAGCAATCAGTTGCACCCGGATAGAAGCTGGAAGGTCTGCCTCTGCCACACAGCCAAAGGCATCTAAGAAGAGCGAGTCTCCTGCTAAGATGGCTAGGTCTTCCCCAAACTTTTTATGGTTGGTCAATTGACCACGACGATAATCATCATTATCCATGGCTGGTAAATCATCATGAATCAAGCTTCCCGTATGAATCATTTCAAGAGCGGCTGCCACCTGAAAATGAGCTTCAAGGATGGGAGCATGAAAGGCTTCCAGCAACTCCAATAAGAGCAAAGGTCGAATCCGTTTCCCCCCTGCATGGACTGAATAGAGGATAGATTCTACCAAGCGGGGAGCGATTTGTTTAGCCTCGTAGAAACCTTCTATCGCTTTTTCAACCCCTTGCAGTTTTTCTTCTAGAATCATACTAGTTCCGTTTCTGAGCCATCTGCTTGCATCACCTTGACCAAGGTCTTTTCAGCCTGATCAAGTGTTTCTTGCAAGTCTTTTGATAGCTTCATTCCTTTCTGAAACTCTGAGATGGCCTCTTCGAGGGGCACTTGCCCACTTTCCAACTTTTGGACAATAGCTTCCAAATCAGCTAAATTTTCTTCAAATTTCTTTTCTTTCGACATGCTTTACCTCTACTTCTACTTGCCCATCCCGCATGACTAGCGTCAAGGCATCCTTTTCTTTGATTGTATCCACGCTATCCAAAACATGATCTCCAGCCTGTACCAAGGCGTAGCCTCTAGCCACAATGCGACTGGTATCCAACATCAAGAGAGCTTCCGATAGGCGCTTGGCATCTGCTGCTTTTGTCTGGTAGAGCTCCTTGACTTTCAAGGTCAGCAATCGCTCCATCTGGAGAATCTGGTCTCGATAACGCTCGAGCTGATGCTGTGGCGCTTGGGAAGCCAATCGATGGCGGAGTTCTTGTAACTGGCGGCTATTTCTGGTAACCGACTCTGACACAGCCTGTTTCAATCGCAACTGAATCTGATCCAGCTTTTGCAGGTAAGAATCGTACAGCCGCTCTGGCTGACGGAAGATGACCGATTGGCTTAGTTTTTTCAGGCGTTCTCGATGATAGACTAGGCGATTGCGCATAGCGGTTGCCATCCGCCCTTCCTGCTTCTGCAAATGATTGAGCAGGTCCAACTTGGTCACAGGCGTTGCCAACTCAGCCGCAGCTGTAGGAGTTGCTGCCCGGCGATCTGCGACAAAGTCTGCTAGAGTAGTATCTGTCTCATGCCCTACACTGGAAATAATGGGAATTCTAGACTCAAAAATAGCCCGCACAACTGGCTCTTCATTAAAGGCCCACAGGTCTTCGATGGAGCCACCACCACGACCGATGATCAAGACATCGAGGTCCGACCGATCATTGGCCTTTTGGATATTGGCGACAATTTCTTGGGCAGCTCCCTCTCCTTGTACCTTGGTTGGAAAAAGGAGAATCTCCACGCCCGGAAAGCGCCGCGAAACAGTCGTGATAATATCGCGAATAACGGCCCCACTCTGACTGGTAATAACCCCAATTTTCTTGGAGAACTGGGGGATAGCCTGTTTGAACTTCTCTTGAAAAAGGCCTTCTTCCTGGAGTTTCTTTTTCAACTGCTCAAACTGAATAGCTAGAGCACCGACGCCATCTGGCTCCGCCTTTTCGATGACAATGGAATAACTGCCACTTGGCTCATAGAGTTGGATCCGACCGATGACATTGATCTTCATGCCTTCTTCGAGCTCAAAGCCGAAACTCTTATAAATCCCAGCCCAGACAGTCGCCTGGATCACAGCTTTTTCATCCTTTAGAGAAAAATACTGGTGATTGGGACGCTTACGGAAATTCGAGACCTGACCCGTCAAATAGACCCGCTCTAGATAGGGGTCCTTATCAAATTTTAACTTGAGGTATTTGGTCAGACTGGATACCGATAAATACTCTGACATAGTTCCCCTTTCACACGGAAAATTCTAGTATAAATTATACCAAAAATAAGCGGAAAAATCTGATTCTACCTACGGAAAAAGCCTCAGATTTCATCATCTGAGACTTGATTTTTTATTGGCAGTTGGAAAGGCAAATTTCCCTCATCCATTTTGGAATTTCTTTACTAATCGCGGTCGGTAAAACCACGTAGGCATTCTTGCTCAAATCGTCTGCAATGCCCGAATGAAGGTGACTGGCAACTACCACGCGCTCATAGAGTCCAACTTGCGGAAATTGACCCGCAAAGCCCGCAATCATCCCTGCTAAAGTATCGCCCATACCACCCGTTGCTTGATAGGGGCCTCCAACCGATAGTTGGTAATAATCTGTCTGCCCTTGTTGCCAGATCTTAGTCTGAGGACCCTTTTGGACTAAAATACTTGCTGGAGGAAGTTGGGACAGAGACTGCCTTGTTGCTTCTTCCCCTTGATCTCCGATTGCTAGCCCGGACATGGCCTCCCATTCTTTTTGATGAGGAGTAAAGACCAGTTGAGCTGGAGGAAGAGAAAGTCCTAAGCGAGTATAGAGGCTAATGGCCCCACCATCTAGAATGAGCACTTGATGAGGTTGAACTCTTTCAAAAACAAGTTCTACAAGGTGTCCCCCTAGCTCATTGGCATTGAGTCCTGGTCCCAATAAAATGACGCCTACTTTTGCGATTTGCTCAGCCAATAATTCTTGGTCCGTCACAGCAAATGCCATGGCTTCAGGTAGCTGACTATGAAGGGAAGGGATATTCTCTCGGTCTGTCGCTACCGTGACAAGTCCTGCTCCACTATGAACCGCTGCGAGGGCTGCCATAATAATGGCTCCACCATAGGGATAGGTCCCTCCAATCAAGAGCAGACGCCCATAGTCTCCCTTATGACTAGAACGAGGACGCTCGATGATAACTTTTTTCAAAAGAGCTTGATCAATCTCTTTCATACACTACTCCTTCAACTTATCCTTACCATGTAGTACTTGATTAACCTTAGTAT
The DNA here is from genome assembly GCF_022240605.1 of Streptococcus sp. DFI.7.26. Lineage (NCBI taxonomy): Bacteria > Bacillati > Bacillota > Bacilli > Lactobacillales > Streptococcaceae > Streptococcus > Streptococcus sp. DFI.7.26. The sequence continues at coordinate 53,272 of NZ_JAKOGN010000001.1, read as the reverse complement.
TCCAAGCCTGTAACCCTTCTCCCTCATAGTCTAGGTAAATCACTCTATCTTGTAATTGACAAGGAATCAAGCTTTCAAAACAAGACTTATCTTTTGAAGGAATAACACACAAATGAAGAAAGGTATCCAAATCTAAACTATCTCTTACCTTCGCAACATGATAGCCATCAAACATATAACCTGGTGCTTGAATTAATTCTTCATACAGAAAATGAAAACTAACGCCAGGAATGAACTTTTCTTGCAATTCCTCCTCAGACGGTGCCCGTCCTAACAAACGCTCCATAGCGAGTCGGTAACCCGAAGTCGTATTAGACCATCCGAACATGATATAGTCAAAATAGTCTGCTGGATCAGAAGCTGCATTACGACTATCTGTAACTAGCTCAGCCCCACTTTTACCAAATACTTTTACCGCCGACATGAGTTTTCCAGTCTGAAAAATAGCCTTAGCCACCTCAACTGTACAAGTATGACTACAATAATTTGAAGTAACCAACTTCCTCTGGATATCATAGGTAGAAGCTACAAGGCGATGACTTGGTCTGTACGGAGGAAAATAGCTATGCTCTTGCAAGTAATCATGAATTTGTATATTTAATTCATGATTCTCACATTCCACATTGGTCTGACGATGATGGTCGCGCTCATAAGCAATAAACTTTGCTAGCTTCTCCAATTCCCATTCTTTAATCTGAGGATAGCTTTCAAGGGCAAATTGATAAATTCCATCCCACTGGAGACTATAATCTGAATTACAAACTTTTACAATCATATAATCACCTCTACTTCATTATACTACAAAAAGATAGAATTAAACTTCAATTGACAAAACAGGGTTTATAATAAATAAAAAGGTCGAGAAATTACTATCTCAACCATTTTTCATCATAAACTTAATTTTTATCCAAACTACGCACTGCAGCCTGATAGGTCTGCTCCATCAGCATGGTAATGGTCATAGGACCAACGCCACCTGGAACCGGAGTGATGTGACTAGCCAGAGGAGCTACTTGTTCATAGTCGACGTCTCCACAGAGCTTCCCATTTTCGTCACGGTTCATTCCGACATCGATAACGACCGCTCCCTCTTTGACAAAGTCAGCTGTAACAAATTTGGCACGACCAATTGCCACCACTAAGATATCGGCTTTTCTAGCAATTTTAGCCAAATGATGAGTCCGCGAATGGGTCAAGGTCACCGTTGCATTTTTTGCTAGGAGAAGCTGGGCCATCGGTTTCCCAACGATGTTTGAACGGCCAATGACGACTGCATTTTTCCCTTCAACATCGATATCATATTCCCGGAACATTTCCATAATCCCTGCTGGTGTAGAGGGGACCATGATCGGATTTCCTGCCCAAAGATGTCCCATATTGAGAGGATGGAAGCCATCGACATCCTTAGCCGGATCAATGGCTAACAAAACTGCCTCATCGTCGATATGGGCTGGTAGAGGCAACTGAACCAAAATTCCATGCCAGAGTGGATCCTGATTGTAGCGGTCAATGAGGGCCAACAAGTCCTCTTGGGAAATGCTTTCTGGCACTCGAACCACTTCACTTCGAAATCCTGCTGCCAAAGCTGACCGTTCTTTATTGCGGACATAGACCTGGCTAGCTGGGTTTTCTCCTACCAAAATCACTACCAAGCCTGGGACCTGACCAGTCTCAGCCTTTAAGCGAGCGGTTTTTTCTGCTAATTCCCCCTGCAATTTTACTGCCAAGGCCTTCCCATCAATTACATGTGTCATCTCAATCTCTTTTCTATTCAATATCTTCTCTATTATATCAGATTTGTGAACCTGCTCCTAACACTTCTTGATTAGACAAGGTTATAAGAAGAAACTATAACTAATTTCTTCCAACAAAAAAGAGACTAGATGGTCTAGACTCTTGTTTGATACTTCTTAGTACAACAATTCGTAGATTTCCATTGCGATTAAGTCAATGCTATCGAATGTATAGGTCTCACGCGCTTCTACATCACGAAGAGTAAATACTGATCCATTTTCTTCATCATAGTTGTAAGCTACTTCAGCAACTACAACTCCTTCACGTTCAAAATTACGTTTTAAGTTTCCACCGTCTTTCATCATCGCTTCCAAACGGCTGATAATTCGTACCAAATGTGATTCCATTTTGATTCTCCTATTTACTTTCTACTCTCCTATTTTATCATAAAAGAAGGAGGAAATTCCAATAAAAATCAACTTTTCCGCTATTTTCCTCTTTATTCCATGCCTAAAACCGGACTTCATACTAAATTCTTGCAAACTTTTAGAATACTGCTATAATGAAACTATAAAAGTTTGACTATTTCTGACCAATAGTTTTTACACTTTTTACCCTAGAGAAAGAGGTAAGAGAATGCTTTGTCAAAACTGTAAAATCAATGATTCAACCATTCATCTTTATACGAACGTGAATGGCCACCAACAACAAGTAGACCTTTGCCAGAACTGCTATCAAATTATGAAAACGGATCCTAACAATAGTCTGCTCGCAGGATTAAACCAACAAAATCGAGGAGGACGGGATCCTTTTGAAGATTTCTTCAATCAACTAGGAAACTTCCAGGCTCCACAAGAACCCCAAACCCCTCCGACCCAATCTGGAGGAGGCTATGGTGGTGGAAACGGCTATGGTTCTAATGGAAACGGTCGTTCTTCAGGACCAAGCAGACCCCAAGCCAAACAACAACCAAAGGGCCTCCTAGAAGAGTTTGGAATTAACGTTACTGAAATTGCTCGTCGTGGGGATATCGATCCGGTCATTGGCCGTGACGATGAAATTCTTCGTGTCATTGAAATCCTCAACCGTCGAACAAAGAACAACCCTGTCCTGATTGGGGAACCCGGTGTCGGAAAAACAGCTGTCGTAGAAGGGCTAGCGCAAAAGATTGTCGATGGAGATGTTCCTCATAAATTGCAAGGCAAGGAAGTCATTCGCTTAGACGTTGTCAGCCTGGTTCAAGGAACTGGGATCCGAGGGCAATTTGAAGAGCGCATGCAACAATTGATGGAGGAAATCCGTCGCCGGGAAGATGTGATTTTGTTTATCGATGAGATCCATGAAATTGTCGGTGCTGGATCTGCTGGAGACGGCAATATGGATGCTGGAAATATCCTCAAACCAGCCCTCGCTCGTGGCGAATTGCAATTAGTCGGTGCGACGACACTCAACGAGTATCGTATTATCGAAAAAGATGCGGCACTTGAACGCCGGATGCAACCCGTTAAGGTCGACGAACCTACAGTGGAAGAAACCATCACTATCCTCAAAGGCATTCAAAAGAAATACGAGGACTACCACCACGTCCACTACACTGATGGTGCAATCGAGGCTGCGGCTCTCCTTTCCAATCGCTATATCCAAGACCGCTTCTTGCCAGACAAGGCCATTGACCTCTTGGACGAAGCCGGCTCTAAGATGAACTTGACCCTCAATTTTGTCGATCCCAAAGTCATCGACCAACGCTTAATTGAAGCCGAAAATCTCAAGGCTCAAGCGACGCGTGATGAAGACTTTGAAAAGGCAGCCTACTTCCGCGACCAAATCGCTAAGTACAAAGAAATGCAAGGGCAACAGGTCACTGATCAAGATACGCCAGTCATTAGCGAAAAGACCATCGAACACATCGTCGAGCAAAAGACCAATATTCCAGTTGGCGATTTGAAAGAAAAAGAACAATCCCAATTGATCAACTTGGCAGCTGACTTGAAGGCTCATGTCATCGGTCAAGATGAGGCTGTTGAAAAAATTGCTAAGGCCATCCGTCGAAACCGGGTAGGGCTTGGAACACCAAACCGTCCAATTGGTAGCTTCCTCTTTGTTGGACCAACTGGTGTCGGGAAGACCGAGTTGTCCAAGCAATTGGCCATCGAACTCTTTGGTTCTGCTGACAGTATGATTCGCTTTGATATGAGTGAGTATATGGAGAAACATGCCGTTGCCAAATTGGTCGGTGCACCTCCAGGCTACGTCGGCTATGAAGAAGCAGGCCAGCTGACTGAAAAGGTGCGTCGCAACCCTTACTCTCTCATCCTCTTGGATGAGGTCGAAAAGGCCCACCCAGATGTCATGCATATGTTCCTCCAAGTCTTAGACGATGGTCGCTTGACAGATGGGCAAGGTCGAACGGTGAGCTTCAAAGATACCATTATTATCATGACTTCCAATGCGGGAACTGGAAAAGCGGAGGCTAATGTCGGCTTTGGGGCGGCTCGTGAAGGTCGTACCAATTCTATCCTAGGTGAACTGGGGAACTTCTTCAGTCCAGAATTCATGAACCGCTTTGACGGCATCATTGAATTCAAAGCCTTGTCTAAGGAAAACCTCCTTCAAATCGTCACTCTCATGTTAGACGATGTCAACCAACGCTTAGCCCACAATGATATCCACCTGGATGTTACCGATAAGGTCAAGGAGAAACTGGTTGATTTGGGCTACGATCCGAAAATGGGGGCACGTCCTCTTCGTCGCACCATTCAAGACTATATCGAAGATGCCATTACAGATTACTACCTAGAAAATCCTAGTGAGAAAGATCTGAAGGCTGTCATGACCAGCAATGGGAAGATTTGCATCAAAGGAAAGAGCAAACCTGCGAACGAAGCAGAAAAAGTAACTGAATAATCGCAATCCACAGAGAGATTCCTAGTAGCTACCAGGAATCTCTCTTATTTTCATCTCCTACTGCTTTTTATGTCCATCTATGTTATAATGATAAAAAAATAAGAAGCGAGTATCATTATGACTGTTGCAACTTTTGGAACAAGAGAAGAAAATGTTGACTATGTCAATCGTTATGGAGTCTATGCGGTGATTCCAAATTCAGCAAAGGATAAAATCATCCTGGTCCAAGCTCCAAATGGGGCTTGGTTCCTACCAGGTGGTGAGATCGAGGCAGGAGAAGATCATTTCTTGGCACTCGAGCGCGAACTGATCGAAGAGCTGGGATTCACTGCGACCATCGGCGAGTATTATGGACAAGCAGATGAGTACTTCTACTCCAGTCACCGCGACACCCACTACTACAATCCTGCTTATATCTATGAAGTAACTGACTTTGTAGAAGCTCAAAAGCCACTAGAGGATTTCAATAACATTGCCTGGTTCCCCATTGACGAAGCCATTGAAAAGTTAAAAAGAGGAAGCCATAAATGGGGAATCAAAATGTGGAAATCTGCCCAAAAATTGTAAGCGACTTCTTTCACAAAATAAAAAAAAGTGCTATAATAAATGGAGAAAGAGCTTAGGAGGATCTCACATGAAGCTTATGAATACAACAAATAGTCATGCTAATTTGGTCAAAAGTCAATTAGAAAGTACCGATGCTACCCTTGTTGAGGTCTATTCAGCTGGTAACACCGATGTTATCTTTACCAAAGCTCCTACTCATTACGAATTGCTGATTAGTAACAAACACCGTGCCATTCGTGAAACAGAAGTTGAAAAAATTCGTGAGTTCTTTTTAAAACGCAAGATTGATCTCAAAATCATCGACCAATCTACTATTAAAACGCTCTACTCCGATAAACTGATCGAAATTTCTTTCCCAATAAAAAAGTAAGGCCATTCCGCCTTACTTTTTTATTGCCCTGACGATGGACACGATACATCATTCTAGCCACCAAAAAAGAAGTTCCATTATGGAACTTCTTTTGATATCTATTATTTTGCTTCAAAACCTTCTGCAACTGCGTCTGCAAAGTTCTCTTCAACGATGCTTGCACAGTGGTCACAGATGGTTGCATGGTAGTGGCGTTCTGCAGTTGTTGGGTCGATACGACGGCAACGGTCACAAACTTCACCAGTAGCCCGTTCAACTGTGAAGGCTACATCTTCAAAGGCTACTGCACCTTCTGGAGCTGGTCCTTCTGCGATAGTCAATTCAGAGACAATCAAGAGTTGTGCTACATTGCTATCAACAGCTCCAAGAAGAGTTTTCACCACTTCGTTTGGATAAACGGTCAAGTGAGCTTCAAGAGATTTACCAATCACTTTCTCGTTACGCGCTTCTTCCAAGGCTTTTTGAGCTTGGCCACGGAAGTCCATGAAGGCTGACCAGGTATCCAAGATTTCCTCTTGGTTGGCAAAAGTCTGAGCTTCTGGTAATTCTGACAATTGAACGAATTCTTCCGCTTCAAACTCAAGATAAGACCAGATTTCCTCTGCTGTGTGAGGAAGGATCGGTGTCAAGAGTTTGGTGATTTTCACAAGGATATCATAGAAGACTGTTTGCATTTGACGGCGTTCAAGTGACTTAGCTCCTTCGATGTAAACAACATCTTTAGCAAAGTCAAGGTAGAAGGCAGACAAATCAACGTTGATAAAGTTAACAAGTGCTTTATAGATTGTCAAGAATTCAAAGTCAGCATAAGCATCACGAATGGTCTTGACAAGCTGGTTAAAACGAATGGTCATGTACTTGTCAACGGAACGAAGTTCTTCGTAAGCTACTGCATCCTCAGCTGGGTTAAAGTCAGAAGTATTGGCGATCAAGAAACGAAGAGTGTTACGGATCTTACGGTAAGTCTCAGAAACTTGGCTTAAGATATCCATAGAGATACGCACATCGTTGCTTGAGTCAACACTGGTTACCCAAAGACGCAAGATTTCCGCACCAAATTGTTTTTCAACATCGCTTGGAGCAATGGTATTTCCAAGTGATTTAGACATCTTCTCACCTTTACCGTCAAGGGCAAAACCTTGTGACAAGATTTGTTTGTATGGTGCGACACCATGATTCGCCACAGATGTGATAAGAGATGAGTTGAACCAACCACGGTATTGGTCTGAACCTTCAAGGTAGAGATCAGCTGGGTATTTGAGTTCTGGACGGTTAACCACAACACCATTCCATGATGAACCAGAGTCGAACCATACATCCATGATGTCTGTTTCTTTCTTGAATTCACCATTTGGTGAACCAGGATGGGTAAATCCTTCTGGCAAGAGATCTTTAGCATCCCGTTCCCACCAGATGATGGAACCGTTCTCTTCAAAGAGTTGAGCTACATGTTCGATGGTTTCAGCCGTCATGATTGGTGTGCCATCTTCAGCGTAGAAGATTGGGAGTGGCACACCCCAAGCACGTTGACGAGAGATAACCCAGTCACCACGGTCACGGATCATGTTGTAAAGACGGACTTTCCCCCATTCTGAGTGAAACTTCACTTTTTCAATTTCATCTAGGATATCTTGACGGAATTTCGATACTGAGGCAAACCATTGTGGCACAGCACGCCAGATGATTGGTTTTTTCGTACGCCAGTCAAATGGGTAGGAGTGAGAGATTTCTTCTTGAGCAAGAAGAAGATTTCCAAGTTTTTCAATAACCGTTGGTACAACCTTGTCGTAGAATTGACCTTCGAATTCCTCACCCGCGTTGGCCATCATGATCCCGCGTTCGTTGACAGTTACAGCAACTTCGAGACCATTAGCAACACCGACATTGTAGTCATCTTCACCAAAACCAGGGGCTGTATGGACGATACCTGTACCGGAGTCTGTTGTAACGTGGTCACCAAGGATAACAAGTTCATCTACTGCAGTATCCCATGGGTGCTCTGTCACGATATGGTTCAATTCTTGACCACGGTAAGTCGACAAAACTTGAACATCCGCCCAACCAAATTTTTCAGATAAGCTGTTCAACAATTCAGCAGCAACCACAAACTTACGAGCTTCACCAGCAGGTTGAACCAAAACGTAATCAATATCCGCACCAACAGTCAAACCACGAGAAGCAGTGATAGTAAATGGAGTTGTTGTCCAAACAACGATATAAGTATCAGTGTCTAGGACACCTTTGCCATCTTTAACCTTGTTGGCATAATAAAGTGATGTTGATACCAAGTCATGGTATTCAATTTCCGCTTCAGCAAGCGCTGACTCAGAAGACCATGACCAGTAAACTGGCTTAGCTCCACGGTAGATATAGCCTTTGTTAGCCATTTCACCGAAGACACGGATTTGCGCCGCTTCATAATCAGGCGTCAAGGTCACATAAGGATTTTCCCAGTCACCTGAAACACCCAAGCGTTTAAAGTCTTCGCGTTGTTTATCTACTTGAGAAAGGGCGTAGTCGCGGCAAAGTTTCAAGTACTCAACCAAGTCCATTTCTTTGCGTTTGACACCTTGTTTAGCCAAGACTTGCTCGATTGGCAAACCGTGTGTATCCCAACCTGGGATGTACGGTGCATAAAAACCTGACATAGACTTAGAACGAACAATGATATCTTTTGAAATCTTGTTCATGGCATGTCCTACGTGGATATTTCCGTTGGCATACGGAGGGCCATCATGCAAGGTGAAATGTGGTTTTCCTTGGTTCAATTCTTGACGACGTTGGTAAAGCTTTGCTTCTTCCCATTCTTTTTGCCAAACTGGCTCTTTTGTAGGCAGACCAGCCCGCATCGGGAACTCTGTCTTCCCTAAATTCAGTGTTTCTTTGAGTTTCATGGTGTCTCCTCTAAAAAAATAATTCTACAAAATAAAAGACCACGACCTCGCCAAAAAGGACGACAAGTCGTGGTACCACCTTCATTCAAGAAAGAGAGTACTCTCTTTCTCCTCTTTTGTCGTTAACGCTGACCAGCGTTAGTGGTTACTCATTTCACCACTAAGATTCGTAAAAGGATCAACCTTAACAAAGGAAGTGCAAGTCTTCCACCATCACCTGCTCGCTAAAACTATTTGATAAGGTCACTGTTTTTACAGATTATAAGATTGAAACAGATTCACGTTGTCCTTCTCCTGGAGCATCGATATCATCAGCTTCAGGAGTTTCTAAGACAACATCAATAGAATCTTGATCTTCATGATTTTTTTCTGCTTCTTCCAATGCTTCTTTCACTTTTTCATTCAATCCTTGAAAAGCTTGAGTTGCACCTAACTCTAAGTTAGCTGCCTCAATACGTTTTTGCAATTCTTCAATTTCAGCTGAAGTAAATTGACGTGTCAAATCAATGTTAGCATCTTCTGAATGATGATGAACAGATTCACCCAAAGCTTTCTCAACAATTTCACGAAATGCTTCATCACTTGTTTGAATATACATAGCAGTTGGGCGAAGAATTTCATCCCATTCTGGTGTATCAATGATGCTCAATTGGCTTTCGATAGTTGATTTCAAACGTTGGTGGAAGACACGCGTCTTATTCTTCAATTCTTCCGTTTCTACGGCAACTTTCTTGGCATTGTCTGTAGCATGACGAAGAATTTCATTTGCTTTTGCTTTTGCTTCTTCAACTAAATGGTGAGCATCTTGCTCCGCTTGACGAACGATTGTTTCTGAGCGTTCATTTGCCGCATGTTTCACACGTTCTGCTGTATCTTGAGCGATCAATACTGATTGACTCAAAGAGTCTTTCATTTCGTCAAAGTAGTTCAAGCGCTCTTCCAACGCACTAATTTTTGTTTCCAATTCATGATTTTCACGAACTAATTTTTCATAGTCTCGGTAGACCATGTCTTGAAACTCTTCAACTTCTTTAGCATCGTAGCCTCTAAATTTTACATAAAAGCGTTTATCTTTGATTTCTAAAGCTGTAAGTGCCATAGTTCCTCCTTATTTTCTACTGGAAAATACTTCAACCGTTAATTTGTATTTTCCACTTTTTGATAGGCCATTTTCTGATAGTATTTTAAATCGGCCATACTTTCGAACACTAATTAAATCTGCTACTTGGATCATCCGGCTAGGATTATCAATAGTGGCATAGTTTACCTTTACCTGTCCCGACTGAACCAATTGAACAGCTACAGACCGAGCAAGTTTAAAGGTAGAAGCTACTAGTTTATCAAGTCGAACACTAGTAACCAATAGATCTTTGAGTTTGGACGGTTCGTCTACGGTGATCCGTTCTCGACAGTCAACCTCACGAATCTTGACAGATGCTTTTGCGATCTTCTTAAGATTCTCTTTAAAATAGGAGGAGAAACGTTCATCCACATAGATATGAATTTTCCCTTGTCCAACTAGAATATCACCAAAAGACTTTCTTTCTATGCCTAATTGATGGAGAAGCGAACCCAAAACTTGAGAGTGACTTAACCGATAAAACTTATCCGGATAAAGAACTTCTAACAGACTCATTTCAAAATCAGATGCCTCTAACTGATAGTAGCTGGGAGCAAGAATCACTCGTGCATATTCTGTAGGATAGATTTCTGCACTTGAAAACACCTGCAAACCGTGGTGGGCACCAATTTGTCGTAAAATATCAACCTGATGTGGATTTAAAAAGGAAGTCAGTTCAAAACTATACTGTTGCTCCACTCGAGCTACTAATTCTAGAACTCGATCTATAAAGACGTGGTCTTCTGGACTATAGTGTTGATAAAATCCCTTGGTCATATAAATTGCACCAAAAATTGAAGGACAAACCGTTCCACTACGGATAGAGCAAGTAAGGCAAACATGACTGTAAAGTCTAACCCACCAAATTGCAAAGGAATCTTTCTAAATAGGCTCAAAAATGGTTCGACGATCCGTTGAACCATTTTAGCTAAAGCCGATTCTGATGCATTTGGAAACCAACTAAGCAAAGCATAGATGATTAGTACTAGCTCAAAAACCTGAAAGAAATTTCTAACTAATTGTAGGACAAACATATTAACGATTTCGTTTCATATCAAAGTCGTACTCAGCAACTTCGACATCATTTGGAAGGCGAATATCTTCAATATTCACAACGACATTGATTGGTGTTAATAAGTACATAGTACTTGCAACACGACGTAGATTCCCGGCTAATACATAGCGAGCACCATCCAAATAATCCAAACATCTTCTTGCTTGAACTTCTGTCATGTATTGGAAATCGATAAGAATACTTTCGTTTGCCAACAACAAGTCAACAATTTCAGTTGCTTCTTCATATTTACGAGGGTAGCGTACATCAATTGTAATCTTTTCATCTGCAGCAGAACGATTTTTTGCCAACTCTTGTTGACGTTGATGAAGTCGAGTAATATTTTCAGAAGATGATTTTTGAGATGAAGCTGATTCAACCACTGCTGTAGAAGCTACTTGTGGACGACTAGCTGCAACAGGAGTAGGTTTCTGCTCCTTGGCAGCTACCACAGCTTTTTGACGTGGTTTTGATGATGGTTGTACTGGTTTAGGGGATGCTACAGGTTGGCTAGCACCGACTGCTTGAGCAGGCGCTTCTTGCACATCGTACTCATCTCCATCTTCAGTAAAATAATCAATCAATCGATCAAATCTATCTTTAAATGACATAATTCTTTCCTATTTGAAAAACGAGGTCCCAATTCGCACAAAAGTCGCACCGTTAGCAATCGCCACATCATAATCACGACTCATTCCCATGCTTAACTCTGTAAAGGGCATATTTTTCAACTGTTTCTTTTGTAATTCTTTTTGAAGTTGGTGAGTTGCTGCAAATATGGCTTGCAACTCGTCCTGACTTGCCTCAAAAGGAGCCATCGTCATTAAGCCAACAATCCGTAGGTTATCCAAGCCTTCTAGTTCAGGAAGAACCGCATCTAGCTCTTCAGGAGCAAATCCATGCTTGCTTTCCTCTCCAGAAATATTGACTTGTATAAAACATTTAATTGGGTGACTCGCCCTTTTTTGAATTTCTTGGGCAAGCTTCATAGAATCTAAAGCATGGAAGTAATCTACAAAATTGATAACTTCTTTTACTTTACGACGTTGGAGACTACCGATCAAATGCCAGGTCAGTCCCTCATCTTTTAGAGCTTGGTATTTTTCTAGAAATTTATCAACACGGTTTTCACCGATATGACAGACTCCTGTATCAACCAAAGCCTTAGCTTGGTCGATACCAACATACTTAGTAACAGCAATCACATTGACCTGATCCCTGCGGTTTGCTGTTTCCATTGCTTGTGCAACCTGCGAGAATATTCGCTCTTTATTTTCAATCAGATTCATTCTTAACGATTACGGAAAAATGGTGGTGTTTCCAACTCATCATCTTCTGAAGAAGAATCCACATAGCGTTCAACTTGACGACCAGCGCTAGTATCAGACTGACGTACAATGTTTTCACGACGAATGTCCCAATCTCCAAACGCAGATCCACGAGGTGTTTCTTGTTTGGCACGTGATTGAGGAGTAGGCATTTCGATCTCTTCCTTCAAATCGAAGTCACGATCAAACTGTGGATTTTGTGGACGTTGTTCACGTGGTCCAGTTTGATAGTAACGTGCTGAACTTGGTGCATGAGATGCAATTCCACTAACTCTTTCAACTTTGTCCTGACGAACACCAGTTGCGACAACAGTTACGCGGATTTCATCTTTCATTGATTCATCAATAGATGTACCAAGCCAAATGTTTACGCCATGACCAGCTGCTTGGTTAACAATTTCAGAAGCTTCTTCTGCTTCAATCAAGGTCATATCCAAACCACCAGTAACGTTGACGATCACGTCTTCAGCACCGTCAATGGTTGTTTCAAGGAGTGGTGAGTAGATAGCTTTACGAGCTGCTTCAATGACACGCTCTTCACCATTACCTACACCAATACCCATCAAGGCATTTCCTTTATTTTCCATAACAGTCTTCACGTCAGCGAAGTCAAGGTTAATCAAGCCTGGGCTTGTGATCAAGTCAGTGATCCCTTGAACCCCTTGGCGAAGGACATTATCTGCTTCACTCAATGCTTCAAGAAGTGGTGTTTTCTTATCTACAATTTCTAACAAGTTGTTGTTAGAAATAATCAACAAAGTATCCACATGCTCGCGAAGTTCATTGATTCCTTCGATTGCAAAGTTTCCGCGTTTAGTTCCTTCAAATCCAAAAGGACGTGTCACAACGGCTACTGTCAAAGCACCAACAGCTTTAGCAATACGAGCGATAACTGGTGCAGCACCTGTACCAGATCCTCCACCCATTCCTGCAGTGATAAAGACCATGTCTGCACCTTGCAAAGCTTCTGTCAATACTTCTTCACTTTCTTCTGCGGCTTTGCGACCAACCTCAGGTTGACCTCCAGCACCCAAACCACGAGTCAATTTAGGACCCAATTGGATAACTGTTTCTGCTTTTGCACTTGAAAGTGCTTGTACGTCTGTGTTTGCTGCGATGAATTCTACACCAGCAACTCCTTCGTCAATCATGCGGTTGATGGCATTGCCACCACCACCTCCGACACCGATTACTTTAATAACTGCGCCTTGTGTCGCTGCTGTGTCAAATGAAAATGTCATAAATGCTTACACTCCTTAATCAAACATATTACCGATTAAATTCTTCATTCGGTTTGTAAGGCTAGTTTTCTCTTCTCTATTTTGTTCTTCAACCGGATGTTGTTGCTCGACGTTTACTAATGGTTCAATTTCTTCCGGAACAACTGGTTGCTGTACTGGTCGTTCAAACTGAATTGGTTGCTGACGAAGACGTTGGTCCCCATGTACAGCAGCCTGAGCAAGAATATCTACATCTGTAAGGTTTCCTGCATATTCAGACAAGCTAATCACGTGGGCAAAAGCTGGATTGCGGATTCCAATTTGATTTGGAACGTACAATTTCACATTTACACCAAAGACTTCTTGCGCCAATTCTTCAATACCAGGGAGAATAGCGCCACCACCGATGATGACAATTCCTCCAGGCAAATCAAGCAAATGTCTTCTTTCAAGATCTTGTTTAATTTGGTCGAAGATGTGTTTGATCCGAGCTGAAATAATTTCTGCCAAATATTTTTCAGATACTTGGACAGGTTCTACTTCACCAATCACCTCAACATGGAAGACTTCGTCGCCAACTGATGGAACATAAGCTTCTCCATAGTTGAACTTCAAGCCTTCTGCTAATTTTTGAGAAGTCTTCAATACTTTAGAAATATCTTTAGTAACGTAATCGCCACCTTCTTGGTAGATATTTGTAAATTGAAGCTCTTGATTCCGAACAGAAGCTACTGTCGTTTGACCTCCACCTAAATCAATGACGGTCGCACCAAACTCACGTTCTCCTTCGTTCAATACAGACTTAATCATTGCAAGTGGTGAAATAATGATGTTCTCAACTTGCAAACCAGCACGTTCAACTGTTTTCCGTAAATTATGGAGGACAGTTCTAGGACCAGTATACAAGAGACCACGCATTTCCAAACGGATTCCCATCATTCCACGTGGATCGCGGATTCCTTGGAAACCATCAACTGTGAACTCTTCTGGAATAAAGGTAATGACTTCACGGTCTGGAGTCATACTCTTTGTCAAAGCAGATCTGACAACATTTTCAACATCTGCATCCGTAATTTCTTTTGAATCACTGGTTACAGGAATCATTCCTTGAGTTGCTTCAATTTGAAGAAGGTTCGCTGGCAACCCAACGTTCACAAGATTGATTGAAATTCCTGCTTTTTCTTCTGCTTGGCTTACTGCACTTTTAATCGCATTAGAAGCAGCCTCAATATCAACAATAATTCCATCTTTGACGCCAGCACTTTTCGCATTGCTGACTCCAATTACATTCATTTCTCCATTGACATGTTCTGCCACCAATACTTTTATTGAACTAGTACCGATATCTAAACCTGTAAAAAAGCCGTTTCTAGCCATTACACCAGTCCTCTCTCTTTTGTTTTCCTATACGTCAATTAATAGCTCCATTTTAGTTAGAACTATCCAAATTTCATTATAACACAAAAATGCCCATAGTGGGCATATTTTCTTTATTTATTTCAGATAATTTATGAGGGTTTACTCAGCGGGAACTTCTTCGTGTTGCTCGGTTACGACTGCACTCTCATCAGAATCTGTCGAGTTAGCATCAGCTTCTTCTGTTTTGTTCCCTTCCCCTTCTTCTTTTTCTTTCTTTTCCTGAGCTAAAGTAGCCATTGTTTCTGCATTGTAACTGTATATACCTGCTTCCATGTCAATGACACTGTCATCTTCAATTAGCTTGCGAATTTGATTGTAATAAGGCAATTTACGCTTGATCTGAGATACAGGCACTAAAACCTTTGTGCCATCCTTCATGGTCACCGTCACTAAATCCTTAGTCACCTTGCTCGGTGTCAAGTCCACTGACTCAATTTCAGCGCGCACAGAAGATGGTATTTTCCCCAGTTGTTTCACAAATTGTCGGACCAATTCACGATCAGAAAAACGAACAGTCAGGTAAGCCTTGGGAAGCTGATCCGCAGCAACTGGTGTCTCTACCACTTCCCCATTTTCTAAAATGGGATAGTGATCTTCCTCCGTCATATAGTAACCAAAGACCTGGTGTTCCTCAACCTGAACCTTAAAAGTCGTAGGAAAAGTATAGTTCATCGAAATATCTTTGACCCACGGACTCGCAGCCTTCATATTGGCAAGATAGCGATCCCGATTCAAAAAAGTTGTCAGGGTATAATCCCGATCTTGGATCTGACTCTTTTCAAACAACAAAGCCTGATCCGAATTTTTATTCCCTGAGAATTCGATGATTTTTTGCTTAGCTAAGGGGGTTAAAAGATAGGCAGAAAAGAGAGCAATCAGAGTACTGATCACCAAAACAGGAATAGCCCGATAGATATGACGTCTTGCAATTTGACCTTCCTTTTTAGCCTTCTTCGCCAGTTCCTCTTCTTCGAGCATAGCTTCTGAAGGTTCTGTTAGGTAGATGATTTTTTCTTCCTCAGCATCTTCTTCTGTTTCTTCAGGAAGAGTTTCTTGCACTTCTTCCTCGGCTACATTCTCATCTTCCTCTACTTCTGCAGTCTCGGTATCTTGCTCTTCTGCATCTAGATCTTCAGAGGGAGTTTTTTGATTCAGAAGTTCCTGTCTTTCCTTCTCTTCTTGTGCCTTCTTTTCTTTTTCTTCTTGCTCTTCTAATTGTTTTTTCTTTTGATACTCCTGGTTTCGTCTCTGCCATTCAGAAAGCTTAGTGACTTCCTTAGGAGTTTTTTGGTTCTTCTTATCCGTCATTTTTTCCTTTTATTAATTTCTTGATGGACTAGACTGTAAAATTCATCCAAGGAAAGCAATTCATTTGAAGACTTCATCGCTTGATGATAGCTTTCTGCCCCTTGGAATATTTTATCCATCGTTTCTTGCAACCGATCCATACTCAATTCTTGCTCAGCGATGCTTTCTGCATAGCCTTTTTCTACAAAATATTGAGCATTTTCAATCTGATCTCCCCGACTAGCTTCTTTTCCTAGAGGAACGATGATATGGAGCTTATTCATGGCCAAGAGTTCAAAAATCGTATTGGCACCTCCACGAGTCACCACTAAATCTGCCTGGTGAAGCAAAGGAAGATAGTGATCCGTCACGTAATCTACTCGATAAAGATGAGGAGCTTGCTCATTCAAGGAGGAATCCCCTGTCAAATTAATGACATTGTAGCTTGCCAGCAAGGCTTCTCGATGATTTGTGACAAACTCATTGAACACTCGTGCACCAGCAGAGCCACCCACAAAGAGGAGGGTTGGCAACTGTGGATCAAATTGAGCAAAAACGACTTCCAATTCAACTGGGATTGGAACTTGTTCCTGACTGACCTTGGTGACAGCTCCCACATGTTGGGCTTTCACTAGGCCTTTCGCTTGCTCAAAGGTTGTGAACATTTTCGTTGCAAACTTATAAGCAATTTTATTAGCCAAGCCCATGGAACGGTCGGATTCATGGACCAATACAGGAACAAAACAAAGTCGCGCAGCCACTACCGGAGGAACTGAAACGAAGCCTCCTTTAGAAAACAAAACCTGTGGCCGTACACGAAGCATGATCCAAATCGATTGGAGGATCCCCCAGAAGACCTTGAAGATATCCAACATGTTTTGCCAAGAGAAATAACGGCGGAGCTTGCCTGTCGCAATCGAATGGAAATGGATATCCAAGCCAGACTTCAAAATCTCTTGGTGCTCAATCCCCTTCTTGTCCCCAATATAATGAACTTCCCAACCATCCTCGATAAAGCGAGGGATGAGGAGAAGGTTCAAGGTCACGTGACCAACTGTACCTCCCCCTGTGAATACTATTTTTTTCATATTATTTTTTCAACTCTTCTACTGTTTTTAGGAACTCATCGCCCCGCACTTCAAAATTCGCGTACATGTCCCAGCTGGCATTGGCTGGACTAAGCAAGACGATATCGCCCGGTTCGGCTAATTCAAAAGCTTTGCGCGTTGCGTCTGCCACGTCCATCGCATCTAGATAGGCCACACCCGCTTGATTCGCTGCCCGTTTCACCCGTTCAGCAGACTCTCCAAGGATGACCATCTTTTTAAGACCGGTAATATCTGGCACCAATTCATCAAATTCATTGCCTCGGTCCAAGCCACCAGCGATTAAGATGACATGAGCGTTATCAAAGCCAGATAAGGCTTTTTGAGTAGCTAAAATGTTGGTGGACTTACTATCATTGTAGAACTTCACCCCTTCAATCTCGGCTACATACTGCAAGCGGTGCTTCACCCCGCCGAAGGCTGATAAGGTTTCTTGGATAGTTTGATTGTCAATGCTACGAAGTTTAGCCACTGCAATAGTAGCTAAAGCATTTTCTACATTGTGACTACCTGGTACTCCGATTTGGTCTGCTCGCATAACGGCTTCACCTCGGAAGTAAAGGACCCCATCCTCTAAATAAGCTCCGTCTACCTTTTCTTGGGTTGAAAATGGTACCACAGTAGCCTGTGTTTGCTGAGACAAGTCTTTGGCTAGATCCTGATTAAAGTTTAGTACCACAAAATCCTTGGCCGTCATATTCTTTTGAATCGCCCATTTTGCAGCTACGTAAGCTTCGAACGATCCGTGGTAATCCAAATGTGTCGGCATGAGATTGGTGATGACCGCGATTTCTGGATGGAAGGCTTCAATCCCCATTAATTGGAAAGAAGACAATTCCATCACCAATGTGTCTTTAGCTGTCGCTGTTTGAGCGACTTGACTAGCTGGAAACCCAATATTCCCAGACAAGAGACCATTTTGTCCAGCAGCAGTCAATACTTCTCCAATCATGGTAGTAGTGGTTGTTTTCCCATTTGAACCAGTGATTCCGATGATGGGCGCTTCTGAAATGAGGTAGGCCAATTCAACTTCCGTCAAAACAGGGATGCCTTTTTCAAGAGCCCGTTCAACCATAGGATTCGTGTAAGGAATTCCAGGGTTCTTCACCATCATCGCAAAGTCTTCATCCAAGAGTTCCAGAGGATGTCCTCCTGTTACGACTTTGATCCCTTCTTCCAGCAAGCTTTGAGCTGCAGAATTTTCTTCAAATGCTTTGCCATCATTCACTGTTACGATAGCTCCTAGGCGATCGAGTAGTCGAGCTGCAGATTCTCCAGACTTAGCCAATCCTAAAACAAGGACTTTTTTATTTTTAAATGTTTCAATGACGTTCATAGCTTTTTTCTCTCCAATTTGTTCACCTTCTATTTTACCCTTTTTTAGACAATTTAAAAAGCCTTAAGACAGCAAAAGAAGCAACACATACAAAAATGACCGCTTCATCATCTTTCATAAAAAAAAGAGTCGCCATGATTTTATATCACAACAACTCTATTTTTGGAGATACGCTCTCCTGTTTAATCTGATTTATCCAAGCATTTAGAAGTCTTGGTCGGCAATCGCGAAATATCAACAAGGGCCAGGTAGCCTACAAAAGCAAGGAAGGCGCCCACAAAAAATTCTGAAGGCAATTGGAAAATTTGGAAAATCGCTAAGCAAAGCAGGATGACCAAAGAGACCAATAATACGACCAGAGTTACTACATTCAGAGTTCCTCTAATGCTCTTTGGAGCTGCAAAAAGGTAAAAAAGGAGGATCAAAATACCTATAATTAAATAAACCATTTTGTCACTCCTTTCTTATTTCTTATTCAGCTGCAGCTGATTTTTTCTTTTTGTTTGCTTTTTCGCGCTCTGCCTTGTTGAGGATTTGCTTACGCAAACGGATTGATTCAGGCGTTACTTCCATATACTCATCGTCATTCAAGAACTCAAGTGATTCTTCAAGTGTCAAGATACGAGGAGTCTTGATAACCGCTGTTTGGTCCTTAGTAGCTGAACGAACGTTAGTCATTTGTTTTGCTTTCGTGATATTAACAGTCAAGTCATTTTCACGAGAGTTTTCACCGATGATCATTCCTTCGTAAACCTCAGTACCTGGGTTAACAAAGATAGTACCACGTTCTTCGATAGACATGATAGAGTAGGTTGTAGCCTTACCAGCATCGATCGAAACAAGGGCACCACGGTGACGTCCACCAATTTCTCCTGGAATCAATGGCAAGTATTGGTCGAAGGTATGGTTCATGATCCCGTAACCACGTGTCATTGACAAGAACTCAGTTGAGTATCCAATCAAACCACGCGCAGGAACAAGGAAGACCAAACGAGTTTGACCGTTACCTGTTGCAATCATATCCAACATTTCACCCTTACGCTCAGAAAGGCTTTGGATAACAGATCCTTGGTATTCTTCTGGAGTATCGATTTGCACGCGCTCAAATGGCTCGCACTTCACACCGTCAATTTCTTTAACGATAACTTCTGGACGAGATACTTGAAGCTCATATCCTTCACGGCGCATCGTTTCAATAAGAATTGACAAGTGCAATTCCCCACGTCCTGAAACTGTCCATTTATCTGGTGAGTCCGTTGGATCTACACGAAGAGAAACGTCTGTTTGCAATTCTGCTTGCAAGCGCTCTTCAACCTTACGAGAAGTCACCCATTTCCCTTCACGACCAGCAAATGGTGAGTTGTTGACCAAGAAGGTCATTTGAAGAGTAGGTTCGTCGATGTGAAGAACTGGAAGAGCTTCAACTGCATCTGTTGGAGTGATGGTTTCCCCAACGAAGATGTCTTCCATACCTGATACGGCAATCAAGTCACCAGCCTTAGCTTCTTGGATTTCACGACGTTCCAAACCAAAGAAACCAAAGAGTTTTGTCACACGGAAGTTCTTGGTTGTACCATCCAATTTAGAAAGAGTAACTTGGTCTCCGACCTTAACAGTACCACGGAAGACACGTCCGATACCGATACGACCAACGAAATCATTGTAGTCCAAGAGTGACACTTGGAATTGAAGGGGCTCATCTGAGTTATCGATTGGAGCTGGAATGTGGTCAATAATGGTATCAAAGATTGGCGCCATGGTCTTTTCTTGGTCAGCTGGATCATCTGACAATGAAGATGTTCCGTTGATTGCTGAAGCATAGACTACTGGGAAGTCAAGCTGATCATCATCTGCACCAAGCTCGATGAAGAGTTCCAAAACTTCGTCTACTACTTCTGCTGGACGAGCAGATGGCTTATCGATTTTGTTGACTACAACAATTGGCACAAGGTCTTGTTCTAAGGCTTTTTTCAATACGAAACGAGTCTGTGGCATGGTTCCTTCGTAGGCATCTACGACCAAAACAACACCGTCAACCATTTTCATGATACGCTCAACTTCTCCACCGAAGTCCGCGTGTCCTGGTGTGTCCATGATGTTGATACGAGTCCCGTTGTAGGCAACTGCGGTATTTTTCGCAAGGATAGTGATTCCACGCTCTTTTTCGATATCGTTTGAGTCCATAGCACGCTCTGCCAACTCTGTACGTGCGTCAAGAGTTTCAGATTGTTTCAATAATTCGTCAACGAGGGTTGTTTTCCCGTGGTCGACGTGGGCGATAATCGCGATATTACGGATATCTTCTCTTAATTTTGTCATGATTTCCTCTGTTATATTCAAAAATTTATTTTCTAACTGAACGATTATACCACAATTTTAAGCAAATAGCATAACTCAGATAAGTGTAAATGTTTTCATGCTTTCTTTCGAAAACCTTCTTTCCCATTCCCACTCCTAACCACTCTATTCATGAAAATCTTTCACCTCTTTATCCCTTTTCCTCATCCTTTTTCCGAATACTTGTGATTCTCTCCATTTCATGCTATCCTGTCTTTTATGAGATTAGATCAATTACTGGCCCACTACCAAATTCCCCGCAAGGAAATCAAACAGAGCCTGGCTAAAAGGCAGATCCTGGTCGACGGACTTGCTGCAACAAAATTATCCCAAAATGTCGATACAGGTCTCCAAGAAGTTCGCTGGAAGGATCAGGTCCTTACCGACTGTTCCCATCATTATTTTCTTCTCCATAAACCCCAAGGGCTAGTAACGGCTACCAAGGATGCCCAACATCCTACAGTGTTGGACCTCCTCCGAACAGAAGACCGGACTCCCAAGACCTATCCTATCGGTCGACTAGATCGGGATACAACTGGCCTCCTCCTAATCACAGACAATGGACCTCTAGGTTTCCAACTCCTTCATCCCCAATACCATATCGAAAAAGAATACGCGGCAACAGTCAACGGCCCTCTCGAACCCGCTCATATAGAGGAATTTCAAGAAGGAATCACCTTCTTAGATGGGAGAAAATGCAAGCCCGCTAAACTCGAAATCCTTAGCTCCAGCCTTACCGAAAGCCAGGCCCTTGTCACCCTATCTGAAGGGAAATTTCATCAGGTAAAAAAGATGTTTTTAGCTATTGGGGTCAAAGTTACTGCCTTAAAACGAGTTCAGTTCGGGGATTTTACATTAGATTCAGAGCTAGCAGAAGGTCAATACCGGCCCTTGAATCAAGAAGAATTGAAAATCATTAAAAACTACTTAGAGAAAAGTGGATAAAACAAAA
The DNA here is from genome assembly GCF_022240605.1 of Streptococcus sp. DFI.7.26. Classification (NCBI taxonomy): domain Bacteria; kingdom Bacillati; phylum Bacillota; class Bacilli; order Lactobacillales; family Streptococcaceae; genus Streptococcus; species Streptococcus sp. DFI.7.26. The sequence continues at coordinate 31,644 of NZ_JAKOGN010000001.1, read as the reverse complement.
AAAGCTTTAGTTTTAAAGCTTTTTTTGTTTTAATTAATTCCCGAAAGTTGTGAGATAAACATGAGACAGAAAATTACAGAAAGCACAATCCCTACAATAGAGAGAATTTTTTCTGTCGTATAGTCTAGTCCAGACTCGTTTTGATTTAAAATAGCCAAGGCCAAACCTAAAATACCAAAAATAATACTTAACAATGGAAATATAAAGGCAACAATAATAGATATGATACCCATAACAAATGAGGAATTGTTCTTTTCTTGCAATTTCTAAATCCCCCTTAACATTAATATCATTATATTATGACACATCAACGTCTTTATCAAAATGTTCCTTAATCTTAGTTCGTCTTGACTTTTCCATCCCATGAATCCAAACCATAGGACAAAATATAGATATCTTTGTAACCCTGTTTTTTCAAGAAGAGGGCCGCATTGGTCACACGGGACCCACGACTGTTCTCATAGAGCAAGACTGGCTTATCTTTGCGAAGGGCAGCCAAACTCACTTTTAATTGGTTAGATGGAATATTTCGAGCTCCCAAAATATGCTTAGCGTGGAATTCATTCGGATCACGCAAGTCCACTAATTGGCCTTTGCGGATCAATTCTTCAAACTCTGCATTGTCCACAATTTTTGCAGCCCGACGGATACGGAAGTAATTGTAGCCCATCCAGCCAAACATCCCTAAAACAATCAACCATACTAAAACACTTGTTACATTCACTTTTCTTTTTCCTCTTCTAAATAACGTAATTCCTGTGCGTGTTCTCTACGTAAGATAGCTTCTGCTTCTAGATAATCTAATTTTTCCATCAGCCCAGCGTCATAGATCCTTTTCAATTCAATCTTCATCAATTCAATGTCGTAAAGCCGTTTTCCGACATAAATGATGATTCCAAATTTTTTCAGAAATTGTTGAACATCGTACAGGGTTTTCATGTGCTTATTCTATCAAATCTTTCAAGTATTTTCAAGATGGTCCCTGTTTTATTTACAGGAAAAATCTCCTCCAAAAAAGAGCCTCCCAAGCAAGGAAGGCTCGTTTGTTTAGTTTCAGATTACAAACCTGGTGCTTGTCCTAATTCAGCGGCAATCATCCAGATATGTTTTTCCAATTCAGCTTTTGCACCAACAAAGATATCGTTGGTCACGTCATCTCCTTCAGCATCTGTGATATCCAAGGCTTTTTGATAAAGACTTACCAAGTAGCGGAAGATAGAAAGGACACGTCCCAAATTTTCTTCCATAGAGCGCTCGAATGAACCTTTTTCTTCTTGGATGTTGCTATGTTCCAAGAACTCAACCATGCTGGCGTATGGGGCACCACCCAAGGTAATCAAGCGTTCACTCACTTCATCAAGAGTCGCATCCAAGCTTTCCATGTACTCATCCATTTTTGGATGCCATACGAGGAAGCCACGACCACGCATATACCAGTGTACTTGGTGCAAGGCAATATGAGCGACATAAAGGTCTGCCACCACTTGATTCAAAACCGCTTTTGTATCGGTTAAGCTCTTGCTTACTTCGCTAATAGTTGCAAATGTTGCTACGTCTTTTGCTGCTTCTTTTTTAATTGTTGTCATAACTAAATTCTCCTTTTTTAGAATTATTCTAATTTAGTTATATTATAATCCTTCTAATTAAGAAATGCAAGAGAAAATGCTTAAATAAGAAAAGTTAGAAAATTGTTTCAGTTCTAATCGTTATTCGTCATCTTTTTTACGAATTATATAAGTATGATTAACTTTTATTTTTTTACAATCGGTGCCTGCATCGCCTCCTTTTTAGGGCTTGTGATCGACCGCTTTCCAGAAAGCTCCATCATCTGTCCGAGAAGCCACTGCGATCATTGCCAACAGACCTTAAGACCTCTGGACCTGATTCCCATTCTCTCACAAGTCCTTTTTCGATTCCGTTGTCGCTACTGCCAGAGCCCCCTTCCTTATTGGTATGCCCTTTTTGAAGGCTGGAGTGGCCTCCTTTTTTTGCTATGCTATCAGGGCTTTCTTCCCATCCCTCATCTCCTGCTTCTGCTTGGCAGTTGTGTTTTGGCTATCTATGATTTGCGCTCCATGGAGTACCCTCTCCTTCTCTGGCTAATACTCCACACTCTTTGCCTACTTTGCACCGGTCCTACCCTCTTAATGGGAGTCTTTCTCTTCTTAGGAATTCTATCTTGTCTTTACTCCATTGGCATTGGAGCAGGGGACTTTCTCTTACTGGCTACTTTTTCTTTGACCTTCTCATCTGTCCAAGTCCTCCTAATCATACAAGGGGCTTCCCTCATTGGTCTCCTGGTCTTTCTCTTTAAAAAAGAAAAAGACCGGATTCCTTTCGTTCCCTGTCTTTTTCTGAGTTATCATGCTTTACTCTTTTTTACAATTTTTAGCAGATAAGATTTCTTATTTTGTAGCTTTCGCTTCTAGATAATCTGCAATAGCAGCTACGTCCTTGTCCCCTCGTCCAGAAACATTGATGATGATGATCTTATCTTTGTCCAATTGTGGAGCGCGTTTAACCGCTTCTGCAATCGCGTGTGAGCTTTCGATGGCTGGGAGGATTCCTTCTGTCTTACTGAGAAGAAGAAGCGCTTGAACTGCTTCATCATCTGTCGCTGCTACATATTCGACACGACCAGAGTCTTTAAAGAAAGCATGCTCTGGACCAACCCCTGGGTAGTCCAAACCGGCTGAGATAGAGTACACTGGCGCTACTTTTCCATCTTCGCCAAAGACAGCATAGGTCTTCATGCCATCGACAACTCCAACAGTCCCCTTGGTCATGGTCGCTGCGTGCTGGTCTGTGTCCAAACCATGTCCTGCCGCTTCAACTCCGACCAATTTGACTTCTTCATCACCTACATATTGGGAGAAGGCACCAATGGCATTGGATCCCCCACCGACACAGGCAATGACATAGTCTGGCAAACGCCCTTCTTTTTCCAAGATTTGGCGTTTAGATTCTTCACTGATCACCTTTTGGAATTCATGCACAATGGTTGGGTAAGGGTGAGGACCAACAGCAGAACCCAAAACGTAAAAGGCATCAAGGTCCGCCATCCATGCTCCAAACGCAGCATCAACAGCGTCTTTCAAGGTCTTTGTACCTGTTTCAACCGCATGAACGGTTGCCCCCATCATTTCCATACGGAAGACATTGAGACGTTGGCGTTCAACGTCTTCTGCTCCCATGTAGACATCACAGGCCATGCCGAACTTAGCTGCTGCAGCTGCTGTAGCTACACCGTGTTGACCAGCTCCTGTTTCGGCAATCACGCGCGTTTTGCCCATGCGTTTGGCCAAGAGGATTTGTCCCAAGACGTTATTCAATTTATGCGAACCTAGGTGATTCAAATCTTCGCGCTTCAAATAAATTTTTGCCCCACCTAAATGCTCTGTCAAACTTTCCGCAAAGTAGAGCGGAGTTTCCCGTCCAGAATAATCTTTCAAATAATGTTTGTATTCTGCGATAAATTCTGGGTCATTTTTGTATTGTTCAAAAGTTGCCTCTAATTGATCAAGCAAGTTTTGAATGGGTTCTGGTACGAAAGATCCACCAAATTGTCCGAAATAGCCTTTTGTTTCTGTCATGATTGTGTCCTCTTTTCTATATTTTCAATCCTGTTTATGATTTTTTCTCTCGCCGGCCTTTGAGCTGCAGTCTCACTAGATTCCTTCGAGATACAAAAAACCTCACACAGAAAAATCTGTGTGAGGACGATTCGATACCGCGGTGCCACCTCTATTGTAGGAAGCTATTCTTCTCCTACATCTCTGACCTGTCTAGCAACAGGGTGCACGATAAGGTGTGCTCACCGAATTTTTATTGTTTCAAATTCATCATCATAAACGCATCAGCCCATTTCAAGATTCACCACTGCTTGTTCGCAATCACCACAAGCTCCCTGGAAGTGAGAAAAACCTCTACTTTTCTGATGTCTTGAAGCTATTATAGCTCCCGCTTCTGACTTTGTCAACCTAAAATTTGAAATCGCATTCAATCGTTCGGATTTTCACCAAACTAAGATAGGTTGTCCTTACTTATAGAAGCTTGCAGCCAGTTAAAACACAGATAGGCTAGGTAGCCTCCCAGGGTATTGGTCCACAGATCATCTATCTCAAACACCCGATTGAAATCAAATAAAAGGTCTAGGACAATCTGACTGAGCTCAATCCACAAACTCATCCCTAGACTAAAGCAAAGGACGCGTTTCCGAGTACCTAGCCAAGGCCAGAGCCACAGCAGTTGAAAGACCAAAGGGGATAAAAGAAAGATGTTGGCTATATTCTGCACAAGCACCTTGATCAGCTGGACCAGACTGGTCACTTGACCTAGATTGATGAGGGAATTAAAGGGGACCAATAATACGACTACTCGCCCAAAATGTTGGATCCCAGGTGTTTCCATCCCTGGTTCAGGCTGTTGAGGAAGAAAACACATGAGGCAGAGCAGGACAAAATAGAAGAAACTGCCACCTAGTAGCAGTTGTCTTCCTTTATTTGTTAATTGCCCTTCTTCTATCAGCCAGTTGTTACGGTTGAGCTTCTTCAACAATGGCTTTCTCCCGGTCTCTCTTCATCGTATTGGAACGCAATTGGCCACAAGCGGCATCGATATCCGTACCATGCTCTTGACGAACCACGCAGTTGACTCCGTTTTTCTTCAAGGTGTCATAAAAGGCCATCACGCGCTCTCTTGGACTCCGGCTATATTGGTCATGCTCACTAACTGGGTTGTAAGGAATCAAGTTGACATAAGATAGCTTCTTGATCTTTTTAAGGAGTTCTGCCAATTCCAAGGCTTGTTCGACACCATCATTGACTTCATTGAGCATGATGTACTCGAAGGTTACCCGGCGGTTGGTCGTTTCGATATAGTACTCAATCGCCGCAAACAGTTTCTCGATTGGAAAGGCGCGGTTGATTTTCATGATGCTAGAACGCAAGTCATTGTTTGGAGCATGCAGGGATACTGCCAAATTGACCTGAACCCCTTCATTAGCAAAATCACGAATCTTATGAGCCAAACCAGACGTTGAAACGGTAATGTGGCGCGCACCGATAGCCAATCCCTTGTCATCATTGACCGTACGGACAAAGCTCAAGACATTCTTGTAGTTATCAAATGGCTCACCAATTCCCATCACAACGATGTGGCTGACGCGTTCATCTTGTCCACGTTCGTCAAAGTATTTTTGAACCAACATGATTTGGGCAACGATTTCCCCACTGTTCAAGTCGCGTTGTTTCTTGATCAAACCAGATGCACAGAAGGTGCAGCCGATGTTGCACCCTACCTGAGTGGTGACACAGACTGACAAGCCGTAGTGTTGACGCATCAATACTGTCTCAATCAACATGCCATCTGGCAATTCAAAAAGGTATTTGACGGTTCCATCTGCCGACTCTTGCACGATTCGTTGTTTCAAAGGATTGATCACGAACTGGTCGTTCAAGGTTTCAATCAAGTCCTTCGATAGGTTGGTCATTTCTTCAAATGACTGGACGCGTTTCCGATAGAGCCATTCCCAGATTTGGGTAGCTCGGAATTTCTTTTCACCATTTTCTTCTGCCCACTCGATCAGTTCTTGTCGAGTCAGGCCATAAATTGAAGGTTTCATCTTGTCTCTTTTCTCTCTTTACTTTTGACGGATGACAAAGTGGCGCTCTTGCTCACCCTGTGCATCTTTTTTTCTAGACCGCTGACGGTTCTTTTTCTTTGGCTGAGAAGTCTTTTGTTTTTGCTCTTGTTCACGTTCTCGTGGCTGATTTTTAGAACGATTTCGGCGATTTTGACGACCCCCACGCTTAGCAGAACGGTTGCCCTCTTCCTGTTGCTTCGGAGAAGATTTTTTGTCAAAGGATGCTCGACGGGGTTCTGCATTTTCTAGGACAAAATAAGCACAGCCATAGCTACAGTATTCTAGTAAATAATCTTCCAGACGGCTGATTTTCTCTGCATCTGTGACCGGACGATCGTCCTTATAGAAGCCACGTAGACGCAACTGTTCATTGCTCCAATCACCGATAATATAATCAAATTTGGTTAAAACCTCTGAAAAACGCTGACCAAAGACCGTCGCATCAAAGGCATCATTTTGGTTCTCAACCAGTTCAAATGTCAATTGTTCTGCTAGCACTTGATTGCCAACCAGACGAAATTCCGGTCCAGGATATTTATTGTAATTAAATAATTCAGGGGATATTTCTTTGCGCATAGCTTTCCTTTATTCATACCTTTAGTTGTAACACTTTATTTTATCATAAATCCCTATATTTAGATAGAATTTCAACGGAAAAGAGAGATTCTGTAAAAAGTCTGACGATTTAATTTACCTCTTCTTCCTGTCTCATCTGGATAATTTCACCTAACGTCCGTACTCAACTAAGGAAAATTTTTTAGAAGACTCTATTTTCATTTTGAAGGTAAAAAGGAGGCTGGGACAAAAGTCCTAGCCTCTCAATTGTCTTTGGATTATCGAGCAAGACGCAGTGGTTGAATGGGCTCTACTACGCTGATTTCATCAGCTTTTACAGCCCTACTCAACTGTGCGGAGGTGGGACGACGAAATCGAATTCTAACGAATTACCGATTTCTGTCCCTCTCTCTATGAATGTTCATCACGTGATGTGAGGGGTAGATAAAGAGTGATTTTCGTATAGCTATTAGGCTTAGAATCAATCTCCATATGATAGCTAGTCCCAAACTGTAACCGCAAGCGTTGATCCACATTTTGCAAACCAACGCCTCCTAGCCGAAGAAGGGTTTGGTCTGTCGACTCAGACAAGGCAAAGCCTCGTCCATTATCGTAAATCGTCAGGACCACTTGTTCTTCTCTGATTTCCGAAGTGACTCGTATCATGCCCGGCCGATCCATCTCCTTGATGCCGTGATAGATGGCATTTTCCACTAAGGGTTGTAGAACCAGTTTTGGAAGCTGATAATCTCCCAACGTCCCCTCTTCAAAAATTTCATAATTCAACTTATCTCCATAGCGTTGTTTCTGAATGAAGAGATACTGGCGCACATGGTCTATTTCGTCCTGAAGCCTAATTTGTTCCTGTCCTTGATTGAGAGCAAGGCGGAAATATTTGGCTAGGGACTTAGTCAAGTCAACCACGCGCTGACCATCATTAAACTCAGCCATCCAGACAATGGTATCCAAGGTGTTATAGAGGAAATGAGGATTGATTTGGGCTGAAAGAGCTCGCAGTTCATAACGTCGTGCGTTTTGTTCCTCTTCTTTAACCAATTGCATAAGGTTTTCAATTTGATCCAACATACGGTTAAAGGCTTGAGCAAGATCTACCAATTCGGGCGATCCCTTGGTAGTTGCCCGTAAGTGGGAATCACCAGCTCCTATTTTCAGAATGACAGCCTGCAAGTCTTGTAGGGGTTTAATCCACAAGCGCAGAATGAACCAGATTCCCATCCAGCACATGATGAGGACGAGAACTCCTAAACCTATAAAGGAATAGAGCATTTGCGACTGAAGCATCTGGAGACCTTCCAGAGAAGCCACTCCAATTAAGGTCCAATCACTCTCTGGTATAGCAATTTGGTAGACAAAGTTCTGCCCCTTTTGGGCATAGCCATCCTTGACAGCAATATAGGGTTGCATGGCCTGCATTTCCCGACTGGAAGAATAGACTGTCTTTTTAGGATGGTAGACAAATTCATGCTTCTGATTGACGATGAAACTAAAGCCTTTTTTGCCTAGTTGGAGATGATCCAGATAAGCCTCTAGACTTTGATAACCAATATCTAGGCGTAAAACTCCTAGATTTTGACCAGAAGCATCCACCACTTCCTGGGTGATAGAAATCACCCACTTGTCCTTCTCTGAAGACAAGGATTCCTTCCGGGCCGGCGTCAAGACTGGAATGGCCCTCTCCTTGATAGCTTCCTGATACCATCTTTCGTTCATCATATCCGATGAGGTTTGCATGCTAATTTGAGAATCCGTAGCAACGAGGCGTCCATCCTTAGTCACCAAGACAGCCGAAACCAGATCTGGGTCTGTCTCAATAATGGTTCGCATCAGACTTTGAACGGCTTCTGGGCTCACCTCCTTGTCTTGAGCAAACTGACGAACGGTCTCTTCTTTACTAAGAACCGAGGTGGTCTGCTTCAATTTTTTCAGATAGGAGGTGATAAACTGACTACTCTGGTCGATACTATTGCGGGTTGTCCGCTCTGTCAGTTGGCCAATGGTTGCTGAGCTAGTTTGATAGTATAGACTACCGACCAAACCCAAGAGTAAGAGAATGAAGACAAATACATAGACAATCAGCTGAATCAGCAAAGGGTATCGTTTCATTCATGCTCTCCTTTTTTGTATTGTCTTGGGGTTACACCGACTACTTGTTTAAAGCGTTGAGAAAAATAGTTCATATCCTCAAAGCCAACCTGATCTGCAATCTCATAAATCTTGAGATCGGTCGTCAAGAGTAAAAGTTTGGCCTTTTTCATCCGTTCTTGGATCAAGTATTCTTGAAAAGGGAGGCCCAATTTTTTCTTGATTAGAACACTCAGATAAGAGGGACTAAAACCCAGTTGAGAAGCCAAATCCTTGAGGGTCAATTGGGAATCCGCTAAGCGGGAATGAATAGCCTCTTCCAACTCTGTCGAATGACCCTGATCCACCAAGGTTTCAACCTGGGCTTTCTTTCGTTCCTCGTCTAGCTTATTCTTTACTTTCCCCAACATCTCTTCAATATCTGCTTTTGAAAAGGGCTTGAGGAGATAGTCATCTGCTCCGAGTCGAATGGCTTTCCGAGCAAACTCAAAATCATCATAGCCTGTTAGAAAGATGATATGGCAGGAAGGAGCTTTCTCTCGGACCAGTTGGGCCAAATCTAAGCCATTCATCTGTGGCATATTGATATCAGTCAATAGAAGATCAGCTGGTTGTGCTTGAAATTTTTCCCAAGCTATTCGCCCATTCTCCGCTTGGTCAATGACCTTCATCCCAAACTGTTCATAATTCACTAGAGAAGTCAGTCCCTGCCGAACCAGCTCTTCGTCTTCTACAATCATGATTGAATACATGTGTTTCACCTACTTACCCTTATTATACTCATTATATCAAAGTAGGTCGCAAAAAGTCTCAGACATAGTCCAACAAATAGCCGTAGCCCTTTTCCACCATCTCTGCTTTAGGGATGAATTTGATTGACAAGCTATTGATGCAATAACGAAGTCCACCTTTTTCCTTAGGTCCATCAGTAAAGACGTGGCCTAGATGGGAATTTCCTACTCGACTCCGAACCTCTGTCCGAGTCATATTGAAACTCTTATCTTCCTTGTAGGTTGCCACATCCGGACTGATCGGTCGGCTAAAGCTTGGCCAACCACAACCAGAATCAAATTTATCTTTTGAGGAGAAGAGAGGCTCTCCTGTTACGACATCCACATAGATGCCCGCTTCAAACTTATCCCAATAGCGATTAGAAAAAGCACGCTCTGTATCATTCTCTTGCGTCACTGCATATTCTTCGGGCGATAACTTCTTCTTGATCTCTTCATCGCTCGGTTTTGGATAGCGACTAGCGTCAATAACTGGATAAGAAGCTTGATTCACATCAATGTGACAATACCCATTCGGATGTTTCTTTAGATAATCCTGGTGGTAGTCCTCCGCCTTGATGAAATTAGTCAGTGGCTCTTTTTCCACCGCTAACGGTTTGTCGTATTTTTTTGCTACCTCTTCAAAGACTTGGTTAATAGTTGGAAGGTCTTCTTGAGAGACATAATAGACACCTGTTCGGTATTGAGTTCCTTGATCATTTCCTTGACGATTCTTCGACGTTGGGTCGATAATCCGGAAATAATGCAGGAGCAATTCTTTCAGAGATACCTGCTTGACATTGTAAGTGATATGAACTGTTTCAGCATGGCCTGTTTGAGGGACTAATTCATACTTGGTGGTATCCCCTTTTCCATTGGCATAACCTGATTCGGCATCAATGACACCCGGAACACGGGAAAAATACTCTTCCACACCCCAGAAGCAACCACCAGCTAGATAGATTTCTCGTTGGTCTTCTGGATTGACTTTTTCTTCCTGCTTTTTGTTTGCTACTGGTGTCTGACTCATGGACGCTTTTTTGATCTGCTCAGTCGTCGCATCTGATGTATCCAAGGCCATGGATCCTTTGACAAGGAAAAAGATTCCAAAACAAAATAGCCCCACTAAAAGAATGGAAATGAGTTTCCATTTTGTTTCCATTTTATGCCCTCCTTACTTCATTTCTTTTAGAGTCTGGACGATGTCTTCCTTGCTCATATAACCGATATGGGTCTTAGCGAGAGTTCCATCGCTTGCAATAAAGAGTGCCGATGGATAAGAACGAATCCCATACTCTTGTAGCAGTTCCCCTTTACTATCTAGCAAGACTGGGAAATCCTTGTAATCCAAAGACTGGTACCAGTTTTTGAAATCTGCTTCTGATTTTTCACCATTAAAAGTTGGAGCCACAACGGATAAGACCACATAATCCTTACCCGCCTCTTCTTTTGCCAACTCATTGGTATCCTCTAATGTCGATAGGCAAATAGAGCACCAGGAAGCCCAAAATTTGAGGTAAACTTTCTTTCCCTTGTAATCAGATAAGCGGTAGGTCTTACCGTCTACTCCTTGCAGGTTAAACTCTTGAACCTTCTTTCCAGCTTGCTCTGAAGATCCCGTTGTGGATGTCTGCTTAGTCTCACTTTTGTTGGATGATTCCATTCCTTGGTTAGAGCAAGCCCCCAAAAGTCCAGTACACAAGAATCCTGCAGCTACTAAAGCTAATTTCTTCATCATTATTACCTCTTTAAACAAGGAGAAAGTCATCCTCAGATGACCTCTCCCTTCTTTCATTAGTTGTCTGATTTCATATCAGATGATTCACTCTTTTCATCTTTCATTTCTGAATCGCTAGATTTCATCTCATCTTTTTTCATGTCGTCCTTCATTTCAGAACTGCTGTCAGACATCATAGATGAATCTTTCATGTCTTCTTTTTTCATTTTATCATCGGACATGGACGAATCCTTCATGTCATCCTTCTTCATATCGTCCTTCTTCATCATACTACTATCGTCCGTTTTTTTCATGTCTGAATCTGATTTCTGTCCAGAACAAGCTGCTAAAGTGACGATGCTAAGTGTAGCAATAGAAAGTGCAAGAATTTTTTTCATGATTTTTCTCCTTTAATCATTCAAGATTAGTGAAACAGGGATGCGAGGCTATTAAGATTTCCTAGCATCAGCAAGATGCCCATCAAGATGATGAGGGCACCACCAATTTTTTTCAAGGTTCCCATATGGGGCTTGAGTTTAGCAAAATGTTGTAGAACCCAGCTAGAAGCCAAGGCCAAAAGCAAGAAAGGCAGAGCCAAGCCTAATGTATATACCAGCATCAGGAGAGCGCCTTGCAATGCACCATCTCCTCCAGAAGCTGCAATGGCTAAAACAGAGCTCAAAACTGGTCCGACACAAGGGGTCCAACCAAAACTGAAGGTGACCCCTATCAGAAAAGCATTGAAGAATTCATTGCGTTTTTCGTCCTTCTTCAGTTGGATACTCTTTTGTTTTTGGAGTTGCTGAAGATTGATGAGGCCCATCTGATGGATTCCCAATAAGATGACAATCCCTCCTAGTAGGTAACGGAACCAGGGAGCATAAAGCACCTGGCCAAGGGCCCCTGCACCGTATCCTAGAATCAGGAAAACAGTTGATAGACCTGCGATAAAACAAAGAGTCTTCACCAGGCCATACCAAGAAATGTCTCTTCCAAAAATACGCACCGTTTTTTCATGCTCAGAATCCAATAGAATCCCTACATAGACTGGCATCAGTGGCAAAATACACGGGGAGAAAAAGGATAGAACTCCCGCTAAGAATACTGAAATGGAAAACAAACTGGTTTGAATCATTTCACTACCTCCCTTTCTTTCTGACACCAGTATAAAGAAAAAATCCCTCTAAAAATAGAGAGATTGATAAGCAAAAACTTGAATTTAATTAGAAGGTGAATGTTCCCCTCTGCTAACACGATGTCATACGTGCAAGTACGAAATTTGTCAAACAAGCTACTTTAATTCTTTTTCAAATAGTCAATGGCATCCTGCAAGGTTTTGACAGGAACAATTTTCATCTTGGTTTTAATTTTCTTAGCTGTTTCTACCGCTTCGTCGTAGTTGCTCTTGGCATTCGGATTGTTCTTTTTGACTTCTTCTGTCACTGGATTATCAGGGGCAAAGAAGATTTCAGCACCAGCGCGATCTGCTGCTACGACTTTTTTATCCACTCCACCGATATCTCCGACAGTCCCATCATGGTTAATGGTCCCTGTCCCCGCGATATGGCGTCCCTGACGAAGGTCTGGATCCGCTACTTGGGTATAGATGGACAAACTAAACATCATCCCGGCACTTGGACCACCGATGCCAGCTGTCGCAAATTCAATCGGTACATCACTCTTCACTTCTGTCCGGTCAATCAAGCTAATCCCAATCCCATTCTTGCCATTGACCAACTTAATAATCTTTCCTTCAGCAGTCTTGGTCTGGCCATCTTCTGTGTAGGTCACTGAGACCTTGTCCCCAATTTTTTGGGAACCAACATACTCGATGAGCTCTTTTGAGCTCTTGAAGGTCTTGTCATTCACAGCCGTAACCGTGTCCGCAATTTTTAAAACGCCTTTGAAGGTAGAGTCTTCTGCTACTTGCATGACATAAACACCGAGGAATTCCATCTCTGTCTCTTTTCCAGCCGTTTTCAGTCCTTGGTATTTGGCAGTATTTTGAGAGGTTTCCATATAAAATTGATTGATCCGGAAAAATTCCTCACTGGAACTGCCACCTGTCATTTCTTTTTCAGAGTAGATATCTGTAAAAGGAGTCACCCAGGCATAGACTATATCCGAGAAGGTCGCTTGCTTGACAGCAACAGTGACAAAATCATACGAACCGGATGCTTCATCATTTTTCTGGTTGACGCGCATGACTTGGCGAATATCCTCGGAACTTCCTGGCATTTCCAGATAATAGGGTAGGGGAACAAAGAAAGCTAGCAAGGCCAAAATCAGAAGCAGGGTCCCAATCATCGGCCAACGATAAGTTCTCCACACACTATCTTTTTTGCGCACAGGTTCAAATGGGCTTTCTGGTAGCTGAGCCCTTGGTTTCTCAAATTCTTTCATTCGTTTTATTTCATCTCCTTTATAACACTCTCTGGGACATAGGCACTGACATCCTGCTGGAAGGTCAGCAACTCGCGAATTCTCGTCGAGCTCAAGGCCTGATACTGGGGCTGGGCACAGAGATAGATGGTCTCAAGCTCTGGAGCCAGCTGGTGATTGAAGTAGTCCATATTGCTTTCATAGAGGAAGTCCTGACTATTGCGCAACCCTCGGACCAAACTCGTCACCCCATACCGTCTAGCCACCTCTACTGCCAACTCTGCCTCTGCGGTGATGACTCTTACATTGGGCAAATGAGCCACTGCTTCTGTCACCATGGTTTCCCTTTGCTCAATGGTAAAATAGCCCTTCTTCTCATGATTAAAGAAGATGCCGACATACAAGTGATCAAACAAGCAACTAGCCCGCTCTATCAAATCCAAGTGTCCCAAGGTCATTGGGTCAAATGAACCTGTAAATAATCCGATTTTATCTGACATAAACCGTCACCTTACTAATTCCGTAGATTTTTTCTTTCCAGATTCCTAGACAAGCAATCTCCTCAGGCAAGTCCACTGCCTTGTCTGTCTCACAGACGACCATGACTTCTTCTCCAAGTAAACCACGTTCAGCCAGGGCCTCAATATCAGCTACGATCTGCTCCTTGACATAGGGAGGATCCAGGAAAATGAGATCAAAGGCCCCCTGCAATTGGCCGAGAGCCTGGTGAGCCTCCATCTTCAGCAATTGAAACTTGTGGCTTTCCTTGGTCATTTGGATATTGCTAGCAATAATCCCTTGGGCTCTGCGATCTTTCTCGACCAAGACAGCCTGCTCCATCCCCCGAGACACCGCCTCGATAGACAGACCACCTGAGCCAGCATATAAATCCAAGACCCGCCCCCCATCAAAATAAGGACCAATCATATTAAACATGGCCCCTCTCACCTTATCTGAAGTGGGCCTCGTTGTCTTTCCTTCGAGCGTCTTAAGAGGACGCCCTCCATAGGTACCTGATACAATCTTCATAGAGATTATTATATCAAAATTTGGATAAAAGATACAAAAACACCCACCTCTCCCATCTGATATCCGCTTAAGTTAAATCCCTTTCGCTGCTAAAGAAAAATCCTCTCACTTTTCTCTTGAAGTCCGAATTTTTTTTTGCTATACTATACGTAACTTTTAAAACGTTACATAGGAGAATGCAGATGTTTGATGCAAAAAAATTAAAAGACCGGCGACTTGAGCTGGGCCTGACCCAAGCCCAGGTCTACGAATCCTTAGAGATTAGTCGCAAGACCTACTCTAGTTGGGAGAATGGCTTAGCAGAGCCACACGATAAAAATCTCAGGAGGTTGGCCAAGCGCCTCTCCGTTAAAGAGGACTACTTTGTCGACAAGAGCTCAGCGCTTTTCACCTACCCTTTACTAACCCCACCCCATCAGAAAAAAGTCGATCTCTTGGCCAGCCAACTCTTAGCAGAGCAAGAAAAGGTCGTCTCTTTGATCCCTTACCGCGTCCTCTCTATCGACTTGGCAGCTGGACATGGTCATACCTTTTATGACAATGAGACTGACTACGAGACCGTCTATTTTGACCAAGAGATCCAACACGACTTTGCCTCTTGGGTTTCTGGAGATTCTATGGAACCAAGCTATCCAAACGGTTCCGTCGCCTTGATGAAACAGACTGGATTTGACTATGATGGAGCAGTCTACGCCCTCATGTGGAATGGGAAGACCTATATCAAAAAAGTCTATCGGGAAGAGGAGGGCCTCCGCCTAGAGTCCATCAATCCAGCCTATGATGACCTCTTTGCCCCCTACGAAGATGAACCCAAAATCGTCGGTATCGTGGTCGGCCATTTCCTCCCTCTGGAGGTTTAGACATGCTTTTTGATTATTCACGTGAGCCCAGGTCTGATATTGCTTTTGTGGATATGAAAAGTTTCTATGCCAGCTGTGAATGCGTCCGCCTCGGCCTCAATCCTTTGACTACTTCTCTTTGTGTCATGAGTCGGAGTGACAATTCTGCTGGCCTCATCTTAGCCAGTTCCCCCGTTTTTAAGCAGGTCTTTGGGAAGAAAAATGTCGGGCGGAGCTATGATTTGCCCTTCGATCTCAAGACGAGGAAATTCGATTACTACCTGGCCCGTAAGCAAGGCCTGCCGACGGATCCAGCCTTTGTCCACTATATCGAAAGCTGGGCCAAGCGCACCTTTATCGTGCCCCCTCGCATGAATGCCTATATTCAGGTCAACATGGAAATCCAGCAAGTCTTTCAAGAATTTGCTGCTCCAGATGATATCTATCCCTATTCCATTGATGAGGGCTTTATTGATTTGACCAGCTCTCTCAACTACTTTATTCCTGATCCTCAGCTGGACCGACGCTCCAAGCTGGATCTTCTTTCTGCTCGTATCCAAAAGCGCATTTGGCAGCAAACTGGGATCTATGCTACTGTCGGGATGAGCAATGCCAATCCCCTACTGGCCAAACTGGCCCTGGACAACGAGGCCAAGCACCAGAAAACCATGCGGGCTAACTGGTCTTACGAAGATGTCCCCAGTCGAGTCTGGCAGATAAAAAAACTGACCGATTTCTGGGGGATCGGCCATCGAACAGAAAAACGCCTGAACAAACTAGGCATTCACTCCATCTATGAACTGGCCCAGGCCAATCCAGACCAGCTCAAAAAAGAATTTGGAGTCATGGGCGTCCAGCTCTGGTTTCACGCCCATGGGATCGATGAAAGCAATGTCCATCGTCCCTATCGACCAAAGTCTCACGGTCTAGGAAATTCGCAAATCCTTCCCCGTGACTACCACCGCCAAAGCGATATTGAACTGGTCTTTCAGGAGATGGCTGAGCAAGTTGCTATCCGCTTGCGTCGGGAAAAGAAAAAGACACAATTGGTTTCCATCCACGCCAGCTACTCCAAGCAAGAACAGCTCCCCTCCATCCACTGCCAGCGAAAGATTGAAGCGACCAACTCTACCGCTCAATTAGCCAAGGAAGTCATCCAGCTCTTTCGCTCCCACTACCAGGGAGGAGCCATCCGGCAGATCGGAGTCTTTTATGGGAAGCTCGTGGAGGAGAGCTTCCAGCTGATCTCCCTATTTGATGACCCTGAGCAAACCCAAAGAGAAGAAGCTCTCCAAGAGACCATTGACCACATCCGTGACCGATTTGGCTTTGCTTCTCTACAGAAGGGATCTGCCCTATTAGAAAATTCGCGCGCTCTGGCTCGAAGCAAGCTGACCGGAGGCCACTCTGCAGGAGGTTTAGATGGCTTAGCATGATTGATCGTTCTTATCTCCCCTATCAGTCGGCACGTGACTTCCAAGACCGGGGCATGGCCAAGTGGGCTGGCTTCTTCCTCTCTGAGCATTCGACGGCCTTACAAACAAACCAGCTCTCTCTCGAAGAGCTTCGCCTCCTCTCAAACCAAGAAATCCGTCACCTCCTCAAGCAGGCTTATCAGCAAGAGACCTCCCTCTCCCTCTCTACCCTCCAGGACAATCAAGTCGCCGTCTACTACGGTCAGGTCTATACCTTAAGCCCTTCGGAAGTCCTCATAAAAAATGGCCAGCACTATCACTCTCTCCTTCTTTCGACTATTTTTTCTATTGAACCAGGAGATTCTAGCTATGAAACCAGCCCAGAATAAACACGAACTCCAATTCGATTATTTTTCAGACAATTACCAGCAGTTCGAGCACGATTTTTACCGATTGGCAACGACTGCGACCCCCTTGGTCTTTTTAGAAGATGACCTGCTGAGATCCATGTCGACAGGCCAGCGCAACTATTTCAGACTCCACCATACCCAGAGTCGCGACCACCGTGACCACTACTTTCACTTTCGCGTTTCCACCCATCCCCAATCCCCACTGACACGGATTTATACCTACCTAGGCCACAGTCCCACCACAGAATACAAATCAACCTCCTAGAAAACTAGGAGGTTCTTTTATCATGTGTATGAAGAAGCTTTCGCAACCCAACCAATCGCATCTTCAGGAGGATTGTCCACATCGATCCAGATGAATTCCATACCAATTTCACCGTTTTTGAATTTGGATTAATTCTTTAATTGCTTCTTTCAACCAATTTCTGATACAATGAAAGAGGAGGAAAATCATGTCAAAAAAAATTATTCACGTTGTTGCAGCTGCCATTGAAAAAGATGGGAAAATCTTTTGTGCTCAGAGACCTGAAGGAAAAAGCTTGGGAGGCTTTTGGGAATTTCCAGGCGGAAAATTAGAGGCAGGGGAATCTCCTGAACAAGCGCTCATTCGTGAAATACAGGAAGAATTAAATTCTGAAATTGAAATTATCTCCTTTGTGAACGAGGCCTCCTATGATTATGATTTCGGGACTGTCGTTATGAAAACCTATCACGCCAAGTTACTCTCAGGAAACCTAGAGTTGTTAGAACACCAAAATTCTACTTGGCTAGCACCAAATAAATTAAAATCGCTTAACTGGGCACCTGTCGATCGTCCAGCTGTAGAATTATTAACAAATAAATAAGAACATGGCTTAATGCCATGTTCTTATTTATTTGTGATGTAACGATAAAGCGTATCTGAGATGGGTTTCTCTAACTTAAATTGCATTGTTACAATACTTTCATTACCTTTTTCTAACGGACGAATCATTTCTTTTACCGAGGAAGGAATCAAATTCAAATTTCCTAGATAGTAGAACTCGCCTCCTTCAGCATCATCTTTGATAACAAATAATTTTATATCTAGACCAGTTGTGGGAGAGGATACAATCGCTTTTACATCCGGAGACATCAATGTACGTTTATTCTTTGAAAACCATTTTAATGTCGTTTCGTTTAAAAGTTCATCTTCATACTTAATAGTATCATTGATTTCATCATTTTTATGATATGTAATAAAAATTGGACAAGAATTCGTTCCCTTATCAATTTTGTATCCACCAATATTCAATGGTGGTTCATCCTTGGCCCAATTAAGCAATTTTGCAACATCTCGACGAGAGTATTTTTGACCAATCGTAAACGTATCTGGATACTCCAAAGATTTAATAAGTCCTGCCTGAATAATATCTTCAATAGCTATCCTATATTCAACCTTCTTTAATAACTGAACAAATTCTTCTTGTAAAAAATATATAGAACCCCGGCAAATAAGCAGTGGGCTAGCCCCAAATTTCTTTACCTCTTGTGCCTTAAGAAAAGTAAGAGTTAAAACTGATTCGACTGAAGCAATCGTTGCTTTATCAAAAGGCAGATTCCTTTCTTGAAGAAGGTTAATAAAATCTTGTTTTACTACTTTTCCATATTTAATCAATTGATCTAATAGGAGGAGCTCGTGCTTCCGTTTACCAGATAATAGCTCAAAGGTCAAAAAATTCAACCATTTTGCTTCATTTTCTGATAAGACTAGCTTATTTTTAGAAAATTTGTTTAAAACATCCACATAATTTTTAAAGCTAGTATTTTCAAAGAATACTAATGGATCGATACTATTGTAGTTCAAGTAATCAACTAAAAGAGGACTTCGACCTAACTTATTTTCCAGATCCGTGTATGCTTCTTGTAAAATTTTCAAATTGGATAAGGAAGTATTAGTGATGGACTTAAAGATTTGTTCCTTAGCTACTTCTTCAAAATTGATGGTCGTCAATCCTTTTAGAATATTTGGTTCTCGAAGCTCTCGACGATAATTATCTTTATTCATCGATTTATCACCAAACAAAGCAATAGGAATTAGATAGTTATTCTTGTAATTTCCGATAAAATCGATAATGGTCACATATTCTTTGCTTTCATGCTTCCGTAGTCCTCGACCTAACTGTTGTACGAAAACAATGCTAGATTGAGTATTCCTCAACATCACAACCTGATTGACCGATGGAATATCAATTCCTTCGTTAAAAATATCTACTGTCAGAATGTAGTCTAGTTCTCCTTTTTCTAGTTGGGCAACGACTTCATTCCGGGTCTCCATATTATCTTCACCTGTTAAGGCTCGACATCGTTTTCCCTTTTGGTTCAGTTTAGAGGCTAAGTCATGGGCTTCTTGCTTAGAAGAACAGAACATCAAGCCCTTCACTTTCTCTCCACTAACTCCATAAAAATCAATCTTTTTTATAATATGCTTCACACGCTCTTCGGATGTTAAGTTCGCAATCGTAGTTTTCTCATTAATTAACTGTCCTTCGACTTCGATATCCTTTACCCCAAAATAAATAAAGGGGCAAAGCATATCATTATCCAAAGCATCTTGTAAACGGATTTCATAGGCGATATTATAATCAAATAGTTCATAAATATTTTGCCCATCAGTTCGTTCGGGAGTAGCTGTCATCCCTAAAAAGAATTCTGGTTGAAAATGTGCCATCACTTTTTTATAAGAATCAGCACCAGCCTTATGAACTTCATCAATCAGAATATAGTCAAAATAATCTCTTGAAAATAGGCCTAAATGCTGCTCACGTGATAGAGTTTGAATAGTGGCAAAGACATATTTTTTGCCCGTCAAATCAGCCCCAGAGTGATAAATAAGAGCTTCTGCATCAGAAAACTGCAAGACCTTTTGAAAATCCGTTAGCGATTTCTGTAGAATCTGCTCACGGTGAACAATGAAAAGCATTCTTTCTGGCTTAAACTGTTGAACATCAAAGGCTGATAGAAAGGTCTTTCCTGTCCCAGTGGCACTGATGACCAAAGCCTTCTTTTTCCCAGAATCACGAATCGCTTGCAAGCCTTTTAAGGCATCCTTTTGCATTTCGTTAGGACTAATCGTTTCACTCTGATATTGAGCCGTTTTCTCTTCGCGAATCTGATCCACTAGAATGACATTCTGACGTCTTCGCGCATAAGAAGCAATCTTTTCATCTGTCAAAAGATCAGACTTCTCCCAAATCTTGTCAAATTCAGCTTTAGTAGCTCGAATAAGCTCGCCATTATGGGTAGATGTCAATTTAATGTTCCACTCATAATTGATTTTGAGAGCATTGTGGGTCAGATTCGAACTACCCGAAATCAATACCTGCCTTCCCTCATGCTCAAAGAGATAAAACTTGGCATGCATCTGCAAACTCTCCGGAGTCAATCGGACTTCTACATTCTCTAACTTGAGTAATTCTTGCATCGCAACTGGATCATTAAAATCAAGATAAGGAGAAATCAGAATCTTACCTTGGATTCCTTTATCCATCAAATCAGACAATTGCGACTTAATTAAGGCAATCCCAGACTGTGTAATAAAGGCTACGGATATGTAAAATGTCTTGCACTTGCTCAACTCCTCTTGCAAATCCGTCAAAACATATCGTTTCATTTCATGATCGTTGATCAAAATCTGCGGTGAATATCCACCCTCTTGATACTGGACATTATCCACAAACCCATATTTTAATGATTTAATAAGAGTATCTTGAAATAAAGTTACGCCATCTGGCATAGATCGTCTCTTTTCTACCGTTATTTAATAGTTTCATTATACCAAAAAAACACGGCATTCCGCCGTGTTTCTGTGTTTATTTCGCCAACTTCTTCATCTCATCAATACGAGCGACGGTCGCGTCGTATTTAGCTTGGTAGTCGGCTTGTTTGTCGCGTTCTTTTTGGACAACTTCTGGTTTGGCATTGGCTACGAAGCGTTCGTTAGATAGCTTCTTACCGACCATATCCAGTTCTTTTTGCCACTTAGCCAATTCCTTATCGAGACGAGCCAGTTCTTCTTCGACATTGAGGAGGTCTGCCAGTGGCAAGTAGATTTCTGCTCCAGTGATGACGCTTGACATCGCGAGTTCAGGTGCAGGGATGGTTGATGCAATTTCCAAGTGCTCTGGATTTGTGAAGCGTTTGATGTAGTTGACATTGCTGTTAAAGAAGGCTTCCAAGTCGCTATCGCTAGTCTTCACAAGGATGGTGATTGGCTTGCTTGGAGCTACATTTACTTCAGCACGCGCGTTACGAACAGCACGGATCAAGTCTTTGAGGCTTTCGACACCAGTGTGGGCAGCAAGGTCTTCAAAGGCTGGGTTAACAGTAGGGTATTCTGCTGTAACGATAGAGCCTTCTGAGATTTGTCCAAAGATTTCCTCTGTCACGAATGGCATGATTGGGTGGAGGAGACGAAGGATCTTGTCCAAAGTATAAAGGAGAACAGAACGTGTGATGACTTTCTCTTCTTCGTTATCGCTATAAAGGACTTCCTTGGTCAACTCAACGTACCAGTCCGCAAACTCGTCCCAGATGAAGTTGTAGAGGATGTGACCAGCTACACCAAACTCAAACTTATCAAAGTTGGCAGTTGCTTTTCCGATAGTTTCATTGAGGTTGTGGAGAATCCAGCGGTCTGTGACATTTCCAGCTTCCTTGTTAACAACTTTTTCCACATTAGCAGTTGCTTGCTCAAGGGTCAAGCCTTCATTGTTCATGAGGATGTAGCGAGAGATGTTCCAAATCTTGTTAATGAAGTTCCATGAAGCATCCATTTTCTCGTAAGAGAAGCGCACATCTTGACCTGGTGCAGAACCGTTTGAAAGGAACCAACGAAGGGCATCAGCACCGTATTTTTCGATAACATCCATTGGGTCAATCCCGTTTCCAAGAGATTTAGACATCTTGCGTCCTTGCTCGTCACGAATGAGACCGTGGATCAAAACGTTTTGGAATGGCTGACGACCAGTGAATTCCAATGATTGGAAGATCATACGAGATACCCAGAAGAAGATGATGTCGTAACCTGTTACCAAGGTTGAAGTTGGGAAGTAACGTTTGAAGTCTTCTGAGTCAACATCAGGCCAGCCCATAGTTGAGAATGGCCAAAGGGCAGAACTGAACCACGTATCCAAGACGTCTTCGTCCTGAGTCCATCCGTCACCTTCTGGAGCTTCTTCGCCAACGTACATTTCACCCTCAGCATTGTACCAAGCAGGGATTTGGTGACCCCACCAGAGCTGACGAGAGATTACCCAGTCATGGACATTTTCCATCCATTGGAGGAAGGTATCGTTGAAACGAGGTGGGTAGAATTCTACCTTGTCCTCAGTGTCTTGGTTGGCAATGGCATTTTTAGCCAATTGGTCCATCTTGACAAACCATTGCGTAGACAAGCGTGGCTCAACCACAACACCTGTACGTTCTGAGTGACCAACGCTGTGAACACGTTTTTCGATTTTAACGAGGGCACCGATTTCTTCCAACTTGGCAACGACTGCCTTACGAGCTTCAAAGCGGTCCATACCAGCAAATTCAAAGGCCAAGTCATTCATCGTTCCGTCATCGTTCATGACGTTAACTTGTGGCAAGTTATGGCGTTGACCAACTAAGAAGTCGTTTGGATCGTGGGCAGGCGTGATTTTCACGACACCAGTACCAAACTCAGGATCAGCATGCTCATCCCCAACGATTGGAATCAATTTATTAGCGATTGGAAGGATAACATTTTTACCAATCAAGTCCTTGTAGCGTGGGTCTTCTGGATTGACCGCAACCGCAACGTCCCCAAACATAGTCTCAGGACGAGTGGTTGCCACTTCAAGGGCGCATGAGCCGTCTTCCAGCATGTAGTTCATGTGGTAGAAGGCACCTTCAACATCCTTATGGATCACCTCGATATCAGAAAGGGCTGTGCGAGCTGCTGGGTCCCAGTTGATGATAAACTCACCACGATAGATCCAGCCTTTCTTGTAAAGGTCCACAAAGACCTTACGAACAGCTTTTGACAAGCCTTCGTCAAGCGTAAAACGCTCACGAGAGTAGTCTACAGAGAGCCCCATTTTGCCCCATTGTTCCTTGATAGTAGTGGCATATTCGTCTTTCCATTCCCAGACTTTCTCAAGGAATTTTTCACGACCGAGATCATAACGGCTGATGCCCTCGCCACGCAAGCGCTCCTCAACCTTAGCCTGAGTGGCAATCCCAGCGTGGTCCATCCCTGGAAGCCAAAGTGTATCAAAGCCTTGCATGCGTTTTTGACGGATGATAATATCTTGGAGAGTCGTATCCCAAGCGTGACCGAGGTGGAGTTTCCCAGTTACGTTTGGTGGTGGAATGACGATTGAATAAGGCTTAGCTTTTTGATCGCCTGAAGGTTTAAAAACATCTTCGTCCAGCCATTTTTGGTAACGACCAGCCTCAACCTCGGCTGGATTGTATTTAGGTGAAAGTTCTTTAGACATGTGTGTTCTCCTTTTATTCTGTTAAATAATAATATTTACCGTCTTTTGATATTATTTTAGTTTCTTTTTCGAGTAAATTCTCAGTTGTATTTTTTATGTCAAGTGAATTGTCTAATTGTTTATTAATTTTTGAAATTATAGGTTCAGGTACTCCATTATATCTCAAATCATTGAAAACCATTGCAGGGAGCCCGAACGCAAATGCCTCAAGTCCTTGCTTAACATACCTCTTTTTCTTTAGATCAATTTCAAATTGTTTGATCTTGCTCTTATGCCAATTAACTAGCTGATTTCTGGCCCCGGTAGATTGTTTTATATAATTATTAAAAGATGAATAACAATATTCAGAAGATGTCATCCCCATATTAAGTAAATATACTAATCGCCCAATTTCTTCCAAAATTGAAAGCAAATATTGTTGGTAAGTTATTAATTTATCAAATTCATGAATATTATCTCTATATTGTTCAAAATCATTACTCTTATTCTTAGAAACTAGATTTTCAATAGACAAATTAACTTGCTGTAATAGCTCAGTTGCTTCATCCTCATGTCGACTTAGACTGTCTAATGTTCGTTTTCTTATTTCTTCATTCTCAATAATCTCCGCATTAAATTGAGAAATTTTTCCAACTTTGCTTATCAAAGATAAAATTCTAGCTTTAAACTCCATTTGTTGGAAATCAGCTATCTTATCCAAGCTTCCAAGCATTTTTTCCATTTTATCATTGATTTCAGACATATAATATTGTCCTACAACCATCGAAGCTACATTCATTACAGTCGCAGTTGTATCAGCCATCATTTTGGCATCATCATTTTTAATAGGCACTAGATTTGCTTGACCAGCAAGCCGACCATTCACACTGTAACCAGCCCTAAAAGCTCCAGGTAAATCTTTGGACTTATAAAGTTTTGCTCCTTCTGGAAAAATGACCTGAAAAACATTTTTATTTTCTATTTGCTTTATATGTTCAATAACTTTTTTATCAGCAAACTGCTTGTATCCATTAACTAATTGAGGAACTAATTTATTAAGTCTATTGATAACTATTTTGTCAGAAATCTCATGTACTTTATCCTGTTCAACACTTACATCTTCTGGCAAAATTTCAAATTTAGGCATTAGAGATAAAAAATTACTATTACTTTCTGATATATCAGAATTTATCACTGGGATTACTTCTTTAGAAATATCAGAAGTGACTTTTTTCTTTTTACGAGTTTTATAAAAATAATAAACTAAAAAGCCAAAACTTAAAGTAATAATCCAATCTACAATTATTTTTTCCATTCAAAATCACCTATTGAATTTTCCCACTCACTCTTCAGCAAGCCATATCTCAAATCATCACAGCGGTTGCCTTGAGCATCTTTGCGGTCTCTTATGCGAGCTTCGAGGGTAAAGCCAAGTTTTTCCGCGACTCGTTGACTTTGAAGGTTGTAGCCAAAGCAAGACAATTCTACCTTATGAAGCCCCAGTTCTTTAAAAGCCAGATCAATCAAGGCACGCGCTGCTTCTGGCACATAGCCTCGCCCCCAATAGTCTGGGTGCAAGGTATAGCCAATCTCCAGCACATCGTCTTCGTGGCGATGATTGAAGTCGACAGAACCAATGACTTTATCGGTTCCTTTGACCACAATTCCATAGCCAGCTGGGAGATTGTCCTTTTCATTGCGCTCAGGAAGGATATGCTCTAGATAATAAATCTCATCTTCCAAGTTCTTGACGGGTGGAAAACCTGCTAGGTAGGAGACTTCTGGAAGACTAGCGTAAGCATATATGTCCTCTGCATCAGCCACTGTTCGGACTCGTAAGACTAGACGCTCCGTTTCGATTCGTTCTGGCAACTCTGCTCTTGTCATTTTCCTCCCTCGCTTTCTACAAAAAATCGTCCCTGTCATCAATCTGACAGGGACGAATATGTTTATCCGCGGTACCACCCAATTTCGGGCAACGCCCGCAACTCTCGTCTTTTAAACAAAAAGATATTTTTATTTCAATTTTTCATCCATTAGCTACCAGTTTTGACACATTTGTGGACTTCTCAGCACCGCCACTTTCTGTATAATGTGGGACTCAAAACACCTCTAACAGCTTCATTTTATCAAGTTTTCCTGGAAATAGCAAGAAATCACAAAAGTGATTATTTAAACTTGACACCAAGTTCTTGCAATTTTTTGATAGTAGCTGGGCCGATTCCTTTAAGGGCCAACAACTCTTTCTCTGTCCAGTTTGCAAAGTCCGCAACAGAGCGAATACCTTCATCATAGAATGTTTGCGCACGATCTAGTGCTACACCTTCCAAGCTTGCAGCGAATTCTTCTACTGAAGAAGCTGCTTGTTTCACTTCTTTCGCTACTGCTTTTGCTGCTTTTTCAACTTTCTTAGGTGCTTCTTTAACAGCTGCTCCTACAGTTTCGACAGCTTTTTTCAAAAGATGTCTATTTTGATGTTTGTATTGTTTCGCACGGTTAACGTTCTTCTTTGCCATTTTTCCTCCTACGTATCCAGTGATCAATCCCTAAGGCAACAAGGTTTCATCACCAATATTACTTTCGATAATTCGTTGATGTGTGTTCAACTTTTTTATTGTAACACAATCCCTCGAAAAATCAAGTCATTGCACTATTTTCAGCCCAATCCAGCCAGTAAAAGGCCTTCACAAAGAGCTTTTAATAGGTTCTCTCTCCAAACAAGCCATCTGGAAGATCGTGGAACCCTTTCCCCTCGTGGTAGTTAGCAAACTTCCCTTGAAGGAATTGATAGGCATCCAAGCGACTCTCGTAGCGGATCATAGCTTCCTTGGCCCGCTCGTCCTGATCTTCTTCATAGACCTTCTTGCTTTCTGTCAGGGCCATCTCATTGATCATGACCTGGGTCTTGATCCAGGCCTCAAATTCTTTCATAAATTCTTTTTCGTAGCTCATTCTTACTCCAATCCTCTATAAAATTCACTATCGATCTCCCGATAGGGTTGGATATCCTGGACATATTCCAAGACACCTTGAAAATCTCCTGCTTCATCACGCACTGCCGCATAGGTGACATGGACAAATTTCCCACGTGATTCGGATTTGAACCACATTTCGTACTTGTCTTTTTTCCCTTCTCGAAGCCCCTGCATGATGGCTTTGACCTTCTCCAAATATTTTGGCGGGTGACACAATTCGACATTGCGTCCTACCTGCGACGGCGTCCTTTTGAAGATCATCTCCTCAAAGGTCGCTGCATCATTGTAATACTGAAAGATATCATCCTTATTGACAAAGGTGATCTCCATCGGTAGATGGTTCAAGATCAAATTCGCCTGCTCCACCGATAAAAATCCATGGCCAAAAGCTTGTGGTTGCTGGCGGTCGGAGCTCTCTTCTTTTTTCTTAGGCGTGAAGGTTATGGTCAATTGTCCCTCAGGAGTCTCAATGACCTGACAGTGCTCATCTCCATTTGAAGAAGGAAGTGCTTCAGTTGAACCTTCTGACTCTCTTGCTCCTTCTTCCTTGAAGTCCACGCGTTTCGGCACCCATTTCTCACTCGGAATGATAATAGCATAACCATATGCATCGCTTTCTTCCGCAATGGAGAGCCAATCATCCTGGCTAAAAGCCTCCAGCAAAATCATCAAGAGGATCGATTCTTCCTTGAAGATCATAGCCTCAAACTCTTGCGCAAAGGCTTCAAAGCGCTCTTTGACTTCAGAAATACCAGAATCCTGTAGTTTCTTGGCTGCGTCCATAGCTTTCGCAAAGAGTTCTCGAATCTGGTCATCCACTCCCCACATGACTTTAGGGGGGGAATCATGCCCATAGCGCTCCATAATGGGGAACATCAACTCTTCCTTGCGACGGTAATGCCGATCAAATTGACCCACCAAGCCCAACTGACGCAAGAGGCCTTTGTGAATCTCCTGGATCATCTCAGGATCCTCCGTCGTCTCATAATTATCCAGCAAGCGACGGACCCGCATCATAGCGGCCCGAAGGGCTAGATTCTCCTGTTTAAAAATCTGAACCGGATGACCTGGATGATCGGTATCTGTTACTTCAACCCCTTGTACAGCGTTCTTAAAGAGATTAGCATGGACATCGCACAGCTCCATGACATCCTCAAAGGTGATACCTGCATCGGAATTCATCAGTTCATGTTCCATGAGGGAAATCTCAATCGCAGACACCCCGCTAAAGGTCGCATCAAAGCGTTCCTGAACCGACTCAGGAGAAGCTCCATGATGAAGGTCTAATAAGATATCTCTTAAGACATGAATTCGTTCATCACTCATTAGTCTAGCCCCACTACTTCATAGCCATTGGCCTCTAGTGTTCGTACAATCTTCTCCATAGGAGTGCCTTCTAATTTTGATCCTTGTTTCAAGGAAACCTTGCGCCCAACTGTATTGCGCATGATCGGATTGGCTAAGGGTTTAAAGCCCAACTCCACCAACAAGTCCAATACTTCCGGATGTTGATCAATGACTTGAGCAACGGGAATCGATACATCAATTTTATTGTCCATCTTTCACACTCACATTCTTCTCTCATCTAAGATCTTTGGAATCTAACGCTCCTCCTGGGAGAGCTCCTTGGCCCTCTGATTGGCCTTTTCATACATGATTTGCCAAATATCCACTGTTGATCCCTATTTGATTAAGCTTTCTTGACCAATTTCACAACAGCCTCTGTCCGAGCTGTATGGGGAAACATATCCACTGACTGGATGTAGACGACATCATACACCTTGGTCAAGTCCACGAGGTCCCGCGCCAGGGTGGAAACATTGCAAGAAACGTAAACCATCTTTTGAGGGGCATAGCGCAACAAGGTGTCAATCAATTGAACCCCCAGTCCTGTACGTGGTGGATCCACAATGACTGCATCTGCCCGATAGCCTTCCTTGTACCAACGAGGAATAATTTCCTCAGCCGTCCCAGCTTCATAGTGGGTATTAGCAAACCCCATCTGCTTAGCATTGTACTTGGCATCCTCAATCGCTTCAGGGATAATGTCCATCCCCCGGACACTCTTGACCTTATCCGCAAAGGCAAAACCAATGGTCCCAACCCCGCAGTAGGCATCAATCAAATGATCCTCTGGGGATACATCCAAGGCCTTGACAGCTTCACTATAGAGGACTTCTGTCTGCTCAGGATTTAACTGATAAAAGGCCCGAGGAGACAAGGAAAA
Source organism: Streptococcus sp. DFI.7.26 (assembly GCF_022240605.1). Taxonomy (NCBI): domain Bacteria; kingdom Bacillati; phylum Bacillota; class Bacilli; order Lactobacillales; family Streptococcaceae; genus Streptococcus; species Streptococcus sp. DFI.7.26. The sequence goes on along the minus strand of NZ_JAKOGN010000001.1, from coordinate 3,117 downwards.
TTCATAATCCAAGACCCCTTCTCGAATGGTCTCCTGTCCCCAAATAATCTGTGTCTTCTCTCCATAGATCTCGCTGGATTTAGAGGTATTCAGATTGACTGCCACCGTCACAATTTCAGGGTGTTTTGCTACTAGATCTGCCACCAAGTCTGTTAAATTAATCTGCCGACTCGTCACCACGATCATTTGGACCTGTCCAGTCTTACGAGCCCGGCGCACCATGATGGTTCGAACTCCCAATTGCTTCCGATCATCTGAAATCGGAATCTGGTAGTAGGTCAATAACTCCGCTACATGGTTAGCGATTTCCTGAATGACCGGATCCTGGACCAGACAGTCCCTTAATTCCACCAAATAATGGGAATTTTGGGCGTACAAACCAGCCTTGACCTGCCCCTTAAATTTACGCGTCTGAAATTGAAGTTTGGCCCGATAATACTGTGGTTTTTCCATCCCAAGCGTCGGACGGATCAGATAATTTTCATACCCCTTAGGAGCATATTTTTTCAAGGCCTGCTGCAGCAAGTCCGTTTTGAACTCCAACTGCTTGCTGTACTTCAGATGCATGATCTGGCAGCCCCCACAGGTCTCATAGATATCACAGGTTGGCGTTACCCGATACTTGGAAGCCTTGTTGACAGACAAGAGCTTGGCTTCTGCAAAGTTCTTTCGAATCGCAGTAATTTGGCAAAAGACATCTTCGCCCTTTAAAGCCCCAGGCACAAAGACTAAGGTCTTCTTGTAAAAGCCAATCCCTTCTCCATTAATTCCCATTCGCTTGATTTTCAAAGGAATTCTTTGTTTAACTTTTAGATTCATATGTCTATTATACCATGTAGTTTCTCATTCGTTTAGAATATGATAAAATTGAAAAGAAAAACAAGGAATTACAGGCCATTTCTCAATAAGAATACGAATAATATAGAGAGAAAGACTGATTATTTACTGCAATAAAACTCAAACGAAACAGGAATCCTATGAAAATTACCAAATTAGAAAAGAAAAAACGTCTCTACCTTCTAGAGCTGGATCAAGCCCAATCCCTCTACATTACAGAAGACACCATCGTCCGCTTCATGCTCTCACGAGACAAGGAAATTAGCCAGGAAGAACTCAAGGAAATCCAAACCTTTTCCCAGCTCTCCCATGCTAAAAATTTAGCCCTCTACCACCTTTCCTTTAAAGCTCGTACAGGTCGCGAAGTTCGCGACTACTTAGCCAAGCATGAAATTGACGAATCTACCATTGAAACCGTCATGAACACCCTAAAAGAAGACAAATGGATCGATGACTTGGCCTATACTCGTGCTATCTTTCAATCCAATCACCTCTCAGGTGACAAGGGACCCTATCTCCTCAAGCAAAAGCTCATTCAAAAAGGTGTCTCTTCCCACTATATTGATCAGGCCACCTCAGAATTTGATTTTTCCGAAGTAGCTCAACGAACTGCCCAAAAACTAGCTAAGCAATACGTTAAAAAACTTCCACCAAGAGCCTTAAAAGATAAAATCACACAAACTCTCATCAATAAAGGCTTTAGTTATGAAGTTGCTAAAGAAGCCTATCACCAATTAGACATCGAGCAAGATGAAGAACAAACTCTCGACCTGATTATGAAGGAAGTGGAAAAACAGTATCAGAAATACTCACGAAAATATGAGGGCTACGAACTCAAACAACGCCTCACCCAAGCTCTTGCTCGCAAAGGGTATGACTACTCAGACATTTCTACAGCTCTTCAAGAATTCCTTTAAATAAAAATACATGAAAATCCCTTATTTTCATGAAAATATGATACAATATAGAGGATGTACTTAGATTGTAGAAAGTTGGTAAGTTATGAAACTACCTAAAGAAGGCGACTTTATTACAATTCAAAGTTATAAACATGATGGAAGTCTCCACCGAACTTGGCGGGACACCATGGTACTAAAAACTACGGAAAACGCACTTATCGGCGTCAATGATCATACTCTCGTCACAGAGAGCGATGGTAGAAGATGGATTACAAGAGAGCCAGCAATTGTCTACTTTCATAAGAAGTACTGGTTCAATATCATCGCTATGATACGAGATAATGAAGTATCCTATTATTGTAATCTTGCCAGTCCATATTATATGGACCAAGAAGCACTAAAGTATATAGATTATGATCTTGATGTCAAAGTCTTCCCAGATGGTGATAAGAAACTGCTGGACGTTGAAGAATACGAACAGCACAAACGCAAAATGAACTATTCAGATGACATTGACTTTATCCTAAAAGAAAATGTCAAAATCCTTGTAGACTGGATTAACAACCAGTTAGGTCCATTCTCTGAGGAATACATTAAAATTTGGTACAACCGTTATGTTGAACTGCGAAATAAATAAAGTTGGAAAGAGCGAAAGCTCTTTTTTTTCGAACTTAATACTTGCAATATCCAAGTAAAACAAGTACTATGTACTTAATAAAAATAGGAAGGGAGACACTATGGCGTTTACAAATACAAGAGGTCGCTATGCAAGTTTTGGAGTCATGACCAGCTTACCAGATGATATTATCGATAGTTTCTGGTATGTCATTGATAACTATCTCAAACACGTTTACCCCTTAAATTCTGTTTTAAAATTTGAACTGATCAATCGCAAAGGAAAAACAACCCTGCGCTTCAGTCAAAAAGACTTCCCCTTAGAAATCGCTGTTGATTTCCTTATTCCTTTCGACCCTTACTACCCAAGACAAGTCAGAATCGTTGATAACAAAGGACGAGAAACCATCATGTTAATTGACGAATACCAACTGTTATAATGAAAAAAGGCCTGATGGCCTTCTTTTGTTATAACAAAATAAAAAAGGTCACATGACCTTTCTACAGTATCGGGAAGACAGGATTCGAACCTGCGACACCTTGGTCCCAAACCAAGTACTCTACCAAGCTGAGCTACTTCCCGAACTAAAGCTTACGCTTTATGCACCCTAGAGGAGTCGAACCTCTAACCGCCTGATTCGTAGTCAGGTACTCTATCCAGTTGAGCTAAGGGTGCTCGTTCTTATTCAATTCTTACACAGTCTTGCGACCATGCACCCTAGAGGAGTCGAACCTCTAACCGCCTGATTCGTAGTCAGGTACTCTA